>NZ_QAIH01000272.1:7363-11204 GCF_003060895.1 Acidovorax sp. HMWF029 | reverse complement strand
GGCAGCACCTGCGCCCCGACCCGCCCCTGCAGCGGCCCGGGTGGGCGGCACCGGAAGCAAGCCCGCAGCTGCCGCCGCCAAGGCGCCGGTGGCCCCCAAGCTGGCTGGCAAGGCGCCTACCGCGCCCAAGGCCGCACCAGCGCCTGCTTCTTCGTCCTCCCCTGCAGCGGCGTCGCGGGCTACCGCGGGCGGCAATGACGACGAATGGGAGAGTTTCTGATTCGCCCCGGTCCTTGGGCTTTGATTGCTCCTAAATATGTAGCGTAAAAGGCAATACTACAGGGCGGAGACGGCCATTTTTGTCGTAAAAAGCGTACCCCAAACGGCTAACACTGCGTAGCGTCGCAAGGTGGGAGCCCCTTCATCGTGTTCGCGGATATTTCGTTCGCGCATTTGTGGCGCTTTCTGGATGCGGGTATTCCCCGGTGGGAGGCGGGCCCGGCAGCGCCCTGGGCTGTCGTAGGCTATGGCCTGTTATTGATGTAATCGAATGTTACCTGCGCGGTATGCGTAGAACATGAACGAAACATCTCCGGTCCACGAGGAAATCCAAACCATGCAACTCGACAATATCCGCGTCTCCCGCAAGCTTTGGGGCGCCTTCCTGGGTCTGATGATCGGCATGCTGCTGCTCTCGGGCTTTGCTCAGAACCGGGCCAACACGGCCATGTCTGCGGCCATCGATGCCGTGGTCGAGATCGAAGCCCGCATCTCATCGGCTGTGCGCTGGCGTGGCGCCACCGAAACCGCCGTCACCATGGTCATGGGCGGCGCGGTGACCACCGACTCGGTGCTGGCCGAGCAGTACGGCGCCAAGGTCAAGGAGATCATCGGAAACATCAACAAGGTGCAGGAAACCATCGTGGCCGCAGCCACGGCGCCTGAGGAAAAAGCCGCACTCGACAAGGTGCTGGAGGCGCGCAAGATCGTGCTGGCCGCTACCGCCAAAACCTGGGAGCTGAAAGGCGCGGGCGATGCTGTGGCCACCCAGCGCTATGCCGATGACGAGTTTGCCCCCCTGGTCACCAAGTACCTCAAGACCCAGGACGATTTTGTCGCTACGCTGGAGAAGCGCCGAGACACGATCCGTGCGGACGCCACTGCACACCGGATTGAATATGCGATCTGGGGTGTGGTCACCTCGCTGATACTCATGGCGGTGGGCCTTTTTCTGGCCTGGAAGCTGGTGCATTCCATCACCGTACCGCTCGGCCAGGCGGTCGAGACCATCGACGCCATTGCCGCCGGTGACCTTACCCAGGAGCTGCATTCCACCCGCCAGGACGAGTTTGGCCACATGCTGCGCTCGCTGTCGGCCATGTCGGCGCGGCTGCGCACGGTGGTGAGCGAAGTGCGCCACGGGGTGGATGCGGTGTCGTCGGCATCGGTGGAGATAGCCAACGGCAACCACGACCTGTCGGCCCGCACAGAGCAGACGGCGTCGAACCTGGAAGAGACGGCGGCCAGCATGGAACAGCTCACGGCCACCGTGAGCCAGTCGGCCGACACGGCGCGCCAGGCCAACCAGCTGGCAGGCACCGCAGCCCAGGCCGCAGCGCGGGGTGGCGAAGTGGTGGGCCAGGTGGTCACCAGCATGCAGCAGATCACCGACAGCAGCAAAAAGATCAGCGACATCATCGGCACCATCGACGGCATTGCGTTCCAGACCAACATCCTGGCGCTGAACGCTGCGGTGGAAGCCGCCCGAGCGGGCGAACAAGGCAGGGGCTTTGCAGTGGTGGCCAGCGAAGTGCGCAACCTGGCCCAGCGCAGCGCCGAGGCAGCCAAAGAAATCAAGACCCTGATCAGCGCCAGCGTGGAAAACGTGGAATCGGGCTCGGCCCAGGTGGCACAGGCAGGTCAGAGCATGGAAGAAATTGTGGCGAGCGTGCAGCGGGTGAGCGACCTGATCGGAGAGATCACGGCATCGTCCACGGAACAACGCGACGGCATCGCCCAGGTGAACCAGGCGGTGACGCACCTGGATCAGATGACGCAGCAGAACGCGGCGCTGGTGGAGGAATCGACCGCCGCAGCCGCCTCGATGCGCGATCAGGCACAGCGGCTGGCGGAGGTGGTGTCGGTGTTCAACGTGGGTGCGGTGACCGCGCGGGCCCCGGCGGCAGCGCCCCGGGCAGCACCTGCGCCCCGACCCGTTGCGGCCAAAGCGGCTGCCAGCGCTCCTCGCGTGGCGTCGGCTGGATCCAAAGCACCCGCGCCAGCACCAGCGCCTGCGCGCCTGCCTGCCGCCAAGGCCCCTGCGCCCGCCAGCAAGGTGGCGGCGCAGGGAGGCGATGACGACTGGGAAAGCTTCTGAAGACTGACCCGCCGCGCAGCGGGCTAGACCTCTGCGCCTTCCACCAAAAACTGCACCTTGCGCTCGCCCTTCCATTCGTTCACATCCAGGCGGAAGGCCAGCAGCACCCGCGCGGGCAACTGCTCGGTGTGGCCGAACCAGATGGCGTCCACGGGGTTGCCCTGGTGCATGAGCTTCAGGGACAGGTGGTTCTTGGCCTCGCCCACCAGGCGCTGGCTCAGCACCTGAACTTCTTCACTGAAGGTGGGCGGCGCAAAACCCTGGCCCCAGACCTCGCGGTGCAAGGTGTCCACGATGTCGGCGCGGCAGTACTCGGGGGCCAGCGGGCCGTCGGTTTCGATGCGGCGGGTGAGGGTGGCGGCGTCCAGCCATTCCTGCGCGACCTGGGCGAAGGCCTGCTCGAACACGTCAAACGATTCTTCGGCCACGGTGCAGCCCGCCGCCATGGCGTGGCCGCCAAACTTGAGGATCACGCCCGGATGGCGCTTGGCCACCAGGTCCAGCGCGTCGCGCAGGTGAAAGCCGGGGATGGAGCGGCCCGAGCCTTTGAGCTCATGCTCCTTGCCCGGCGCGCTGCTGGCGGCAAACACAAAGGTGGGGCGGTGCAGCTTGTCCTTGATGCGGCTGGCCACGATGCCGACCACGCCCTCGTGGAAGTCGGGGTCGAACACGCTGATGGCGGGCGGTGGCTCTTCGCGCTCGTCAAACAGGCTCTCTGCCATCAGCATGGCCTGCTCGCGCATGCCGCCCTCGATCTCGCGGCGCTCGCGGTTGATGCCGTCCAGCGTGGCGGCCAGCTCGGCGGCGCGGCCTGCGTCGTCGGTCAGCAGGCATTCGATGCCCAGTGTCATGTCGGCCAGGCGCCCTGCGGCGTTGATGCGCGGGCCCAATGCGAAACCAAAGTCGAAGGTGGTGGCAGCTGGCGCCTTGCGGCCTGCGGCATGGAAGAGCGCGGCGATGCCTGCGGGCATCTGGCCCATGCGAATGCGTTTGAGGCCCTGGGCGACCAGGCGGCGGTTGTTGGCGTCGAGCTTGACCACGTCGGCCACGGTGCCCAGCGCCACCAGGGTGAGCAGCGGGTCGAGCTTGGGTTGCGTGGCGGCGTCAAACACGCCGCGCGCGCGCAGTTCGGCGCGCAGTGCCAGCAGTGTGTAGAACATCACGCCCACGCCGGCCATGGACTTGCTCTCGAATGTGCAGCCAGGCTGGTTGGGGTTGACGATGGCATCGGCTGCAGGCAGCGCGGGGCCGGGCAGGTGGTGGTCGGTCACCAGCACCTGCAGGCCCAGGGCCTTGGCCTCGGCCACGCCCTCCACGCTGGCAATGCCGTTGTCCACGGTGATCAGCACATCGGCGCCGCGCTCGGCCACGCGCCGGGCGATGGGCGGGGTGAGGCCATAACCGTCCGTCACGCGGTCGGGCACCAGGTAGTCCACGTTCTGGGCGCCCAGCATGCGCAGGCCACGCACGCCCACGGCGCAGGCGGTTGCGCCGTCGCAGTCGTAGTCGGCCACGATGACCAGG
>NZ_QAIH01000272.1:0-7353 GCF_003060895.1 Acidovorax sp. HMWF029 | reverse complement strand
GGGGCAGCAGGCGGCCCAGGCCGTCGTCCAGCTCGTCCTTGGCGCGCACGCCACGGGCTGCGTACAGGCGGGCCAGCAGCGGGTGCACACCGGCCTGCTCCAGCGCCCAGGCGGCGCGGGGGGGGATGTCTCTTGCTACTATTTTCATAGCTTGTTGAGCAGGTCTGTCGCGCGCAGAGGCCGAAAAAAGCCTTGAAAACGCCGGGCCAACGAGCGGGGCGCGTTGTGAAAGGCCTGCGCATTGCGATCGCCGCACAGCGTGAGTGACACGGGGGCGCCCGCCTCGGCCTGGCGCAGCAGATCGGCCACCGGGCCTGCATCGAGCGTGGCCCAGGCTTGGGCCCAGGTGCGCCAGTCCTCGCGCAGCGCCGTATCGCGCAGCGTGGTGGGCATGGTGGGCGCGGCGGCGCCCGGCGGGGGGGACGCCGGTAGCGCTCCTGCGCCATGCACCCAGAACGAGTTGACCACCGGCAGCCCGCGCGCCGCGCGCTCGTCATTGAAGGCGTGGGTGTAGAGCAGCATCTGCATCTCACTGTGCAGGCGGTGCAGGGTGCGCGCTTGCTGGGCGTGGGGCATCCAGGCGCGCACGTCGCGCAGCAGCACCCGCTCCAGCGAGGCGGTGGCCAGGTCGGCAAACAGCGGGCCGCTGGCCAGCCAGCGGGTGGGCTGGTCGTAGTGCAGGGTGATGCCGTCCTCGGCAAACCAGGGCGAGATGATGGCGAGCAGTGCGCGCGATGCCGCCTCATCCAGGCCCAGTTGCTCGGGGTCGCGCAGCGTGACGTGGTCGGTGCTGACCTGCCACTGGCAGGGGGTGACAAAGGCCCATGCTTCGCCATCTGTTGATGGGTGCTGCTGGTGGCGGTGCCAGGCAGCCCAGGGGATGTGGCCGTCCTCGGCAGGCAGGCCCAGGGCGCGGGCCAGGGCGCGTTCGTGGGGGGCAGAGAAGCTGGTTTCTTCCCCGCTGTCGCTGCCGGTGGGGTGCGGGCTGAGCCTTGCCAGAAGGCGGTCCAGATGGGGGAGGGCGAGGTTTTGCAGGGCTTGCTGGCATCCCTCAGAAGCGCTCGCGGCGCCAGGGATGAGCAAATGGGTGGTGTCCGACATCCCGCTATTGTCCGGGATGCCACAATCTGCCCCGGCCCGGCCCCGGCATTCCGCTGGGGTGAGGCCTTCTTTCCCATTCCATGAAAATCCCCTACGAACTGGCCCTGGGCTGGCGCTACACGCGCGCGGGCCGCGCCACGCGGCGCAATGGCTTTATCTCGTTCATCTCGGGCGTGTCCATGCTGGGCATTGCGCTCGGGGTGGCGGCGCTGATCATCGTGCTCAGTGTGATGAACGGTTTTCAGAAGGAAGTGCGCGACCGCATGCTCAGCGTGGTTTCGCACATCGAAATCTTCGCCCCCCAGGGCGCCGCGCTGCCCGACCCGGCGCTTACCCTGGCGGAGGCCAAGAAGAACCCGAATGTGATCGGCGCGGCGCCTTTTGTGGCGGCGCAGGCCCTGCTGGCGCGTGGCGAGGACATGAAGGGCGCGCTGGTGCGTGGCATCGACCCGGCCCTCGAAGGTGCGGTGACGGACTTGGCCGCCACCAACGAAAAAACGCTCAAGCTGCTGGTGCCAGGCGAATTCCGCGTGGTGCTGGGCGGCGAGCTGGCCCGCATGCTGGGCGTGCGGGTGGGCGACGCCGTGACGCTGATCGCGCCCGCAGGCCAGGTGACGCCCGCTGGCGTGGTGCCACGCCTCAAGCAGATGACGGTGGCGGGCACGTTTGATTCAGGCCACTACGAATACGACTCGGCCCTGGTGCTGCTGCACCATGAGGACGCGCAGCGTATCTTCCGCCTGGAAGGCCCCACGGGCGTGCGCCTGAAGCTCAAGGACCTGCACCAGGCGCGCGAGGTGGCCCAGCAACTGGCAGGCACGCTGAGCGGTCACTTGCTGATCCGCGACTGGACGCAGCAAAACCGCACCTGGTTTGCCGCCGTGCAGCTTGAAAAACGCATGATGTTCATCATCCTCACGCTCATCGTGGCCGTGGCAGCGTTCAATCTCGTCTCAACCTTGGTCATGACGGTGACCGACAAGCGCGCCGACATTGCCATCCTGCGCACACTGGGCGCCAGCCCGAAAAGCATCATGGGCATCTTTGTGGTGCAGGGCGCCATGGTGGGCGTGATTGGCACGGCCGTGGGCCTGCTGCTGGGCCTGGGCATTGCGTTCAACATCGACGTGATCGTGCCGGCCATCGAACGGGCGCTGAACGCGAGCTTCCTGCCCAAAGACATCTACCTCATCAGCAAGATGCCCAGCGAGCCGCAAAGCAGTGACATCGTGCCGATCGGTGTCATCTCTTTGGTGCTGGCCTTTGTGGCCACCCTGTACCCCAGCTGGCGCGCCAGCCGTGTGAACCCTGCGGAAGCGCTTCGCTATGAATAATGTAGCAATCAAACCAATACCATCAGGCGGCAACGGCCAAAATGTCTTGAAAAATGGAGCGGTGGTGCTGGAAGCCCGGGGCCTGACCAAGCGTTTTACCGAAGGCCGCCTGGATGTGACCGTGCTCAAGGGCGTGGACTTGCAGATCCGCGCGGGCGAAACGCTGGCCATCGTCGGCGCTTCGGGTTCGGGCAAGAGCACCTTGCTGCACCTGCTGGGCGGGCTGGATGCGCCCACCTCGGGCAGCGTGCGGCTCAAGGGTGAAGACATGTCCTCGCTGTCGGCGCAGCGCCAGGGCCAGATGCGCAACCAGCACCTGGGCTTTATCTACCAGTTTCACCACCTGCTGCCCGAGTTCAGCGCGCTGGACAACGTGGCCATGCCGCTGCGCATTCGCCGCCTGCCGCTGGCGCAATGCCATGCCGAGGCGCAGCGGGTGCTGGCGTCGGTGGGGCTGAAGGAGCGTTTGATGCACCGGCCGGCCGAGCTGTCGGGCGGTGAGCGCCAACGGGTGGCGATTGCGCGGGCCTTGGTCACGCGGCCTGCGTGTGTGCTGGCCGATGAGCCGACGGGGAATTTGGACCGCAGCACGGCGGACGGTGTTTTCGATCTGATGCTGCAACTGGCGCGCGACCAAGGGACGGCGTTTGTGATGGTGACGCACGATGAGTCTTTGGCTGCGCGGTGTGATCGGGTGCTGAGGTTGGTGTCTGGGGTTTTGGGGTAATTTTTTGGCTGCTGGCGCCTGTCTGGCAAGCGCTATTAGCTATTGATTTTGTAGTGACTGCTGCGCCGGCGGGCGCATACCCCGGCTCCCGCCCTGCACCCCAGCACGGCATTCAAACCAGCACGGCATTCAAACCAGCACGCCATTCAAGCCAGCACATACAGGCTTCGGCAGGCTCCGCCCGAACGGGTGGGGTAGGAGTCATATGCTGCAAAAACAATAGCTAATAGCGCTTGCCAGACAGGCGCAAGAGCCCAAAATAACTACAAAATCCGCCCATACCACCACACCGACAACCCTGCCGCCAGCACCGCTAGCGCCGCTCCCAGCAACGCCAGCAAAGAAGACACCTCCGTCTCCTTCTTCTCCACCGTCAACCGGGAACTCAGTGTCTCGTACACCTTCTTCAAATCTGCCGCGGTGGCTGCATGGAAATACTCGGCATTGGTGCGTGCGGCCACGGCCTTGAGCGTTTCTTCGTCCAGCCGTACGCGCATGGACCAGCCTTCGAAACCGATGGTCTCGCCCTGCACCGTGCCCACGCCCACCGTGTACACGCGCACGCCCCGGTCGGCAGCCCACTTGGCGGCTTCCAGGGGGTCTACGCCCGTGGTGCGCTGGCCGTCGGTCAGCATGATGATGGCGGCTGAGGTGTAGGAGCCGGGCGCCACCGGGGTGAAGGGCTTGGCTGGGTCCTGCTGCTTGCCGATTTCTTCAATGGGCTTGGGGCGCATGGCCTGCCGCCCCCCCAGCGCGGCGATGTCGATGCCTGCGTCCGGGAAGATGGTGGCCAGCGACAACATGATGCCGTTGCCCGTGGCCGTGCCGCGCTGCAGCTGGAAGCTGTCAATGGCTTTGACCAGGTCTTCGCGGCTTTGTGTGGGCAGCTGCGCCAGCTGGGCGCTGCCCGCAAAGGCCACGATGCCCACGCGCACATGGCGGGGCAGCTCGGCAATGAAGGCCTTGGCGGCGTTCTGGGCTGCAGTGATGCGGTCGGGCTCTACGTCGGCAGCACGCATGCTGCCCGAGACATCCATGGCCAGCATGATGGTCTGCTCTTGCGAGGGCAGGGTGATGATGGCCAGTGGCCGTGCGGCGGCCAGCAGCAGCGCAACGAGGGCCAGCAGGAACAGGGTGGGCGGGATGTGGCGGCGCAGGTTCTGCCGGGTGCCCATGGCTTCGCGCACCAGGGACAGGCTTGAATAGGTCAGCGCGGTTTTCTTGCGCCGGTGCAGAAGCCACCAGTACAGCAGCACCAGCAGGGGCGCAACCAGCAGCAGCCAGAGCAGGGTGGGCCAGAGAAAAACCATGGTGCGGGTCCTCAGGTGGCGTAGTGGGGTTGGGACGCGGTGGAATCCGCAGTCGCGCGGGGCGCCCGCACGCGGCGCTGGCGCAGGTCCATGAAGCGCAGCAGGGTGTCCACCAGGTCGTCGTCGGTGCACAGCTCCAGCGTGTCGGCCCCGGCATGCGCCAGGCCGTCGCGCAGTGTGGCCTCGCGCTCGGCCGCCAGTTGCGCAAAGCGGCGGCGGAAGGCGGCGTCATGGGTGTCCACCTGCAGTTGCTCGCCGCTTTCGGCGTCGCGCAGGGTGATGAGGCCCAGGTCGGGCAGCTCCAGCTCCAGCGGGTCGAGCAGGCGCACGGCTACCACGTCGTGGCGCTGCGCTAGCTGCGCCAAGGGCTTTTCCCAGCCGGGTGCGCTGATGAAGTCGGACACAACGAACACGGTGGCGCGGCGGCGCAGGTTGGCCAGTGCGGTTTGCAGCAGCCGGTGCAACTCGGTGGCTGCGCCGCCGCCCGTGCGATGGGCGGCGGGTGGGGGGGGCGCCAGCAGGCGATGCACCAGGTGCAGCACATGGGCACGGCTGCTGCGCGGCGGCAGCACGTAGTCCACCGTGCGTTCGGCCTGGTGGCTGGCGCCGCCGTACAGCATGGCGCCCACGCGGTTGCCGTGGCGGGTGAGCAGGCGCGAGAGCACGGCCACAAAGCCGGTGAGGATGTCGCGCTTGGCGCGCCCCTCGGGGCCAAAGCTGATGGACGGGCTCAGGTCCAGCAGGAACCAGGCGGTCATCTCGCGGTCTTCGGTGAACACGCGCACATGGGGCTGGTTCAGGCGGGCGGTCACGTTCCAGTCGATGTGGCGTACATCGTCGTGCGGCTGGTATTCGCGCAGGTCGGCCAGGTCCAGGCCACTGCCACGCATCAGGGTGCGGTAGTCGCCCTGCAGCAGGCCGTCCAGGCGGCGGATCACCTTCCACTCCAGCTCGCGCAGCAAACGGTCAGCTTGCCCGGGCAGCGTGGGCAGGGCGTGGACCGTGGCGAAAGAGGATTCAGGCGGCTTTGGGCGCATGGCGGGACTCGGTCAGGCGGCTTTTTGCTCGTGGTGCAAAGGGCGCGCAGGCGCAGGGATCTTGGCCATGATGCGCTCTATGAGCGCGTCGGCATCCAGCCCTTCGGACAGTGCCTCGTACGACAGTGCAATGCGGTGGCGCAGCACGTCGGCGGCCAGGTCGGTCATGTCCTCAGGCAGTACGTAGTTGCGCCCGCGCAGCATGGCCAGGGCCTGGGCGCCCTCAGCCAGGGCAATGGTGGCGCGGGGGCTGGCGCCGCAGGCAATGAAACCTGCCAGGTCTTTGAGGCCATGCTTGGCTGGCACACGCGTGGCGGCCACCAGCTTGACTGCGTGCTGCAGCAGGGATGGGTCCACATACACCGTGCGGCATTCGGCCTGCAGCGCCGCCAGCTGGGTGGT
This sequence comes from Acidovorax sp. HMWF029, assembly GCF_003060895.1. Classification (GTDB taxonomy): domain Bacteria; phylum Pseudomonadota; class Gammaproteobacteria; order Burkholderiales; family Burkholderiaceae_C; genus Acidovorax. Next base: position 1,442 of record NZ_QAIH01000272.1, on the reverse strand, counting down.
GGTGGCGACGGGCAGCACCTGCACGGGCTTGTCCAGTGCGCGCTGGGCAATCACAAACTCCTCTTCTTCAGTGGGGTAGTCGATCAGCACCTTCATCATGAAGCGGTCCACCTGCGCCTCGGGCAGCGCATAGGTGCCCTCGGTTTCGATGGGGTTCTGCGTGGCCATCACCAAAAAAGGCTCGGGCACCTTGTGGGTCTCGCCCGCAATGGTGACCTGGCGCTCCTGCATCACCTCCAGCAGCGCGCTTTGCACTTTGGCGGGCGCGCGGTTGATTTCGTCGGCCAACAGCAGGTGGGTAAACACGGGACCCAGCGTGGTGCTGAACTCGCCGGTCTTTTGGTTGTACATGCGCGTGCCCACCAGGTCGGCGGGGACCAGATCGGGCGTGAACTGGATGCGCTTGAAGCTGCCCTGGATGGTGCTGGCCAGCGTCTTGACGGTGAGCGTCTTGGCCAGGCCCGGAACGCCTTCGACCAGCAGGTGGCCCTGCGCAAGCATGGCGACCATGACGCGCTCCAGAAAGCGGTCCTGGCCCACCACCACGCGTTTGACTTCGTAGAGCACCTGCTCCATCAGGGTGGCGGTGGCGGCGTTGTTCATGGCGGAGGGAGGTGGCGTGGTTTCCATGGGGCTCCTTGTGGACGGTCGGGGTCAGAAGGGGGGCATGCCAACGGCCGAGGCCGCGTTCTCGATAGGCACCGCAAACCCGATGCCGATGAAGGTGCGCGCAGGTGTGGGGTTGAGGATGGCGGTGACGATGCCCACCACTTCGCCATCGAGCGTGACCAGCGGGCCGCCCGAGTTGCCCGGGTTGGCTGCCGCATCGAACTGAATCAGGTTGCTGAGCTGGCGCTTGCCCTCGGGCGAGGTGAACTCTCGCCGCAGGCCCGACACCACACCCGCGGATGCAGAGGGCCCGATGCCAAAAGGGAAACCCACGGCCACTACGTGGTCGCCGGGGCGCAGATTCTGGGTCGAGCGCAGGGTGGCGGCTTCCAGGTCGTCGGGCACCTTGTGGGCCTGAAGCACGGCCAGGTCGTTCTCGGGCTGGGCACCGGTGATGCTTGCGGTGGCCTCCAGCCCATCATGAAAGGTGATGCCGATGCGGTCGGCGCCCGCCACCACATGCAGGTTGGTCAGGATGACGCCCTTGTCCACGATGACCACGCCCGTACCAATGCCGCGCTCGACTTCTTCCTTGCCGTTCTTGCTGCGACCGTAGCCCACCACGCGCACGATGGACGGCGCGATGCTGTCCACTGCACGTGCAGCGGCCGAAGGCGGCGTGGTGGTCTCCAGTGTGCGCAGCACGGCGGCGTCAATATCGTCCTGGGTGATCTTGCGGGCGGTGGGGTTGCGGTGCTGCCAGGCGCTGGCCGCCAGGAGGGCCGCCAACAGCAGCACGATGGTCCACAGGGCCCACAACTGGCGCCTGACAG
>NZ_QAIH01000271.1:7430-11666 GCF_003060895.1 Acidovorax sp. HMWF029 | reverse complement strand
GCTCCCCCCTCTCCGCCCCACAGCCCCTGGCGCATGTCCGTTGCCCCGATGATGGATTGGACGGACCGCCACTGCCGTTTTTTTCACCGGCTGCTGACCCGCCAGACCCTGCTCTACACCGAAATGGTGAACGCAGGCGGCATCCTGTATGGGGGCACCGAGCGCCACCTGCGCTTCAACGCTGAAGAGCACCCCGTGGCGCTGCAGTTGGGTGGCAACGAGCCCGACAAGCTGGCCCAGGCCGCGCGGCTGGGCGAGCAATGGGGCTATGACGAGGTCAACCTCAACTGTGGTTGCCCCAGCGACAGGGTGCAGCGTGGTGCATTTGGCGCCAGCCTCATGAAGGCCCCCCCGCTGGTGGCCGACTGTGTCAAGGCCATGAAAGACGTAGTCAGCGTGCCCGTTACCGTGAAGCACCGCATTGGCATCGACAAGGTGGAGGACTACGGCTTTGTGCGCGACTTCATCGGCACCGTGGCCGATGCGGGCTGCACCGTGTTCATCGTGCATGCTCGAAATGCATGGCTGCAGGGCCTGAGCCCTAAGGAAAACCGTGACATCCCCCCCCTGCGCTACGAGGTGGTGCACCGCCTCAAGGCCGAGTTTCCGCAGTTCACCATCGCCATCAACGGCGGCATCACCACCGATGCGGTGGTGCAGGAACAGCTTGCGCACCTGGACGGCGTGATGATCGGTCGCGAGGCCTACCACAACCCCTGGTGGCTGGCCCGCTGGGACCAGCTCTACTACGGCGAACAAGGTGGTGTGCCCGGCACCCTGACCCGTGAAGAGGTGGAACTGGCCATGGTCGAGTACATGGAACGCGAGGCCGCCCAGCACGGTACGCCCTGGCCCCACATCGCCCGGCACATGCTGGGTCTGCGCCACAGCCTGCCCGGCGCCCGCATCTGGCGCCAGGTGTGGAGCAACCATTTGCTCAAAGACCGCCCTGCGCGCGAGGTGCATGCGCTGGCGGTGCAAGCGTATGCCACAGCGCCCGAGACTTCTGCAGGTCAGGAGCACCCAGCATTCGCGGCCTGACACCGCCCTGCGGCAATGGTGTTCGGACGGAACCCGCGCCCCAAGCGTGTGCGGGATGCGACAGGAGGGTTTTCGCCCCGCCATCTAAAGATGAATGGCAGCTGGTGCGATCATGAGCGCTGGGCCATAGTGGCGGATTGAGCGGCCACCACAGTGGGCGCTGGGCACTTTATCAGGCATTTGTCGGGCATTTGTCTGGCACAGAAAAGCCGCATTTTGGGAGGACACTCTCCGCGCCGGGGTAACGCTGGGCGTTCAGGGCTGGATATGCTCACGCCACGCACGCCCCACCACGTTAGACGGACCCGGATACGGCGCTCTCACCACCTTCGCAAACCACAAAGAACCGGCATGGCATCGCTTGACTTCGACCAAGAGGAATCCCACTTCCGTGCGTTTTACGCAGAGCAGTTCACAGGGCTGGAGACCGCCTGCGCAGCCTTCACCGCCCTGGTGGCAGCCGTGGTCACGCAGGCGGGCGGGGTAGAGATTGCCAAGGTGGAGGGCCGTGTCAAAGATGTGGACGAGTGCATCCGCAAGTTCGTGCGCAAATACCGCCCGACGCTGGAGGAGAACAACACGCCGTATGAAATCCAGCACTACATCACCGACCTGGTCGGAGTGCGGGTGGTCTGCCTCTACGAGGACGAGCTGGAGAAGATCGCAGCCATCGTGCGCGGGCACTTTGCCGTGATTGATGTCACCGACAAGGTGACGGCGGTAGAAAGCACGGAGGCCTCGTTCGGCTACAAGGGGCTGCATCTGGACCTGAAGCTCGGCAGCGCGCAGCGCACCCAGGCCACGCATGCAGCCTATGCCCAGCTGCCTTTCGAGTTGCAGGTGCGCACCATCATCCAAGACTCCTGGAGCGTGCTGGACCACCGCATCAAATACAAGAAGTCGATTCCGGGAGAACTCAAACGGCGCATCAACGTGCTGTCCGCCCTGTTCGAGCTGGCTGACCGCGAGTTTCGCCAGATCCGCGACGCCACAGCCGCCGAACTGCTGCAGGCCCCCGACGAAACCGCCGATCCCACCCTTGGCGTCCCCGCAGACGCGTTGGCCACCCACAAGGCGGCAGGGGGCAGCAGTGAACTAAACGCCTTCACATTCCTCAAGATCGCCACGCATTTCTTCAAGGACTTCGAGTTCGAGCCCTCCAAGGTCGATAGTTTTGTGGACGATATCCAGGCATGGTCGCCGCGCATGACACGCTCGCGCTTCAACACTTTGATGCGCGAGACCATTGGCGTGGTCAAGCGCTACAAGCAGCACTTCGAGGAGCAGCCCTCCCAGGGAAGCTTCAACCCCTACACGGTGATGCGGCACTGCCTGTACCTGAGCAACAAGGCCGCCTTCCGCCCCGCACTGCGCAATTCGGCGCGCGAAGCGTTCGAGGCTTGGCTGAACGACAACTCCGAAACCCGGCCACATTAAGCTGCCTGGGTGGCGCCATGGTGCATTTCGGGCCTTGCGCAAGCCTAGCGGCCTGACTTTCCGCAATGTCGCATAGGTGACTTGGCATTGGTGGTTTTACTCCATGTGCTTGTTACCAAGTGCTGCTATATTGCACTGCAACAAATCGGAGTTTCGCCCCATGCTGTACCACATCTACGAAACCCAGCGCTCCCTGATGGAGCCCTTTACAGACTTTGCGCAGGCAGCTTCCAAGTTGTTCAGCAACCCGGTGTCTCCCTTGAGCCAGACCTCGGCAGCCCAGCGCATGGCAGCTGGCTATGACCTGCTTTATCGCCTGGGCAAGGATTACGAGAAGCCTGCGTTTGACATCCACACAGTGGACGTGAACGGCATCGGTGTCGCCATCCATGAGCGCATCGAGGTCAATAAACCGTTCTGCGAGCTGCGCCGCTTCAAGCGCTTTTCGGACGACCCTGCCACGCTGACCAAGCTCAAGGGCCAACCCGTGGTGCTGATCGTAGCGCCGCTGTCGGGCCACTACGCCACCTTGCTGCGCGATACCGTACGCACCATGCTCAAGGACCATAAGGTCTACATCACCGACTGGAAAAACGCCCGCCTGGTGCCACTGGCCGACGGGGAGTTCCACCTCGACGACTACGTGAACTACGTGCAGGAGTTCATCCGCCATCTGCAGGGCCAGTACGGCAACTGCCATGTGATCAGCGTGTGCCAGCCCACCGTGCCGGTGCTCGCAGCCGTCTCGCTGATGGCCAGCCGTGGCGAAAAGACGCCGCTGACCATGACCATGATGGGAGGCCCCATCGATGCCCGCAAGTCACCTACCGCTGTGAACAATCTGGCCACGAACCGCAGCTATGAGTGGTTCGAAAACAACGTCATCTATCGGGTGCCCGACAAGTTCCCTGGGGCTGGCCGCCGCGTGTACCCAGGCTTCCTGCAATACACCGGATTTGTGGCGATGAACCCCGACCGCCACGCCAGCAGCCACTACGACTACTTCAAGGATCTGATCAAGGGCGACGACGCCAGTGCCGAAGCCCACCGCAAGTTCTACGACGAGTACAACGCCGTGCTGGACATGGACGCTGACTACTACCTGGAAACCATCCAGACGGTGTTCCAGGACTACAAGCTGGTCAACGGCACCTGGGATGTGCGCTCGCCCTCAGGCAAGATCGAGCGCGTGCGCCCGCAAGACATCACCACCACCGCCCTGTTCACCGTAGAGGGTGAACTGGACGATATCTCTGGCTCGGGCCAGACCGAAGCCGCCCACGACCTGTGCAGCGGTATCGTGCGCAAGGAACAACGCCACCTCGAAGCCAAGGGGGCAGGACACTATGGCATCTTCAGTGGCCGCCGCTGGCGTGATCTGGTGTACCCGAAGGTGCGCGAGTTCATTTTGGAACACGAACTGCCTCGCACCCAGGTGGGCTTGTCGACCGCTGCAGCTGTTGCCAAGGTCACAACGTCAGCTATAGCGGCACCCTCCGCAAAACCCAAGGCTGCCCCTCAACCAAAACCGGCGACAAAGGCGGCCAAGCCAGCTCCTTCGGCCACGCGCTCTGGCGCAGCGGCCGCTACAACCAGCAAACCCTCCGACGTGGTGGTCACGCGCTGGGTCAAGTCAGAGGGTGCTACCAAGCCGACCGGCGCGGCAGAGCAGGCGCCCGCCGACCTCGGCGCAGCCAAGGCAACTGCAGTCACGGCAGCCCCTGCCCGCAGCGCCAGCCGCAGCAGCAAGGCGCGCAA
>NZ_QAIH01000271.1:1535-7400 GCF_003060895.1 Acidovorax sp. HMWF029 | reverse complement strand
CGCCTGCGCTGCCCCGAAGGACCTTGCAGCGCGGATCGACGCCGCGCTGCCCCAGACGCAGTGCACACGCTGCGGCTACCCCGACTGCGCCACCTATGCGCAGGCCATCGCCAGCGGCGAGGCGGCCATCAACCAGTGCCCGCCGGGTGGCGCCGAGGGTGTGGAGCGCCTGGCGGCCATCACGGGCCTGGCCGCGCTGCCACTGAGCGCCGAGCATGGCGTGGAAGGCCCACGCACCGTGGCGTTTATTGACGAGGCTTGGTGCATCGGCTGCACACTGTGTATCAAGGCCTGCCCCACCGACGCCATCGTGGGCTCCAACAAGCGGATGCACACCGTGATCGAGCCGTATTGCACCGGGTGCGAGCTGTGTATTCCGGTCTGCCCGGTAGACTGCATCCAGCTGGAAATCACCAGCGGCGCGGCCACTGGTTGGGCCGCATGGTCCGCCCCCCTGGCCGAGCAAGCGCGCGTGCGCTACCAGCAACGCCGCCAACGGATGCCTCTTGAAGATGCGGAAGACGAACCTGTAGAGGCGATGGGCCAACCTGCTGCTGACCCCACCGACATCAAGATCAGTAGTGCCGATGCGCGCAAGGCCGCCATTGCAGCCGCCATGGAGCGCGCGCGGCAGCGCCGAGAAGAAAGCCCGCGCTGAACTGGGCCCCCTCGCCCATGCCATGGGGCCGAGCAGAAAACCAGCCCGTCAACGGGCTACCAAAGACTTGTAGACCCCGCAGCCTACGTACAAGTCCCCCACGCGGCTCACATAAGACATCTTGGTCTGCACCGCGCCCGTAGCCGGGTTGGTGATGTCGTACTCCACCCAGCCCGCAGCCCGGTCGGCCTGAGCCACGATGTCACTCACCAGCCGGTCTCCTGCAATGCCTGGAATGTCCTGCACACGGGTGCCCACTTTGGCAGGGTTGCCTCCAAACGCCCGGTAGGTGCCCGCGCTGTCCAGAACAAACACGTACATGTCCCGGTCATGGTACGGCTGGTTCTTGTCTGTCAGGCTGCGCAGGAACTGGTCTTGCGAGGTGGTTTTGAACAGAGCCACGGCCTTCTGGACCAAAGCTACCGCTTCATCGGCAGTACCCTGCTGAAGCCGGAAAGCCGCCACCGCCCGCGACAGGTTGGAGGCGCGCAGTTCCAGCACCTCGGCCTGAGCAACCGCATGGCCCACCATCTGCGCGTTGTGCTGGGTGATCTGGTCCAGCTGTTGTACGGCGGAACTCACCTCGCTCAGACCTGTGCTTTGCTCAGCGCTGGAGCCAGAAATATCAGTCATGCTGGATGCCACACTGCGAATACCGCCCGCCATGTTGGCAATCCCGTCGCCAGCGGAACGGATCAGCCCGGCACTGGCCTCGACCTGACTCACCGATGCGCTGATCAGCTCCCGTATCTCTCGTGCCGCATCGCCCGACCGTTTGGCCAGGGTGCGTACCTCGCCCGCTACCACCGCGAAACCCCGGCCCTGCTCGCCCGCCCGGGCAGCCTCCACGGCCGCATTTAGTGCAAGGATGTTGGTCTGAAAGGCGATGCTATCGATAACGCCAATGATTTCGGTCATGCGACGAGCGCCCTGCTGAATGGCCTCCACCGATTGCACCGCCCGGGCCATGGCCTCGGCCCCAGCATCAGCAGCCTTGCGCACATCAGCCGCCCGCGCATCGGCGCTGCGGGCGGTCTGGGCGTTGTTCTGCACGGCCGACGAGAGCTGCTCCACACTGGCGGCAGTCTGCTCCAGGTTGGCAGCCTGCTGCTCGGTGCGATCGGCCAGCGAGCGGTTGCCTTGCGCCAAGCTCTGGCCCGCATGGGCCACCAGGGCCGCATTGCTGCGGATGTCAGCCACCATGGAGGACAAGGTGATCACCATCTGGTCGAGCGACTGAGCCATGGCACCCACCTCGTCCTGACCGTACACACCGGAACGTGTGCTGAGATCACCACTCGTGGTCCGCGCCATGGCACGCGAAAGGCCGGCCAAGTCATCCGACAGACTCACGTAAAGCGCCAGCAACGCATACAGCAGCACAGCGCCCCCCACACCACTGCCCCACCCTGGCACAGCGGCTGTGGCGGCCAACGCGGCCAGCATCAAAACACCCACCGTCGCCAGCTTGCCGGGCAGACGAAATCGGCGCATCCACCAGAGTCCTGGGCGCAGTGGTAAGAATCCTGACATTTTGTCTCCCTTATCGTTCTTTCCCGGATAGATGCTATGCACCCGCTCTTACGTCGGATTGACACAAGGACACGACAAGGACACGAAGTGAGCGATGGCGAAAATCAAAAACGCTCCAGCGTCGCCCCACTGCGCACCAGCCTTGGCCATGGGCCGTTCGCCCATAATGTCGCCCCATGAACCCCCTGCTCTCCCACCTCCAGCCCTACCCGTTCGAGCGGCTCAAGCAACTCTTTGCGGGGGTCGAGTCCCCGGTCGCCTACAGCCCCATCAGCCTGGGTATGGGTGAGCCGCGCCATCCTACACCGCAGTTCATCAAGGATGCACTTAGTAACAACCTGGAAGGATTGGCCAGCTACCCCGCCACGGCAGGCGAACCCCGGCTGCGCGAAGCCTTCACGCGCTGGCTGAACCAGCGCTACGCACTCACCTTGGATGCGGGAACCCAGGTCCTGCCTGTGAATGGTTCGCGCGAAGCATTGTTTGCGTTCGCGCAGACAGTCATCGATCCCTCGCAAGGCCAGCCGCTGGTCGTTTGCCCCAACCCGTTCTACCAAATCTACGAAGGCGCAGCGCTGCTAGCAGGCGCCCAACCCTATTACGCACCAAGCGACCCAGCACGCAACTTTGCGGTCAATTGGGGGGCTGTCCCCGAATCGGTGTGGAAGCGCGCACAACTGCTGTTTGTGTGCTCGCCCGGCAACCCCACCGGCGCCGTGATGCCCCTGAACGAATGGCACAAACTCTTCGCGCTGAGCGACCGCTATGGCTTCGTGATCGCTTCCGACGAGTGCTACAGCGAGATCTACTTCCGAGATGAACCGCCCCTCGGCGGCCTGCAGGCTGCCGAAAAATTGGGGCGGCGCGACTTCAAGAACCTGATCTCCTTCACCAGCCTGTCCAAACGCAGCAACGTGCCCGGCCTGCGCAGCGGTTTTGTGGCGGGTGATGCGGCGCTGATCAAGTCCTTCTTGCTCTATCGCACCTACCATGGCAGCGCGATGAGTCCCATCGTCCAGGCCGCGAGTATTGCGGCCTGGAGTGACGAGCAGCATGTGGTGGAAAACCGCACGCGCTACCGCAAGAAGTTTGCCCAGGTCACCCCCCTGCTGGCAGGCGTGATGGAGGTTGCCCTGCCCGACGCCGGTTTCTACCTGTGGGCCAAGGTGCCCGATGCCCTGGGGATGACCGATGCAGAGTTCGCGCGGGCCCTGCTGGCTCAATACAATGTGACGGTGCTGCCCGGCAGCTACCTGGCCCGAGAGGCCCAGGGCAGCAACCCCGGCGCCCAGCGCGTGCGCATGGCCCTGGTGGCCGAAACCGAAGAGTGCGTGGAGGCCGCGCTGCGCATCGTGCAGTTCATCCAATCCCGCACCGCCTGATTTCTGAATCCCGATCCATAGAACGACCGACTGACTGACTTACTGACAACAACATGACCCAACAACTGCAAACCATCATCGATAACGCCTGGGACAACCGAGCCACCCTCTCGCCCGCCGCTGCCCCCAAGGAGATCCAGGACGCTGTCGAGCATGTGATCGCCGAGCTGAACAATGGCACGCTGCGCGTGGCCACCCGCGAAGGCGTGGGCCAGTGGACAGTGCACCAGTGGATCAAGAAGGCCGTGCTGCTGTCTTTCCGGCTGAAGGACAACGAAGTCGTCAAGGCCGGCGACCTGGGCTTTTATGACAAAGTGCAAACCAAGTTCGCTCACCTGTCCGAAGAAGAAATGAAGGCCACCGGCGTGCGCGTGGTGCCACCTGCTGTTGCGCGCCGTGGCAGCTTCATCGCCAAGGGAGCAATCCTGATGCCGTCGTACGTGAACATCGGCGCCTATGTGGGCGAAGGCACCATGGTGGATACCTGGGCTACCGTGGGCTCGTGCGCGCAGATCGGCTCGGGCGTGCACCTCTCGGGCGGCGTGGGCATCGGCGGCGTGCTGGAGCCCCTGCAGGCAGGCCCCACCATCATTGAAGACAACTGCTTCATCGGTGCCCGCTCCGAGGTGGTCGAAGGCGTGGTTGTTGAAGAAAACTCCGTGCTGGGCATGGGCGTGTACCTTGGCCAGAGCACCCCGATCTTCAACCGTGCCACCGGCGAAATCAGCTACGGACGCGTGCCCTCGGGCTCAGTGGTGGTCAGCGGCAACCTGCCCAAGACGGCCGCCAACGGCGCGCCTTACAGCATGTACGCCGCCATCATCGTCAAGCAGGTCGATGCGCAAACGCGCTCCAAGACCAGCATCAACGATCTGCTGCGCGACTGATCGAGGTTGACCGGCGGACGGCCCGGACCATTGGGCCGCTCGCCCCGTCGACAGAAACTGACAACAAGAGGGACACACCATGAGCACAATGGAACGAATTCTCCGCCTGATGGCCGAGAAAAAGGCCTCCGACGTCTATCTGTCGGCCAACGCACCGGCGCTGATCAAGATCAACGGCGAGTGTGTGCCCATCAACAACCAGATCCTGCCGCCCGACGCCCCCCGCAACCTGCTCTCCGAAGTGGTCCCACCGGACCGCATCGAAGAGCTGGAGGAAACAGGCGAACTCAACATGGGCGTGCCACTCAGCGGCGTGGGGCGTTTCCGTATCAGCGCCATGCGCCAGCGTGGCAGCTACGCGGTGGTGATCCGGTTCATCTCGCAGCAGATCCCCGAGTTCGACACCCTGGGCCTGCCGCCCGTGATGCGTGAGCTCATCATGGAAAAACGGGGCCTCATACTCATGGTAGGCGCCACCGGCTCCGGCAAGAGCACCTCGCTGGCGTCGATGATCGACACCCGCAACGAGATGCTCACCGGCCACATCCTCACCATTGAGGACCCGGTGGAGTACCAGTTCAGAAACAAAAAATCCATCGTCAACCAGCGTGAGATCGGCAGCGATACTCAATCGCTGCAAACCGCGCTGAAAAACGCTTTGCGCCAGGCGCCCGACGTGATTCTGATCGGTGAAATCCGCGACCGGGAAACCATGTCGGCCGCGATCGCCTACGCCCAGTCGGGCCACCTGTGCCTGGCCACGCTGCACGGCAACAACAGCTACCACGCGCTCAATCGCATTCTGTCCTTCTACCCCGTCGAAGTGCGCCCCACCATGCTGGGGGACCTGGCTTCGGCCATGAAGGCCATCATTTCACAGCGCCTGGTGCGCACCGTCGACGGCAGCCGAGCACCGGCTGTGGAGGTCATGCTCAATACCAAGCTGGTGTCTGACCTGATCGAAAAAGGCGATTTTTCCGGCGTGAAAGAGGCCATGGAAAAGTCCATGGCCGAAGGCTCTCAGACCTTCGAGGAGGCCCTGGCCCACCTGATCATGGACGCCAAGATCGACCGCAAGGAAGGCATGGCCTACGCCGACTCGCCCACCAACCTCATGTGGCGCCTGCAAAACGATTTTTCTCTGGCCGCCAATGCCGCCAAGGCCCAGAAAGAAGCGCGCGACACGCCTGATGACGCCCCTTCGTTCACAGAAATCGTGCTGGACGTCAAACCAGCAGCATGATGTGACGCCCCCTGAGTCGCCTCTGGCGACTTCCCTCCGCGAAGGACGACGCCCTCGTTGTCGGACACCCCTGCCGCAGCGTCTCTCGCCTGGACCGCGCCAGCGCCGACACTCCGCCCCGTGATCGCAGCTTGGCTGCCTCTCTCAATTCACTTACCCCAT
>NZ_QAIH01000271.1:0-1525 GCF_003060895.1 Acidovorax sp. HMWF029 | reverse complement strand
TGGCCGAACAGCTCATCGCCCTGCCCTCCATCACGCCCGAAGACGCGGGCTGCCTCGACCTGCTGGCCGCGCGACTGGCCCCGCTTGGATTCGTGTGCGAGCGCCTGGACAGCGGTCCAGCCGACTTCCGCGTCAGCAATTTGTGGGCAAAAAGGCCTCTTCCGCGCGACCAGCTTGCAAAATCAGCTATCAAAACCATAGTATTTGCAGGCCATACCGATGTGGTGCCCACCGGCCCGCTGGCGCAATGGGGCAGCGATCCGTTCGTGCCCACCCACAAGGACGGCAAGCTCTACGGCCGTGGTGCCAGCGACATGAAGACCTCGATCGCCGCCTTTGTGGTCGCGGTAGAGGAGTTCCTGGCTGCCACGCCCTCCCCCCTGGTCCAGCTCGCCTTCTTGCTTACCAGCGATGAAGAAGGCCCCTCGGTGGACGGCACCAAAGTGGTGGTCGAACAGCTCAGGGCACGCGGCGAGCCGCTGCACTACTGCATCGTGGGCGAGCCCACCTCGGTCGAAAAGACCGGCGACATGATCAAGAACGGACGGCGCGGCACCCTGAGCGGCAAGCTCAGCGTACGGGGTATCCAGGGCCACATCGCCTACCCGCAACTGGCGCGCAACCCCATCCACCAGGCCCTGCCCGCACTGGCCGAGCTGGCCGCCACCGTGTGGGACAACGGCAACGCATTCTTCCCGCCCACCAGCTGGCAGATCAGCAACATGCACGGCGGCACTGGCGCCACCAACGTGATCCCGGGCGAGGTCGTGATCGACTTCAACTTCCGCTTCTCCACGGAATCCACAGCCGAAGGCCTGCAGCAGCGCGTGCACGCCGTGCTGGACCGCCACGGCCTGGAGTACGACCTGCGCTGGACGCTGGGCGGCCAGCCCTTCCTGACCACGCCGGGCGAGCTGGTTACCGCCGTGCAGCAGGCCATCTCCGCCGAGACGGGCATCACCACCGAGCTCTCCACCACCGGCGGCACCAGCGATGGCCGCTTCATCGCCCAGATCTGCCCGCAGGTCATCGAACTCGGCCCGCCCAACGCAACCATCCACAAGATCGATGAGCATGTGGTGGTGGCCGATATCGAGCCGCTCAAGAACATCTACCGCCGCACACTGGAAAACCTGCACGCGCAGGCCCTGGCAGCGATCGCGGTGCCCGCATGAGCACACCCAAAACACCAAACCTCGCCGTCACAGGCGACACCGTTGGCGCCCTGGTCGAATCCGGCGCCGAGTTCCTGCGCTCAGCCGGCGTCTCCTTCGGCCACGGCACCACCAACGCCCATGACGAGGCCGCCTGGCTGGTGCTGTGGCGCCTGGGACTGCCGCTGGACAGCGACCTCTCGGACGCCCCGGATTCCATAAAAAAACAGCCCGTTCCGCGCGACCAGATTGACTTGGTTGCTACACTTTTTGAAGAGCGTACCAGCAGCCGCAAACCCGCCGCCTACCTCACGCGCGAGGCCTGGCTGCAGGGCGTTCCCTTCTACGTGGACGAACGCGCCATCGTGCCG
>NZ_QAIH01000270.1:1701-3596 GCF_003060895.1 Acidovorax sp. HMWF029 | reverse complement strand
CCACAGAAAGCCCACGTCGCTGGCGGCCAGATTCAGACCCTTGGCACCTGTAGGTGGCACGATGTGGGCAGCGTCGCCCGCCAGGAACATGCGGCCAAAACGCATGGGCTCGGCCACAAAGCTGCGCAGCGGCGCAATGCTCATCTCCAGCGCGGGGCCCGTGACCAGATTGGCGCGTGCCTCGGGGTCCAGGCGGTTGCCCAGCTCGGTCCAGAACTGGTCGATGCTCCAGTTCTCGATCTTGTCCGTATTGGGCACTTGCACGTAGTAGCGGCTGCGGGTGGCACTGCGCATGCTGCACAGCGCAAAGCCGCGCTCGGTGTTGGCGTAGATGAGTTCGTGCGAGACGGGGGGCACATCGGCCAGCACACCCAGCCAGCCGAAGGGGTACACACGCTCGTAGGTTTTGAGCAAGTCGGCCGGGGCGCTGGCGCGGCACACGCCGTGGTAGCCGTCACAGCCTGCAATGAAGTCGCAGGCCAGTTCGTGTGTCTGGCCGTCCTTTTGGTAAGTCACGCGGGGGTTTTGGCTGGCAAGGTCGTGCACTTGCACGTTCTGCGCGTCGTACACGGTGGTCAGGCCTGCAGCCGCGCGGGCGTCCATCAGGTCGCGTGTCACTTCGGTCTGGCCATACACCGTCACCCGGCTTCCGCCGGTGAGCTCATGCAGATCAATGCGGTGGCGTGCGCCCTTGAACAGCAGTTCGATGCCGTCGTGCGGCAGGCCCTCTGCATGGGCGCGTGCGCCGACGCCCGCCTGGTCCAGAAGGTCCATGCTGACCTGCTCCAGCACGCCAGCGCGGATGCGGCCCAGCACATAGTCGGGGCTGCGCTGTTCGATGATGATGGCGTCAACGCCGGATTTGTAGAGCAACTGGCCGAGCAGTAGGCCGGCGGGGCCTGCGCCGATGATGGCAACCTGGGTACGCATGGTGGGCAACCTCGTGAAAAACGATGCTGCCAAGCGTAGGTTGATCTGAGTCAAGAGTTCGTGGCGCAGCAGCGGTTGCGTGCGATTGGCAATTGTGTTGTGCGATCATCGCGCAATGACCATCGTGCAGGCAGCCGCTCCTATCGCCAAGGCGGACTTCATCGAAGGCATGGCCAAGGGCATGGCTGTGCTTGAGAGTTTTGATACCGAGCGCCAGCGCCTGAATGCCACGCTGGCTGCGCAGCGCACGGGCCTCACGCGCGCTGCGGCGCGCCGCCATCTGCTGACACTGGCACACCTGGGGTATCTGGAAACGGATGGCAGCTATTTCTGGCTGGCGCCCAAGGTGCTGCGGTTTTCTGGCAGCTATCTGGCCTCGGCGCGGCTGCCGCGTGTGCTGCAGCCCACGCTCAACCGGTTGGCGGCGCAGACGCAGCAATCGTTTTCAGCCGTGGTTCTGGATGGCAGCGAGGTCGTGATCGTCGCGCGCAGCGGGGTGTATGGCCTGCCTTCGCGGGTGCTGGCCTACGGTTTGCACTTGGGGGCACGGCTGCCCGCGCATCCCACGTCCACAGGGCGTGTGTTGCTGGCAGCCTTGCCGCCGGTGGAACTCACGCAATGGCTCAAGGGCTGCTCGCTGCAGCGCCTTACGCCCCATACGCTCACGCAAGTGGGGGCCTTGCGCAAGGTGGTGGCCGCAGCACGGCGCGACGATTTTTGCCTGGCAGCGGAAGAGCACGAGCTGGGCGTACACGCCCTGGCGGTGCCGCTGCGCAATCTGCAAGGGCAGACGGTGGCAGCGCTCAACGTGGTGGCATCGCCCCAGCAAATGCAGGCGCAGACGCTGCAGCGCGACATGCTGCCGCTGCTGCAGGAAGCCGCGCGCGAACTGCGGGGGTTGCTGTAGCTGCTGCGCGCAGGCCACGCCGGGTGGTGTGGCCTGCGGCTGCGTGGCGTCAGGCTGC
>NZ_QAIH01000270.1:0-1674 GCF_003060895.1 Acidovorax sp. HMWF029 | reverse complement strand
CTGCGCCCGCCACCACCTTGAGGGACTTGTCCGTACTGGCGGTGTAGCTGCGGCTAGTGATGGTGCTTACGTACACCCAGTCGGCCCGGCATTCGGTGGCCGTGGCGGTGACCACCATGTAGCCACGGCGCGAGGTGTCGCAGTATTGCAGCGGGCCAATCAGCTGTTCGAGCGCGCCTGCCAGCGTGGCGGGCTTTTCATTGGGCAGGTATTCCTCAAACCCTGGGGAGCTGACGGACGAAGTCGCGAACTCCACGCCCACGGCCTTGCCGTTCATGTCCTGCAGTTCGTTAGCCCAGGCGTTATGCGTGTCGCCTGACAGCACCACGAGGTTCTTGCCCAGGCTGCGCGAGGTGGCCAGTACCGTCTCGCGCGCGGCCTGGTAGCCATCCCAGGCGTCCAGGTTGTAGGGGATGGAGGGCTGCGCCAGGATGGCCCGCTCAGCGGGCGTGAGGCTGCTAGGGTTACTCTGCGCACGGGCCACCAGGGCCGCGTACTGGCTGACGCTGACGCCTGCGCCGGGCTGCAGGGTCTCCATGAGGATGGGCGCAGGGATGTTCATGCGGCCCATCAGCACCTGCTGGCCCAGCACCTGCCAGGTGGCGGTGGATGCCGTCATTTGCTGTTGCAGCCACTGCGTTTGCGTGGTGCCCAGCAGCTGGCGGCTGGCGCTGCCCACCGCTGCCGTGAAGCCTGCCGCATCAAAACCGCTGGCGGTAAAGAACTTGCTGTAGTCGAGCTGTTCGTCGCGGGCCACCACGCGGGTGTCGAGCATGTGCAGCGCCACCAGGTTGCCAAAGGCAAAGCTGCGGTAGATCAGCTCGGGCTGCGCGTTGCGGGTGGGCATCCACTCGTGGTAGGCCTGCATGGCGGCGGCCTTGCGGGCGCTGAAGCTGCCTTCGGTGGCGCTTTGGTGGTTCTCGGCCCCGTCGCGCCAGGTGTCGTTGGTGATCTCATGGTCGTCCCATACGGCAATCATGGGGGCGGCGGCGTGCAGGGCTTGCAGGTCGGCATCGGTCTTGTACTGCGCGTGGCGCTGGCGGTAGTCGGCCAGACTCACGATTTCAGTGGCGGGTGCGGACAGGCGGCCCATGGCGCCCGCGTTGGCCGATGCGTAGCCGCCCCGGCCGTATTCGTAGAGGTAGTCGCCCAGGTGCACGGTGGCATCCAGGTCGTTGCGCTTGGCCGCATCGGCGTACACGTTGAAGTAGCCCGCTGGGTAGTTGGCGCACGAGAACACTGCCAGCTTGACTTGCGCCACGCTGCCCGTGGGCAGGGTGCGCGTGCGCCCGGTCGTGGACGTGGCCGCATAGGCGCGAAAGCGGAAGTGGTACGCGGTGGCGGCCTTCAAGCCGGTGGCATCGACCTTGACGGTGAAGTCCTTGCTGGCGAGCGCTGTGGTCTGTCCCTGCGCCACGAGAGTGGTGAAGGTGCTGTCGGCGGCCACTTCCCAAGCGACCGGGATGTCGCTGGTGTGGCCTGCGGGCGGCGTCACGCGCGTCCACAGCATCACGCGGTCGGCCAGTGGGTCGCCGCTGGCAATGCCGTGGGCAAACTGCACGGCGGGCGCATCGTCGCTGCCGCCGCAGGCGGCCAGAGGCAGGGTGCCCAGGGCTGCGGCGGCCAGGCTCAGCTGGCGCACAAAATGGCGGCGGCTGGGGTGGGCTTCGACGG
>NZ_QAIH01000028.1 GCF_003060895.1 Acidovorax sp. HMWF029 | reverse complement strand
GCTCACGCCCGCCCCGTTCCCCTCGACAAGGCCTACCGCGTGCTCAACCACGGTCCCATGGTGCTGGTGTCGGACGCGCATGCGGGGAGTTTGATTCCGCACCCGACAAACTGCGCACGCTGAACTACGTGGCGGGTGGGCAGTTTTATGCGACGGGGGCGTCGGTGCGGGCGTGAGCCCAGGTGCACAGCGCGGGCCATGGCTGCGGCAGGCAGCGCGGGCCCCTAGCTACCGCATATGGCCCCGATCCGACCTCGTTCACCGCGCCGCACTGCCTCACTCCCCGTCCAACGTCCCCACCTGCTTGAGCTCCGCAAACTTGGCCGCCATCGTCGGGTTGCCGCGAGTGAGCTTCTTGATCGTCAGGTCTTCGGCCTTGTCGTTGGCCAGGCGCAGGTTGTTGGCGGACTTGTGCAGCGCTTCCTTGGTCTTCTCCAAGTCCTTGATGGCCTCGTCGATGCGTTTGACGGCCTCTTCAAACCCATCCGACGCCAAGCGCCAGTTGCGCCCAAACGCGCCCTTGAACTCCTCCAGCTGCGATTCGAACTTGGTGATGTCCAGGTTCTGAGAACGCACCATTGCGAGCTCGGACTTGTACTTCAGCGAGTTCAACGCCGCATTGCGCAGCAGCGTGATCAGCGGCACAAAGAACTGTGGCCGCACCACGTACATCTTGGGGTAGCGGTGCGACACATCGACGATGCCGCTGTTGTACAGCTCGCTCTCCGGCTCCAGCAGGGACACCAGCACCGCGTACTCGCACGCCTTCTCGTTGCGGTCTTTGTCCAGCTCCTTCAAGAAGTCTTCGTTGCGCTTTTTGGTGGCGGTTTCATCGCTTTCGTTCTTCATCTCAAACATGATGGAAACGATCTCGGTGCCGTGCTCATCCGCCTCGCGAAAAATGTAGTCGCCCTTGCTGCCGGTGCGGGCGTCGTTGTCCTTATCAAAATGCGCGCGTTGAAACGCCGCCGCACGGATGCGGTTGAACTCAATCTCGCAGTGCTGCTCCAGCGTCTCGCCCACCATCTTGGTCGATAGCCGCGCCTTCATGTCCCGCAGGCGCTCAATCTCGCCCTCGCGGTCGCGCAGCTGCAAAGCGAATTGCTCCTTGATGGCTTTCTCTTCTAGCTGGTTTTTGACGGCGATGAGGCTGAGGTCATTCTTCAAGGCATCCCGTTCCTGCGCGACCACGCTCACGGCTTCATTCACCGCCAACTGGCGCGCGGTGTCGCTGGCTGTCAGCTTGGCTTGCAGCGCCTGAATCTCGGCATCCTTCTTGGCGGCTTCGGCCTGCAGCGCATGAGCCAGCTTGGCCTCGGCCAACTGGGCTGCCGCTTGTTGTGCGCTGCGTGCTTGGGCCAGCTCATTCTTTAGTTGGTTCGCCAGCGCATCGCGCTCTTGGGTTACGGCGCCCAAGGCCTCTGCCACCGCCAACTTGCGCGCCACCTCGCCCGCATCCAGCTGGGCTTTGAGTGCCTGAATCTCGGTGTCTTTGGCAGACGCTGCCTTTTGCAGCGTGTTAGTTACCTCGGCCTTGGCCAGGGCAATCGCGTCGCGCTTTTCGCGCTCGGCCAATTCGAGGCGCTCGTGCAAAGCCTGCTCAAACGCGTCATCGCGCACCTGCTTGAGGATGTCGGCATACCCCGCCTCGTCGATCTTGAAGGCTTTGCTGCAGTGGGGGCAGATGATTTCGTGCATGGCGCGTACCGTGTGTGTCGTGTTTCGTCGGGTGGGGAGCATAGCGGGCACCAGGCACAGCCATGTGGGTGCACTGCACGCAATCCAGCGCAATCCAGTGCAAGCGGCGAATGCCATTTCGTCAGCCTCTTGTGCGGCGACACATGTGCGGCGAAAAGCACATCCATTCACCGCATATTTTGCGGCGAATAACCTCCATAATCACCGCATGCGCCCCCACCGCCCCACCCGCACGCCCCGCTACATCTGGCAGATGCCCGATTGGCCGCACCTGGCTTTTGACGCTGCTGCCC
>NZ_QAIH01000269.1:5801-6593 GCF_003060895.1 Acidovorax sp. HMWF029 | reverse complement strand
GGGCAGGTTCACCAGTGCGGCCCCGGCAGCCAGCGCGATGTCGATGTACCAGACCCAGTCGTAGCTGCCCGTGGCCTGGAAGACGCTGCCGCCCAGGTAGGCGCCTAAAAAACCGCCGATCTGGTGCGACAGCATCACGATGCCAAACAACATCGCCATGTTGGCCGTGCCAAACATCTTGGCGACCAGTCCGGCCGTGGGGGGCACCGTGGACAGGAACGTGATGCCCATGACGGCTGCAAAGATCAGCACCACGGCGGGTGTCTTGGGCGCCAGCAAAAAGATGAGCACCGCGATGCCGCGTGTGGCGTACAGCAGCGCCAGCAGCGACTTCATGCGCCAGCGCCCCACGGCCCAGCCCATGGCCAGGCTGCCTACGATGTTGAACAGGCCGATCACGGCCAGTGCCCAGCCGCCCACCTCGGGGGCCAGCCCGCAGGCGGCAATCACGCCCGGCAGATGGGTGGCCAGAAACGCCACGTGGAAGCCACACACCAAAAAGCCCACAGCGAGGTAGCGGTAGCTGGGGGTGGCCAGCGCCTGCGCAATGGCCTCGCGTGCAGTCAGCGCCTTCTGGCCCGATGCGGCGGCGGCCTGCGCCGCCAGTGCGTTGGAGTTGCCTTTGAGCACCCACACCGCAG
Source organism: Acidovorax sp. HMWF029 (assembly GCF_003060895.1). Classification (GTDB taxonomy): domain Bacteria; phylum Pseudomonadota; class Gammaproteobacteria; order Burkholderiales; family Burkholderiaceae_C; genus Acidovorax. The sequence continues at coordinate 5,952 of NZ_QAIH01000269.1, read as the reverse complement.
GTAGCGCCAGCAGCACCAGAACGCCCAGCCACTGCATGGCGTTGGCCCAGCCCACGGCGGCCGTCAGGCTGATGGCAATGGGCGCCATCACGAACTGACCAAACGAACCACCCGCATTGACGATGCCGCTGGCCAGCCCCCGCTTGTGCGC
>NZ_QAIH01000269.1:1523-5791 GCF_003060895.1 Acidovorax sp. HMWF029 | reverse complement strand
CATCAGCACCGAGGGGCCGGCCATGCCCGCCCCGCCCGCAGCCAGCACGCCAATGGCAAAAATCAGCCCGGCGGTGGTGGTCATGTAGGGGGTGATGAACGTGCCCAGCGCCACCAGCGTCACGCCCAGCAGGATGACGCGGCCGGTGCCGATGCGGTCGGCCACCGCACCCGCAAACGGCTGGGTCAGGCCCCACCACAGCTGGCCAAAGGCAAACGCCAGGCTGATGCTGCCAATGCCCAGCGCGGTGGAAGTGTTCAGTGCCGAGAGGAACAGGCCCATGGTCTGGCGCGTGCCCATGGTCATCGCAAAGGTGCCAGCGGCCGCCAGCAGCACCAGCCACAGGGCGATGGTGGGGGCCGCCGACTGGGGCTTGTTGGGCAGGGTATCAGTCGCCATGGCAAGCCTCCTGGTTGGGCAGTGCGGCCAGCAGGGCCAGCGAATCATCCACCAGTGCATGCAGCGCCACCACGCGGTCCGCGCCCAGGGCGTCGTTCAGGGCCAGCTGGGCGGCCTTCCAGTGGCGCTGGGCTTCGGCACGCTTGTCGCGGCCCGCGTCGGTGATGTGCACCAGGCGGCTGCGCGCGTCGGTGCCCGCCTCCAGCGTCACCCAGCCTGCATCCACCAGCGGGCGCAGGTTGCGGGTCAGCGTGGATGCGTCCATCTTCATCTCTGCTGCCAGGTCGCCAGGTCGGATCGGCCCGAGTTTGAGCACATGGGACAGCAGCGAATATTGCGTGGTCTTGAGCCCGCAGCGGGCCATTTCCGCGTCGTAATGGTTGGCCACGCGGCGCATGAGCTGGCGCAGCTTGAAGTTGGTGCAGCCCTGCGGCAACCCCGTAGCAACGGGGGGCACAACGGGCGCAAGGGCAGTGGTGTCGGCTTGCATGGATTTAATTGTATCTGCAATAATTGCATATGCAAGTCATCAATTTCAACCACGGCAACGACCAGGACACCCCATGACCCAACACAACCACCTCGAACACTGGCTGGCGCAGGAGCGCGACATCCTCGCCACGCTGGATGCCGGCCCCGGCCCGGGCGTGGCCACCCGCGAGCAGATCGCCCACCTGAACGGACTGCAGCAGATGCAGGCCATGCTGCGCGGCGAGCTGCCCTATGCCGCCATTGCCAAGACGCTGGACTTTCTGATCGTGGAAGTGGGCGACGGCACGGCCATCTTCCAGGGCACGCCGCGCGCAGAGCACCTCAACCCCATGGGCACGGTGCACGGCGGCTGGTTTGCCACACTGCTCGACTCGGCCCTGGGCTGTGCCGTGCACACGCGCATGGAGCCTGGACGCGGCTACACCACGGCCGAGCTGGGCATCAACCTCGTCAAGGCCATCACTCCCAAGGTGCAGCGCGTGCGTGCCGAAGGCCGCGTCATCCACAGTGGCCGCCAGCTGGCGACGGCCGAGGCGCGCCTAGTGGGGCCGGACGGCACGCTGTACGCCCACGCCACCACCACCTGCCTGGTTTTCGACTTGCCTGCACAATCGAAGGGATGAAATTCCTCCACACGATGCTGCGCGTTGGCAACCTTCAACGCTCGATTGATTTCTACACCAACGTTCTGGGCATGCAGCTGCTGCGCCAGTCCGAAAACCCCGAGTACAAGTATTCGCTGGCCTTTCTGGGCTTCGAAGGCGGCAACCCCGGCCAGGCCGAGATCGAGCTGACCTACAACTGGGGCGTGGAAGGCTATGAGATGGGCACGGCCTACGGCCACATCGCCCTGGGCGTGCCCGATGCGTATGCGGCGTGCGAAAAGATCAAGGCATCGGGCGGCAATGTGACGCGTGAAGCGGGCCCGGTGAAAGGCGGCACCACGGTCATTGCGTTTGTGACCGACCCCGATGGCTACAAGATTGAACTGATTCAGCGCGCCGAGGGTGCCGCTGGCGCGGGCCTGCGTTGAAGGGTGCTATCAATTAAATAGCTTCACGGGCATGGTGGTCGCGCGCAGACGGCAATTTTGACTATAAAAAAACCCGGCTTGGCCGGGTTTTTTTGTGGAGCGCGGGGTGCAGCGGTTACAGCGCGCCCAGAGCCACTTCCACGCGGCGGGCTTCGGCGTTGCTGCCGCTGGCCGTGGTTTCTTCGGGCTTCTTCAGCTCGATCTTGTCTTCGGCCACGCCCAGGGCCTTCAGGGCGTCGCGCACGGCAAAAGCGCGTTGCTTGGCCAGCTCGGCGTTCAGGGCTGCGTCACCCGTGGCGTCGTGAAAGCCAGAGACCACGGCCTTCTTGCCTTCGGCCACGCCTTTGACCACATCGGCCAGGGCTTCGTTGGCACCGCCCGCCAGGTCGGCCTTGGCGGTAGCAAAGTAGAACTTCACCACACCGTTTTCAACCCGCACGCTGGCTTCGTCTGCCACGGCAGCGGCTACATCAGCCGCCGGTGCTGCTGGCGCGCTGCTTGCAACTGCGGTAGCGGCGGGCTTGGCCGCGCCCGAGGCGCCGACACGCTTCACCACCACGGTGCCCACCACAGCCGAAATCACCAGCGCAATCAGCGCAAACAGGAAACCAAGGGCAAAACGTTGTTGGCTATCGTCGTCAGAACTGGACATGGAAAATCCCCCGAGTAATGGATGAATGGATGAGTTAATGGAAAAAGTGGCGCGGCTGCTAAAACCAAACCGTAGGCCCACGGCCTGCTGAGCAAAGCCTTCGATTGTAGAGTGCTCCCATGACGAATTTCCCCCTGCCCCTTCGCGATCCGGCCCCGATGCTGGAGCGAGCCCTCCATGAATGGGGCGGTCAGCACGACCTGTGGATCTTTGGCTATGGCTCACTCATCTGGCGCCCAGACTTTGATTACGCCGAGCGCCGCCCCGCCAAGGTGCACGGCTGGCATCGGGCGCTCAAGATGTGGAGCCGTATCAACCGGGGCACGCCTGAGTGCCCAGGCCTGGTGTTCGGCATGCTCTCGGGCGGCAGCTGCCGGGGCATGGTGTTCCGGGTCGACAGGACACATGCCCGCCAGGTACTCATCAGCCTGTGGCAGCGCGAGATGCCCACCGCCGTGTACGATCCGCGCTGGCTCACCTGCCACACGCCCCAGGGCCCAGTGAGTGCGCTGGCCTTCACCCTTTCGCGCAAAAGTCCCAACCATACCGGCGAGTTGCCAGAGCAGGAATACCGGCGCATTTTTGAAGAGGCCTGTGGCCGCTACGGCACCACACGGGACTACGCCCAGGCCACTTACGACGAGCTGCGCCGCCATGGCATTCATGACCGGGCCCTGGCAAGACTGATTGCGCTGGCCCGAAAAGAGCCATAGTGCACATTTCTGCTGGACGCGCATGCAGCAGGTGGCGAGACTGTGGCCTTGTGCCGGTTTCTATGCCGCGTTCTTTTAATCATCCGGAGGAGTTGGAGCCATGAAGAAGATCCGTTTTGCTTTTGCCCTGTCGGCCCTGACCGCTGTCGCGCTGGTGGGCTGCGCGTCGCACCTGTCAGGTAACCGCGCCACCGCCAAGCTGGAGCCCACCCGTGGCAACACCACCAGCGGTACTGTGACCTTTGTCCAGACTGGTGACGGGGTGCAGGTGTCGGGCGAGGTTCGTGGTCTCAAGCCGGACTCCGAACACGGCTTCCATATCCACGAAAAAGGCGATTGCTCCAGTGGCGACGGCATGAGCACAGGCGGCCACTTCAACCCTGGCGGCAAACCGCACGGAAGCCATGGTGCTAGCGAGCACCATGCAGGTGACTTACCCAGCCTCAAGGCCGACAAATATGGCGTGGCGGCATTCAGCTTTGTGGCGCGCAGCATCAGCGTGGCAGGCCCGACCACCGACATCGTGGGCAAGGGCCTGATCGTTCACCGCGACCCCGACGACTACAAGACCCAGCCCACGGGCAATGCAGGCCCCCGCCTGGCCTGTGCGGTCATCGCTGCGAAAAAATAAAAAATCACGGCCTCCGCAGCCTGAACAGCCTCTTCCCGGCAGCCCGCCCTCCAGAGATGGTCGGCGGTTTTTTTGCTATCAGACCGTCAGGCCGCCAGACCGTTTTGGCGGCCCGCCAGGATGCGTTCGGCGCGCACCAGGTCCTGCACAGTGTCTATGTCTGTCACCGTGCCCTCGTCATCCACCGCCAGGTTCTGCACCCGCCCCTGCTGCGCAAACTGGCGCACCACGCTGGCTGCGCCTTGCTCGCCCGACAAGGCCAGCAGGCCCTGCAGGCACTGCGCGCCAAACCCCACGGGATGGCCCCGCTCGCCATGGAAGAAGGGCACCGTCACCGCACTCTTGGCC
>NZ_QAIH01000269.1:0-1496 GCF_003060895.1 Acidovorax sp. HMWF029 | reverse complement strand
AGGCCGCACCAGAGGCAAGTCCCCCGGCAACACCAGCCAGCCCGCCGCACCGGCGGTGGCCCGCACAGCCGCCGCAATCGAATCGCCCATGCCCGGATGGCCCACATCCTCCAGGTGCCAGGCCAGCCCGCTGGCGCGCACTGCGGCCAGAGTGTGCTGCAGCACCGGCACCCCGGCCAGCAGCGCACGCAGCTTGTGCACCTGCCCGCCCGATGCGATAAACCGATCGCCCCGGCCCGAGGCCAGTACCAGTACCACGGGCAGGCCGGGTGGGATCGCGGTGGCGCAAGGGGCGCAAGCAGGCTGAATAGGCATATTGCGCCATGCTAAGCCAACGTCCATCCCCTGCACTGGTTTGAAAACGCGGGCGAGAAGATGCTACTGGACGTTGAAGGCCAGCTTATGGTCGGCGAAAGCCCACCAGTGCCGCAGGCGACGCCACTGTGAAGTCTGCATGCTGCGCCGCCAGGCCGTGCAGCACACCCACCAAGGGCCGTACATCGTCGCGCCGACTATGCAGCGCATAGCCCAGCGAGCCCAGCGGGACGGGGCTGGGAAGCTGCTGCAGCACGCCCCGGGCGCACAGGGCCTGGGTCCAGCCCTCGGGCAGCAGGCCAATGCCACTGCCCTGTGCCAGCAGCCCCACGATAGCGCCCCAGTGATTGCAGGCCAGGCGCCGCACGGGCCGTGCCTGTGCTTGCCGAAGCCAATCGTCAATCAGGTGAGTAACCCCCGAGCCTTGCGGCAACGTCACCAGCGGGTGCAACTGCACTGCATCGGCATCCATCTGGCACAGGCCACGCGCTACTTCGGGGCCTGCGCACCAGGCAAAGCGGGCATGCGCCAGCGGCATGGACGTCAGTGCTGTGCGGCTGGCAGTGCCCGCAATGACTGCGGCATCCAGCTCGCCTTTATCCAGCCGCTCTGCCAAAGCGGCACCCACGTCCACGTGCACAGAAACCTCTAGCCCGGGGTGCGCGCTGCCGATGGCAGCTACCAGCCGGGGCAGCCAGGTCAGCGCCGTGAGCTCGCCCACCCCCAGGCGACAAGGGCCACGCAGGCCCTTGCTGGTGCCCATCTCCTGCTGCAAGCGGTCGGCCTGCTGCAGCAGGGCACCTGCCAGGGGCACCAGGCGGGTGCCGGCTTCCGTCAGCGTTGCGCGGTGCCCGCCACGGTCAAACAGCACCTGGCCCAGCGAAGACTCCAGCTCGGTAATGCGCTTGGACAGCGACGACACCGACAAATGCACCCGCTCGGCCGCCGTGGCAAAGCTGCTGCAGGTAGCGGCCCAGTAAAAGGCTTCGAGCTGTTTGAGGGTCATGTTGTCTATGTGTGCTCAATATATTTTCAATTTGGCGAATAAATCTATCCAAATAAATTCGCTTTCTTGATTTTTGCAGATTCCAGATACTCCCCTCCAGCCGTTGATGATTGCCTTTTTTGCACCTGACTGGAAGCGCCCGTGTCCACCACATTCCCTGCCCCCTCTCCAACGC
>NZ_QAIH01000268.1 GCF_003060895.1 Acidovorax sp. HMWF029 | reverse complement strand
CCGCTGCGGGGCAGGGGGCGGGGCTGGCCCTCGTCGTCCAGGCAATCCGTCTGGCTCAGCCAGCGCGCGGCCACTTGGCTGGCCATATTCAACGGGGTCTCGCCCGCTTCTTCTTCGGCAGCGGGCTCGGCCAGGCGGCCCAGGTTGCGCACATCACGCCGGTGCACGCCCGACATCAGGCTCACTGCACTGTCTGTTGTCTTCTTTCCCGTGCGCTGCAGCTCGTCGTGCGCTGCGTCCAGAAACACCTTCTTCATGGCCGCAGCAAACGCTGGGTAGGCCACGCCATTGCGCAGCAGCAGGCGCGCCAAAGGGCGCAGCACATGCAGGGCAGAGGCCAGAACGATGGCGGAGCGGGAGGGCATGGAAAAAAAGCGCGGTGCGCAGCGGGTTTCAGGAGCAGGCCGTGATTGTCATCTGGTTGACGGATGGAAAATGTGTGGGATATTATCCCACTTATCTGCGGGGTGGTGTGGGCAGGATTCCACCCCGCTGCGCAGATCACAGGTATCCACAGGGAGAAAAATCACATGACGAACCGAAGGTTGATGAAGAAAGTGGCGGGCATGTCCTATGTCTCACCCGCATGGCTGGCCGTGGCCACGGCGGCATTCGTGGCAGGGTGCGGTGGCGGGGAGGGTGGCAACCCGCAGACCCCCAACGAGGCGCGTCTGCAGGTGGCGCGGTCGGGCGATCTGGTGGCCTACTTCAAGGCCAAGATTGCGCAGCGGGTTGCGCTGGGCTATCCGGGCACGGCCATCACTGTGCCCACCGTGGGCGGGCTGAGCAGTGCGGGCAGCGTGGTCACCCACACGGGTGCGCCGCTGGTCGGCTCGGCGGTAGAGGAGGACGGTCTCATCAAGGCCGAGGGCAACATGCTCTATGGCCTGCACCGCGCCTACGCCACCGACACTGGCCGCGAGCCGCCGCGCCTGACCGCCCAGGCCCGCGCCGCCGATGGCAGCCTGGCCAGCGTGGGCCGCGCCACGCTGGATGCCAAGTTCATTCCCCAGGGCTTTTATGTGGCGGGGGGCGGCACTCGCGCCGCGGTGCTGTCGCAGCAAGACCCGTACGCCGACAGGCAGCCCGTGGGGGCGGCAGCCGACGCCAGCATCACCGTGGTGCCCGAGTACAGCCGCATGCTGTCGCTCGACCTGTTTGCGATCAACAAAGACATGGCACCCGCGCAGCTCAAGCAGATGCGCATCGAAGGTCTGCTGGTGGGCAGCCGTTTGATTGGCAACACGTTGTACCTGGTCACCACCTGGTCGCCCGACCTCACGCGCTTCACAGTGCCTGCAGGTGCCTCTGCATCGGCTGTGCAGGCCGCGCTCAAAGACCTGAACACTGCCGCGCTGATCCCGACCCTTCGCGTGGACGGTGGCCAGCCCCAGCCGCTGGTGAACGAGGCCGACTGCCTGGTGCAGGCGGGCAATGCTTCGCTGTCGCTGCAACTCACCTCCATCACGGCCATCGACCTCACTTCGTCCAGCCTGGCACGCACCAGCCGCTGCCTTGCGGGCGGCAGTGAGGCCGTGCACCTGGGCGCGCGCAGCGTGTATGTGGCCAGCTCGCGCCAGTACCGCTATGGCAGCGATGTAGTCAACGCTGTGTTCCCGGCCGATAGCCGCACCGACATCCACAAGTTCAGCTTCCGTGGCGCGCAGGTGGACTACGACGCATCGGGCAGCGTGGACGGCCACCTGGGCTGGGACCTGCGCCGCATGCCGTCGCGCCTGAACGAGCACCAGAACGACTTGCGCGTGCTGACATTTACCGGCAAGACGGGCCAAAGTGGCATGCCGCCGGTGACGATCCAGGCCCAGCAGGCCTCCCCCGCGTTGCTGACCGTGTTGCGCGACAGCGGCCGCGACAACCACCTCAGCCCGCAGGCCAAGTTGCCCATCCGGCTGCGCACGGCGCGGGGCGACCAGCAGATCGACAACCTGTTTTTTGCAGGCACCCGGGCCTATGCCACCCCCTTTGCCACCACCGAACCCGTGTGGGTGCTGGACCTGGCCAACCCCGCCAACCCCACGGTGGCGGGCGAGCTGGCGGCGGGCGGCCATGCCGACCACCTGGTGCCGCTGCCGAACGGCCTGCTGCTGGGGGTGGGCAAGGACAGCGCCCTGGGTGGCGTGGCCGATGGCATCCAGCTCGCAGTGTTCGACGTGCGCAATGCCGCGCAGGGCAAGCGGCTGGCCACACAGGCGGCGGGCGGCCGGGGCAGCATCACCACGCTCGACAGCACCCGCCCGGTGCTCAACCTGCAGGCGGTGGATGGCAAGGTGCGCGTGGCGTTCCCCGCCCGCGTCTACCAGGCACCGACGGGGGTGGGCACGCCACCGCCCGTGCGGGGCTACCAGGGCGCCTTGCGGCTGGAGGTGAACACCACCACCGGCGCGCTGGCCCAGCGCTCCATGGCCGTGTCCACCGCCATCCTGAACGGTGACACGCCCTGGCTGTACAGCCGCTTTGACATCGCCAACGAGCGCAGCCTGCAGGTGGACAACCTGGCCTACCAGCTCTCGGGCGGGCAGGTGTTTGCCAAGGCCGGAGACTGAAGCGCCGCTGATTGCGAATCAGGGAGAGAACTATAAAAATGATAGCTGAAAGCGCTTTTCTGTAGGGCGCAGGCAGCAGTTAAAAGGCCTGTTCACCGGGGTGGTGAACAGGCCTGTTTTTTTCATCGTGCCTTGTTTACAGATCGGTGCGCAGCTTCCAGATCTCGGGGAACAGCACCACGTCCAGCATCTTGCGCAGGTAGCTCACCCCGCCGGTGCCGCCCGTGCCGCGCTTGAAGCCGATCACGCGCTCCACTGTGGTCACGTGGCGGAATCGCCAGAGGCGGAAGGCGTCTTCCAGGTCGGTCAGCTCCTCGCCCAGCTGGTACAGGTCCCAGTGTTTTTCGGGGTTGCGGTAGACGGTGAGCCAGGCCTGCTCCACCGCATCGTTTTCCACATAGGGCTGCGTCCAGTCGCGCTCGGTGTGGCTGGCAGGCACGGCCAAGCCACGCCGGGCCAGCAGGCGCAGGGCCTCGTCGTACAGCGACGGGGCTTCGTACGCGGCCTGAACCAGGGCCAGCAGGTCGGCACGGTGCTCGTGGGGCTTGAGCATGGCGCGGTTCTTGTTGCCCATCGAGAACTCGATGCAGCGGTACTGGTAGCTCTGAAAGCCGCTGGATTGGCCCAGGTAAGGCCGCATGGCGCTGTACTCGGGCGGTGTCATGGTGGCCAGCACGTCCCACGCGTGCACCAGCTGCTCCATGATCTTGCTGACGCGCGCCAGCATCTTGAAGGCGGGCGGCAGCTCGTCGCGCGCAATGTGGCCGATGGCCGCGCGCAGCTCGTGCAGCATGAGCTTCATCCACAGCTCGCTGGTCTGGTGCTGCACGATGAACAGCATCTCGTCGTGCGCGGGCGACAGCGGCTTTTGCGCGGTAAGGATGGCGTCGAGCTGCAGGTAGTCGCCATAGCTCATGCTTTGGCTGAAGTCGAGCTGGGCGCGCTCTTCGTGCACGATGGATTCGGGCCGTGCGGCAGATGCCGCGTTGTTGTCACCCGCAGGGGGTTGCGAGAAAGGGCACATGGTGGTTTGCCTTTCCGATCAGGTGACGGCGTGCGTCTGGTTGAACTCGGCCTTTTGCCACTCGCCGCTCTCCAGCACCTGGCGCAAGTGCTCCACGGCGTTCCACACGTCTTCAAAGCCCAGGTACAGCGGTGTGAAACCAAAGCGCAGGATGTCCTTGTGGCGGCCCGTGCCACCGTCGCCCTTGCGGAAGTCGCCGATCACGCCGCGCGCAATCAGCGCCTGCACGATGGCATACGCACCGCTGCCCTGGCCGCCCACGCCCGCGCCTTCGTCGCGCGTCAGGCACACCTGCGAGCCGCGCTGCGCATGGTCACGCGGCGTGGCCAGGCCCAGGCCGTGGCCTGCACAGCGCTCTTCCACCAGCTGGATGAACAAGTCGGTGAGCGCCAGCGACTTGGTGCGCAGCGCGGCCATGCCGCCCAGGCTTTGCGCGGCGGTGAACACATCCAGGCCGCATTGCAGGGCCGACAGGCTGATGATGGGCTGCGTGCCACACAGGTAGCGCGTGATGCCCGGTGCGGGCTGGTAATCAGGGGTGAAGGCAAATGGTGCGGCATGGCCCCACCAGCCGGACAGCGGCTGCCAGAAACGGCTGGCATGGCGCGGGTGCACCCACACAAAAGCCGGGGCGCCGGGGCCGCCGTTCAGATACTTGTAGCCGCAGCCAATCGAGAAATCCGCGCCTGCGCCGTTCAGGTCCACCGGCACGGCGCCCGCGCTGTGGGCCAGGTCCCACACGCACAAAATGCCCTGGGCATGCGCTGCGGCGGTGATGGCGGCCATGTCGTGCATGGCGCCGGTGCGGTAGTTCACGTGGGTGAGCATCAGCACGGCCACGTCGCTGGTCAGTGCTGCGGTGATCTCTTCGGGCTCTACCAGCACGAGTTCGAGGCCACGCTCCTTGCACAGACCCTCGGCAATGTAGAGGTCGGTGGGGAAGTTGCTGCGCTCGCTCACGATGCGCTTGCGGGCGGGGCTGTCTTCGCGCGCAATGTTCAGCGCAGCGCTCAGCACCTTGTAGAGGTTGATGGAGGTGCTGTCGGTGCACACCACTTCATCTTTGCCCGCACCAATCAGCGGGGCCAGCTGGTTGCCCAGGCGCTGGGGCAGGTCAAACCAGCTGGCGGTGTTCCACGATTTGATGAGGTCTGTGCCCCATTCGCGGGTGACCACATCGGCTACACGCGCCGCAGCGGCCTTGGGGGCCACGCCCAGCGAATTGCCGTCCAGGTAGATCACGCCCGTGGGCAGTGCGAAGTGGCTGCGCAGCGGCGCCAGGAGGTCTTGCGCGTCGAGCGCGCGGCAGTCTTGCAAGGTGGTGGTCATGGTGTTTAAGGTGGTTTGCTTCTGTTTTGATAGCTGCTAGGGCATGATGGACGCGCGGTGACGGCCAAAAAAGCCTGAAATTTCTGGGCTACAGCGCGCGCAGCACGGCCCGCACGGGCGATGCGTCGGCGGTGGTCAGCTTCAGCGGCAGGGCGATCAGTTCGTAGTCGCCCTCGGGCACGGCGTCGAGCACCAGGTTTTCGAGCACCCGCAGGCCCCGGCGGCGGATGACCTGGTGGCTGTCGAGCGTCTTGCTGTCGGCTGGGTCGATGCTGGCGGTGTCGATGCCCACCAGCAGCACGCCCAGGTCGGCCAGGCGTTCGATGGTGTCGGGCGCATAGGCGGCCAGCTGGCCGTCCCAGCGGTCCACGGGCATGTGTTCGTAGGTGCGCACCAGCACGCGCGGGGGCAGGGGGCCGTTCACCGCGTGGGCAATGTGCTCCCAGGTGATGAGCGGCCCGCAGCCAATGGCGTGGATCACGCGGCAGGGGCCCAGAAAGGCGTCGAGCGATACGTCGCCGATGGTGGCGCCCTGTGCGTCATAGTGCAGCGGTGCGTCGGCGTGGGCGCCCACATGGGGCGACATCGTGATCGCGCTCACGTTGACCGGGCAGCCGGGGCCAATGGTGGCGCACCACTGCTGGCTGTAGGCCGTGTCGCCGGGGAACACGGGGCTGCCTGCGTGCACGGGCGGCGAGATGTCCCAGAGCCGGCGGGCGGTGGGGGAGGATGGCGTTGACATGGGACAAAGTTTGCATGTCCCGAAAAAACCGTGGTGTCGGTTATTTCCAACACCCCATCGAATTTTTGTTGAGGCCTAAACTATTTTGATGTGACAGTAGCCCGGCTGCATGAAGGGCGCGGCCTTCACAGAACCAAACCTTCTGCCAGCGGCGCCAGCCCGTGCCGCGCACGCGCCTTGTGGCAGGCGTAGTCGCCCGCCGAGAACTCGCGGCAGGGCGCCGGGCGCAGTTCGTAGATGCTGCAGGCCACTTGCTGGCCCACCTGGCCGGTCAGCGCGGCGCAGCGGATGGGAACCTGCTCCGTACCCCGCATGCGGCAGGTGCTGCCGTTCACATCCAGTGCCAGACCGTCGGGCACCGTGCCGCCCATCGCCTGCATCTCGTACACGGCAAAGTCCACGCGAAAGCTGGCGCAGCAGGCACCGCAGCTAAGACATGGGTGGGTGGAGTCGGTGGTCGTGGCGTCGGACATGCGGGGCGGGCGTGGGGCCTGCGGCGAGGCCGTCAGGCGCTGTGGGGGAGGGCAATGCTAACGAAAAAGCCAACGCCTTTGCCATTCAAGCCCGCGCCGAGCTGCACCTGCCCGCC
>NZ_QAIH01000267.1 GCF_003060895.1 Acidovorax sp. HMWF029 | reverse complement strand
GGCGGGCAGGCTGCAGGGCTCCAGGTGGCCTGCGCCCATCACGTCGTCCCAGTTGGTCAGCACGAGCTTGACGGGGTTGAGCACGGCCATGCCGCGGTGGGCCTTCAGCTCCAGGTCTTCGCGCAGGCAGCCTTCCAGGGTGCTGTAGTCGATCCAGCTGTCGGACTTGGTCACGCCGATGCGGTCGGCAAACACCTGCAGCGCTTCGGGCGTGTAGCCACGGCGGCGCAGGCCGACGATGGTGGGCATGCGGGGGTCGTCCCAGCCGCTGACCTTGTGGTCGTACACCAGCTGGGCGAGCTTGCGCTTGCTGGTGATGACATAGGTGAGGTTCAGGCGCGCAAATTCGTATTGGCGGGGGGGCGGGCTGGCCAGCAGGCCGCCTTCGGTCAGGCGCTCCAGCAGCCAGTCGTAGAAGGGGCGCTGGTCTTCAAACTCCAGCGTGCACAGGCTGTGGGTGATCTGCTCCAGCGCGTCCTCGATGGGGTGCGCGTAGGTGTACATGGGGTAGATGCACCAGGTGTCGCCCGTGTTGTGATGGGTGGCGCGGCGTATGCGGTAGATGGCCGGGTCGCGCATGTTGATGTTGGGGCTGGCCATGTCGATCTTGGCGCGCAGCACCATCGATCCATCTTCATGCTGGCCGTCACGCATCTCGCGGAAGATGCGCAGGTTTTCCTCTGGCGTGCGGGTGCGGAAGGGGCTGTCCACGCCGGGCTTGCTGAAGTCGCCCCGGTTGGCGCGCATCTGCTCGGTGGTCTGCTCGTCCACGTAAGCGTGGCCTGCTTCGATCAAATATTCGGCCGCGCGGTACATGAAGCCGAAGTAGTCGCTGGCCTGGAAGGGCGCGGCGCTGCCGGGCGCCTGGCCGAGCTGGGCCCAGTCAAAACCGAGCCATTTCACGGCGTCGATGATGCTGTTGACGTATTCGGTGTCTTCTTTTTCAGGGTTGGTGTCGTCAAAGCGCAGGTGGCACACGCCGCCGTAATCGCGCGCCAGGCCGAAGTTGATGCAGATGCTCTTGGCGTGGCCGATGTGCAGG
>NZ_QAIH01000266.1 GCF_003060895.1 Acidovorax sp. HMWF029 | reverse complement strand
GCTATGTGTTCTCCCCACACGAGCGCTACCAGATCACCGGTTGGCGCAAGAGCGACAGCCAGGTGGCGGCGTTCGAGTTTTCCCACATCGCCAACTCCTATGCCGCGCGCACGGGCCGCCCGGCCCATGTGGGGGTAATTGGCGTCGCGCTGTTCCGCGAGCTGCAGCCGGTGCCTCTGCCCGCGCCTGCCGTCACCCCCGAGCCCTACAGCCAGCGCCGCGACATCGGACAGGGCCTGGGGCGCCTGCGCGAGGAACCGGCATCGCCCGCAGCCGCTGCACCGGCCGAGGCCGAATCCTCCGCACGCTCACAGTCCGCCGACACCGTGGCCAAGGCCGCCCCCATGCCATCTGCCAAGCTGGGCACGGCCCACGGCCAGCGCGAGACCTCGGTCGTCTCGCACACCACCTTTACGCGACTGCAAGAGCAGCCCAACGAAATCATCAGCATCCGCTACGACAGCCGCCAGAACCTGATCGCCGCCGGTGTCATCCGCGAGCCCATCGCCCGGCCCTACGTGCCCCAAGTGCCCCGTGCGTTCCCGCAGTCCGACAACCTCTCGTACGTTCCCGACCCGAGGTAGGCCTGGACCGGTGCCGTGGGTGTATGAGGGCCTCGCATAATGCCCCGGTGCCCACCGCCCCACCCTCTGCCGATGCCACAGACACCGACGAAGCGCTGATGCTGCGCTACGCCAAGGGCGACCTGGGCGCATTCGACCGGCTCTACGCGCGGCATGAGCTGGCCGTGTGGCGGTTTGTGTTTCGCAGCGTGAAGGTGCAGGCGGTGGCCGATGACCTGCTGCAGGACGTTTGGTTCGCAGTGGCGCGCAATGCCGCCCGTTATGAGGTGAAAGCCAGGTTCCGAACCTGGCTGTTCACCCTGGCGCACCACCGCCTGGTGGACCACTTGCGCACCGCCAAACACCACACCAGCCTGGATGCCAGCGACGACGATGCGCGCACGCTGGCCGACACGCTGGTGGCCGACTCGGGCTTCGGGCCCGTGCGGCAATTGCAGTCACGCGAGCAGGCGGCCGCGCTGATTGCGGCGGTAGAGCAATTGCCGCTGGAGCAGCGCGAGGCCTTTTTGCTGCAGGCCGAAGGCGACCTGGGCGTGCAGGAGATTGCCCAAGCCACCGGCGTGAATTTTGAAACCGCCAAGAGCCGCCTGCGCTACGCGCGGGCCAGCCTGCGCCAGCACCTCAAGGAGTTTGTATGAACCGGCAGGACGACGAGCTGGTCCGGCGTTACCACGAGGCCAGCGAGCAAGAAGGTGCCCGCCCCGGCGCACAGGTGCGCGAGGCCGTGCGCGCCCATGCGCAGATGGTGGCCACGGCTGCGGCTGAGGCTGCGGCTGCGGCATCAGCCGCCCCAGTGGCAATCCCTGCCGCCAACCAGGCCCGCTGGAAAATTTCAGCCCTGGCCACATTGGCCGTGGTGGGGCTGACTGGCTTGCTGATGCTGCAGTTCGAGCGCGGCACGCCCGAAGAGCGGGACACCGCTTTCAGCCACCGCCGGGCTGAGGTGCAAGCACCCGCCGCCCCTGCGCCAGTGGCCCCACCGGTGCCCCAGCCACTGGCAGAGCCCCCATCGGC
>NZ_QAIH01000265.1 GCF_003060895.1 Acidovorax sp. HMWF029 | reverse complement strand
CTTCCGGCCCCCCCGTGGCGAGCTGCACTGCGCCCACAGCGCCTTGCCAAGTGGCCAGCAGCACATCGCGCGCAGCAGCCAGGGCCGCTACGGCGTCCGGCTGCAACGGGCGGGCGCGCGTCACGGCCAATGAGGCACTCAGCTGGGTGGTGGCGCCTCGCAAGGCTGCCATTTCCTGCTCACCCGCACCGACCAGAAGACGCCCCCGCTGCACGGCGACCGCAGCATCAAACTCGCCCAGCAGCGCCACCAGGCGCACCATGTGCGCATCGAAGCTGCCAAACGACTGCACCACCGATGAACGCAACCGCATCAGGCGGTTGTAGGCCCCAAGGGCCCAGAAAAGGAGGATGGCAAAAGCAATCCAGAAAAGGGGCGATGACCACAACATGCGCTGTTGCTGGTAGCGCGTGTTGCACGCGCTCCAGCTCGGTGAAAGGGGTAAGAAATAGGAAGCGGGGCAGTCCATGAAAAACGCCCCCGGCCTGCCAGGGGACAGGGCGGGAGCGTTTCAGTGACAGCCGGAAGGCTTAGTCGGCTGCTGCGTCGGTCGCGGTGACGCTGCTGCCGTCGGCCTCTGGGGCGTCTGACTGGGCAGCCATTTCTGCGGCTTCGGCTTCAGCAATGGCGCGGCGCTCGGCGTCGTCCATGGCGTCCTTGGCCTTGCGTGCCTGGTGGTAAGCCAAGCCCGTACCGGCAGGGATCAGACGGCCCACGATCACGTTTTCCTTCAGGCCACGCAGCTCGTCGCGCTTGCCCATGATGGCAGCCTCGGTGAGCACGCGGGTCGTTTCCTGGAAGGAAGCGGCCGAGATGAACGAGTCGGTGGACAGCGATGCCTTCGTGATACCCAGCAGCAGGTTGCTGTAGGTCGCGGGGATCTTGCCTTCGGACTGCAGAGCCTCGTTGGTGTTAAGGATCTCGGAGCGCTCGACCTGTTCACCGGCGATGTAGTTCGACTCGCCCACGTTCTCGACCACGACACGGCGCAGCATCTGGCGAACGATCACCTCGATGTGCTTGTCGTTGATCTTCACGCCTTGCAAGCGGTACACGTCCTGCACTTCGTCCACGATGTAGCGCGAGAGCTCTTCGATACCCAAGAGGCGCAGGATGTCTTGTGGGTCGGCGGGGCCGTCCACGATCGATTCGCCCTTGTTCACCACCTGGCCTTCGTGCACCAGGATGTTCTTTTCCTTGGGCACGAGTTCTTCGAACACGCGGCCTTCAGGGTCGGTGATCTGCAGGCGGACCTTGCCCTTGGTTTCCTTGCCGAACGACACGGTACCGGTCATTTCGGCCAGCGTGCCCTTGTCCTTCGGCGTACGGGCTTCGAACAGCTCGGCCACGCGGGGCAGACCGCCGGTAATGTCGCGGGTCTTCTGGCCTTCGACCGGAATACGCGCCAGCACTTCGCCAGGGCCCACGTCTTGGCCGTCGCGCACCTGGATCAGAGCGCCAACCTGGAAGCCGATGGTCACCGAGTGGTCGGTGCCAGGGATCTTCACTTCGTTGCCCTGGGCATCGATCAGCTTCACTTGTGGGCGCACAACCTTGGCAGCGCCGCGGCGCTTGGGGTCGATCACCACCAGCGTGGACAGGCCCGTCACTTCATCAACCTGCTTGGCTACGGTGAGGCCTTCTTCGACATTCTCGAACTTGGTCTGACCGGCGAACTCGGTGATGATGGGGCGCGTCAGCGGATCCCAGTTGGCGAGGATGGTGCCAGCCTTGATGGTCTGGTCGGCCTTCACCGTCAGCGTCGCGCCATAAGGCACCTTGTGGCGTTCGCGTTCACGGCCATGCTCGTCCTGGATGATGATCTCACCCGAACGTGCAATCACCACCAACTCGCCCTTGGTGTTGCTCACGTAGCGCATCGTGGCATTGAAGCCGATCACGCCGTTGGACTTGGCTTCCACGCTCGATGCGATGGCAGCGCGCGAAGCAGCACCACCGATGTGGAAGGTACGCATGGTCAGCTGCGTGCCGGGTTCGCCGATGGACTGGGCAGCGATCACACCCACGGCCTCGCCGAGGTTGATCAGGCCGCCACGGCCCAAATCGCGGCCATAGCACTTGGCGCACAGGCCGTAGCGGGTTTCGCAGGTCAGCGCGGTGCGGACCTTCACTTCGTCCACACCAGCGGCTTCGAGTTCCTCGATGAGGTCTTCTTCCAGCATCACGCCAGCAGACACCAGCACGGCGCGGGTTTCGGGGTGCAGCACATCTTCTGCAGCGGTGCGGCCCAGGATACGGTCACGCAGCGATTCGATCACTTCACCGCCTTCAACGATGGCGCGCATCAGCGAACCGTTGGCGGTGCCGCAATCCTCTTCGGTCACGACCAAGTCCTGCGTCACGTCCACCAAGCGGCGGGTGAGGTAACCGGAGTTAGCGGTCTTCAGCGCCGTGTCGGCCAGACCCTTACGGGCACCGTGGGTGGAGATGAAGTACTCCAGCACGTTCAGGCCTTCGCGGAAGTTCGCGGTGATGGGCGTTTCGATGATCGAGCCGTCTGGCTTGGCCATCAGGCCCCGCATACCGGCCACCTGGCGGATCTGGGCAGCAGAGCCCCGGGCGCCGGAGTCGGCCATCATGTAGATGGAGTTGAAGGACTCCTGGTCCACTTCCTTGCCGTGGCGGTCCATGACCTTCTGCTTGGACAACTGGGCCATCATCACCTTGGACACTTCGTCGCCGGCCTTGCCCCAGATGTCCACCACCTTGTTGTAGCGCTCGCCAGAAGTGACCAGACCGGACACGTACTGTTGCTCGATCTCTTTCACTTCCTTTTCGGAGCGCTCGATGATGCCGGCCTTTTGTGGAGGCACCAGCATGTCATCAATGGCGATCGAGATACCAGCGCGCGTGGCCAGACGGAAACCGTTTTGCAGCAGCTTGTCGGCAAACACGACCGTTTCCTTCAAACCGCACTTGCGGAAGGACACGTTGATCAGGCGCGAGATTTCCTTCTTCTTGAGCGCCTTGTTCATGTTGGAGAACGGCAGGCCCTTGGGCAGAATCTCGGACAGCAGTGCGCGGCCCACGGTGGTTTCCACCAACGAGGTAGAAGGCACGAATTCGCCCGTGGCCTTGTCCTTGGCCCACTCGGTCATGCGCACCGTGATCTTGGCGGCCAGCTCGACTTGGCCAGCGTCCAGGGCACGCTGCACCTCGCCGGTATCGGCGAACACCAGGCCCTCGCCCTTGCCGTTGATGCGGTCACGGGTGGCGTAGTACAGGCCCAGCACCACGTCCTGGGAAGGAACGATGGACGGCTCGCCCGAAGCAGGGAACAGCACGTTGTTGGAGGCCAGCATCAGCGTACGGGCTTCCATCTGCGCTTCCACCGACAGCGGCACGTGAACAGCCATCTGGTCGCCGTCGAAGTCGGCGTTGAAGGCCGCGCAAACCAGCGGGTGCAGCTGGATGGCCTTGCCTTCGATCAAGATGGGCTCAAAGGCCTGGATACCCAGACGGTGCAGCGTAGGCGCACGGTTGAGCATCACGGGGTGCTCTTTGATGACCTCTTCCAGAATGTCCCACACCACGGGGGTGCCGGATTCAACTTCCTTCTTGGCGGCCTTGATCGTCGTCGCGATGCCCATGGCTTCGAGGCGCGAGAAGATGAAAGGCTTGAACAGCTCCAGAGCCATCAGCTTGGGCAGGCCGCACTGGTGCAGCTTGAGCGTTGGGCCCACGGTAATCACGGAACGACCAGAGTAGTCCACGCGCTTGCCCAGCAAGTTCTGGCGGAAGCGACCCGACTTACCCTTGATCATGTCAGCCAGGGACTTCAGAGCACGCTTGTTGGCGCCCGTCATGGCCTTGCCACGGCGGCCGTTGTCCAGCAGCGAATCGACAGCCTCTTGCAGCATCCGCTTTTCGTTGCGCGCGATGATTTCAGGAGCCTTCAGCTCCAGCAGGCGGCGCAGACGCGAGTTGCGGTTGATGACGCGGCGGTACAGGTCATTCAGGTCGGAAGTCGCAAAACGACCGCCATCGAGCGGCACCAGCGGACGCAGGTCCGGGGGCAGCACGGGCAGCACTTCAAGCACCATCCACTCGGGCTTGATGCCCGACTTCTTGAACGCTTCCAGCACCTTCAGGCGCTTGGCGTTCTTCTTGACCTTGACTTCGGAGCCCGTCAGGTCGCCGCGCAGCTTCTCGATCGACAGGTCGATGTCGATGGATTCGAGCAGGTCCTTGATGCCTTCGGCGCCCATCTTGGCGATGAATTCGTCGCCGTATTCCTTGCGCTTTGCGTCGTAGTCGTCCTCGGACATGATGCTGAACTTCTTCAGCGGGGTCATGCCGGGGTCGGTCACCACGTAGGCTTCGAAGTACAGCACGCGTTCGATGTCGCGCAGCGTCATATCGAGCACCAGGCCCAGACGCGATGGCAGCGACTTCAGGAACCAGATGTGGGCGCAAGGCGCGGCCAGATCGATGTGACCCATGCGCTCGCGGCGCACCTTGGTCTGCGTGACTTCAACGCCGCACTTCTCGCAGATCACGCCGCGATGCTTGAGGCGCTTGTACTTGCCGCACAGGCATTCGTAGTCCTTGATGGGACCGAAGATCTTGGCGCAGAACAGGCCGTCGCGCTCGGGCTTGAACGTACGGTAGTTGATGGTCTCGGGCTTCTTCACTTCACCGAAAGACCACGAACGGATCTTTTCGGGCGAAGCCATGCCGATGCGGATGGCATCGAAATGCTCGTCCGGCGTGAATTGCTTGAACAGGTCGAGTAGCGATTTCATAGTGACTCTTTCCTTTTCTGCTTAGGAGCGTTCCAGCTCGATGTCCAGGCCCAGCGAACGGATTTCCTTGACCAGCACGTTGAACGATTCCGGCATGCCGGCTTCGATGGCGTGCTCGCCCTTGACGATGGATTCGTAAACCTTGGTACGGCCCACCACGTCGTCGGACTTCACGGTCAGCATTTCCTGCAGCACATAAGCGGCGCCATAAGCTTCCAGCGCCCACACTTCCATTTCCCCGAAACGCTGGCCACCGAACTGGGCCTTACCGCCCAGCGGCTGCTGCGTGACGAGCGAGTAAGGACCGGTCGAACGAGCGTGCATCTTGTCGTCCACCAAGTGGTGCAGCTTCAGGTAATGCATGTAGCCGATGGTCGTTGGGCGCTCAAAGCGCTCGCCGGTGCGGCCGTCGAACAGGTACGCCTGGGTGCGAGTGGACGTGAGTCCCTTGCGCTCTGCGATGTCGTCCGGATAGGCAATCTTGAGCATGTCCTTGATTTCTTCTTCCGAAGCACCATCGAACACAGGGGTCGCGTACGGCACGCCGTTCGTCAGGTTGGCAGCCATGGCCATGAGGTCGTCATCGCTCAGTTGCGACAGGTCTTCCTTGCGGCCGCGCGAGTTATAGACCTCTTCGAGGAACGTGCGCAGCTCAGCCGCCTTGGCTTGCTCGCGCAGCATGTCGCCAATGCGCTGACCAATGCCCTTGCCAGCCCAGCCCAGGTGAACTTCCAGCACCTGGCCGATGTTCATCCGCGAGGGCACACCCAGCGGGTTCAGAACGATGTCGGCAGGCGTGCCGTCGGCCATGTAAGGCATGTCTTCGACAGGAACGATCTTGGAAACCACACCCTTGTTACCGTGGCGACCGGCCATCTTGTCACCTGGCTGCAGGCGGCGCTTGACGGCCAGGTAAACCTTGACCATCTTGAGCACGCCGGCTGGCAACTCGTCGCCTTGCGTGAGCTTCTTGCGCTTTTCTTCGAAAGCCAGATCGAAGCTGTGGCGGGTCTGCTCAAGGGCGTTCTTGATCGATTCGAGCTGTGTGGCGACTTCATCTTCCGCAGGACGAATGTCAAACCAGTGGAATTTCTCCACCGAAGACAGGTACGCCTTGTCGAGCTTGGTGCCCTTGGACAGCTTTTGCGGACCGCCATTGGCCACGCGGCCGGTCAGCAGCTTTTCGATACGGTCGAACGCGTCGGCCTCCACGATGCGCAGCTGGTCGTTCAGGTCCAGGCGGAAGCGCTTGAGTTCATCGTCGATGATCTGCTGGGCGCGCTTGTCGCGCTGGATGCCTTCGCGGGTAAACACTTGCACATCGATCACGGTGCCCGACGAGCCCTGATCCACGCGCAGCGAGGTGTCCTTCACGTCGGAAGCCTTCTCGCCGAAGATGGCGCGCAGCAGCTTCTCTTCGGGCGTGAGGGTGGTCTCGCCCTTGGGAGTGACCTTGCCCACCAGCGTGTCGCCGGGTTGCACTTCGGCGCCCACGTAGATGATGCCGGACTCGTCCAGGCGGTTCAGCTGCTGCTCCGACAGGTTCGGAATGTCGCGCGTGATTTCTTCGGCGCCCAGCTTCGTGTCGCGGGCCATGACCACCAGTTCCTCGATGTGGATCGAGGTGTAGCGGTCTTCCGCCACCACGCGTTCGGAAATCAGGATCGAATCTTCGAAGTTGTAGCCGTTCCAGGGCATGAAGGCGATCAGCATGTTCTGGCCGATGGCGATTTCGCCAAAGTCCGTCGATGCGCCGTCGGCCACCACGTCACCCTTGACCAGCTTGTCACCCTTCTTGACGATGGGGCGCTGGTGGATGTTGGTGTTCTGGTTGGAACGCTGGTACTTGATGAGGTTGTAGATGTCCACCCCCACTTCACCGGCCACGGCTTCGTCGTCGTTCACACGCACCACGATGCGGGTGGCATCCACGTAGTCCACGATACCGCCACGGTTGGCGGTGACCACGGTGCCGGAATCCACAGCAGCCACACGCTCGATGCCCGTGCCCACCAGGGGCTTTTCGGGACGCAGCACAGGCACAGCCTGGCGCGACATGTTGGCGCCCATCAGCGCGCGGTTCGCATCGTCGTGCTCAAGGAACGGAACCAGGGACGCAGCCACCGACACGATCTGTGCGGGCGACACGTCCATGTACTGCACGCGGTCAGCGCCACACAGGATGGATTCACCCTTCTCACGGGCCGACACCAGTTCACCCGTCAGGCGGCCATCCTTGTCCAGGGTGGCGTTGGCCTGCGCGATCACGTACTTGCCTTCTTCGATGGCCGACAGGTAATCGATCTCGTTGGTCACCTTGCCTTCCACCACGCGACGGTAGGGGGTTTCAATGAAACCGTACTCGTTCAGGCGGGCGTACAGAGCCAGCGAGTTAATCAGACCAATGTTGGGGCCTTCCGGCGTTTCGATAGGGCAGACGCGACCGTAGTGGGTCACGTGCACGTCACGCACCTCGAAGCCTGCGCGTTCACGGGTCAGACCGCCTGGGCCGAGGGCAGACACACGGCGCTTGTGCGTGATTTCGGCCAGCGGGTTGGTCTGGTCCATGAACTGCGACAGCTGCGAAGCACCGAAGAATTCCTTCAGGGCAGCCGAGATCGGCTTGCTGTTGATCAGGTCGTGGGGCATCAGCGGCTCTTGTTCGGCTTGACCCAGACGTTCCTTCACGGCCTTTTCGATACGTGCCAGGCCCGTGCGGTACTGGTTTTCGGCCAGTTCGCCCACGCAGCGCACGCGGCGGTTGCCCAGGTGGTCGATGTCATCGACTTCGCCGTTGCCGTTGCGCAGGTCCACCAGGATCTTGACCACGGCCAGGATGTCTTCGTTGGACAGCACCATGGGGCCGGTGGATTCGTCGCGGCCGATCTTGGCGTTGAACTTCATGCGGCCCACGCGCGACAGGTCGTACGTGTCGGGGTTGTAGAACAGGCGCTGGAACAGGGCCTGCACAGCGTCTTCCGTTGGTGGCTCGCCGGGGCGCATCATTCGGTAGATGGCAACGCGCGCAGCGAACTCGTCCACCGTTTCGTCGATGCGCAGGGTCTGCGACATGTACGCGCCCTGGTCGAGTTCGTTGGTGTAGATGCACTGCACATCCTGCACACCAGCACTGCGCAGTTTCTTGAGCAGCGCTTCAGTCAACTCGTCATTTGCCTTGGCAATGATTTCGCCAGTGTCGGCATCCACAATGTTGCGGGCCACCACGCGGCCGATCAGGAAGTCTTCTGGCACGCTGATGTGCGTAGTCCCAGACTGTTCCAGTTCGCGGGTGTGGCGGGCCGTAACGCGTTTGTCCTTGGCCACGACAACCTTGCCCGACTTGTCGGTGATATCAAAACGAGCAACTTCGCCACGCAGGCGTTCGGAGACAAACTCCATCTGCGCACCGCTGTCCATCAGGCGGAAGTTGTCGTTGACGAAGAAGTTCGCCAGGATCGATTCCGGGTTCAGACCAATGGCCTTGAGCAGGATCGTGACCGGCATCTTACGGCGACGGTCCACGCGGAAGTACAGGATGTCCTTCGGATCGAATTCGAAGTCCAGCCACGAGCCACGGTAGGGGATGATGCGCGCCGAAAACAACAACTTGCCCGAACTGTGCGTCTTGCCCTTGTCGTGTTCGAAGAACACGCCGGGCGAGCGGTGCAGCTGCGAGACGATCACACGTTCAGTGCCGTTGATGATGAACGAGCCCTTGTCGGTCATCAGGGGCACTTCGCCCATGTAGACCTCTTGCTCCTTCACTTCCTTGACCACCTTGGACTGCGATGTGGAAGACTCGCGGTCATAGATGATCAGCTGGACCTTCGCGCGCACGGCCGAGGCGAACGTCAGACCACGGGTCTGGCATTCACGGACGTCAAAGGCCGGCTTGGCCAAGTTGTATTCGATGAACTTCATCTCCACAAAACCGTTGTGGGAGACGATGGGGAAAGCCGCGTCGAATGCCGCCTGAAGGCCTTCAATAGTTCTTTTCTGGGGTGCTTTATCAGCCTGCAGGAAAGCGGTATAGGCATCCTTCTGCATCTGCAGCAGATAGGGAACTTCGAGCACGCTATCGCGGGTGCCGAAACTTTTGCGAATTCGCTTGCGTTCGGTGTAGGAATAGGCCATGAGATCTCCGGGCAAAGACATGAGTCCTGGGTCTTCGACGACTGACCCGCAAGGAGCGCTGTCTTTGCGGGCTTGGCGGTTGGCCACTACCAACCATGGCGGACGGTGATGCATTGCACATCACCCGAACCAAGGCGTCTTCTGCTGTCGGGATTGACAGAAGACACTCGCAAACCCCAACACTGGGCGGGGTTTGCGGGTGCGCTCTGAAAGCACCAAAGGCTGGAGGCCCTTTGAGGAGCACTCCAGCCCTTGAGCGAGACCGAATTACTTGAGTTCGGCCTTGGCGCCAGCTTCCACCAGCTTCTTGACGGCAGCTTCGGCGTCAGCCTTGGCAATACCTTCCTTGACGTTCTTGGGAGCGCCGTCCACCAAGTCCTTGGCTTCCTTGAGGCCCAGACCCGTGATTTCACGCACTGCCTTGATGACGGACACCTTGTTGGCGCCAGCATCGGTCAGCACCACGTTGAATTCCGTCTTTTCTTCTGCAGCAGCAGCGCCAGCGCCACCACCGGCAGCAGCAGGAGCAGCCATGGCTGCAGCGCTCACACCAAACTTCTCTTCAATGGCCTTCACCAGGTCATTGAGTTCCAGGACCGTCATGCTGTCCAGCGCGGTCAAAAATGCGTCTTTGTCGAATGCCATTTTGATTTCCTAACAATTTTGTTGGTTAACTGCCGAGCGTTCAAGCCGCGACAGGTTCGGCGGCCGGAGCGGCTGCGCCTTCGCCTTTTTTCGCCGCCAGTGCGCCCAGCACAACGGCTGTACGCGACATGGGGGACATAAGCAAGCCACAAATCTGAGCCAGCAGCACTTCCTTGGAAGGGATGTTGGCCAGTTGCTTAACGCCGTTGACGTCCAGGGCTTTACCACCGAAAGCGCCACCACGAATCACCAGCTTGTCGTTGGTCTTCGAGAAATCGGCCACCACCTTCGCGGCTGCCACGGCGTCTTCGGAGAAGCCATAGATCAGAGGACCGGTCATCTGGTCTGCCACCACGTCAAACTGGCTGCCAGCCACAGCACGGCGGGCCAGGGTGTTCTTCAGAACACTCAGGCTCACGCCCTTGCTGCGAGCTTCCACGCGCAGTTTGGTCATGTCGGCGACCGTGATGCCACGGTATTCCGCGATCACAAGCGTTTGAGCTTTAGCGGCGAGGCTGGTCACTTCACTGATGACCGCTTCTTTCTCACTGCGATTAAGACTCAAGGTCTACTCCTTAAATTGCACACTTGGGTTTTCACCCTTGTGCGCGCTCTTGTTGCAGCGACCAACTGTTTCGGAACGGATTCCATCTGCAGCGGGATCGCCATCTGCGTTGGCCCTAGAGGGATTAAGCACAAACTGGTTGCGCACCAACGGTCTTGGATGGCCTGAAAGCACCTGTAACAGCACCGTCAGCCCACCACATCAGGCCTTTTGACAGGCCTGAAGATTTCTTATCGCAATTACGCTGCGATGGATTGCGTATCCACGCGGACGCCAACGCCCATCGTGGAGGACACAGCGACCTTGCGCAGGTACAGGCCCTTGCTGGTTGCAGGCTTTGCCTTGTTCAGAGCTTCGATCAGGGCAGCCAGATTGCCTTGCAGCTTTTCGTTGTCGAACGAGCGACGACCGATCGTGCTGTGCACGATACCGGCCTTGTCCACGCGGAACTGCACTTGACCAGCCTTGGCGTTCTTCACAGCCGTAGCGACGTCAGGCGTCACTGTGCCCACCTTGGGGTTAGGCATCAGGCCACGTGGACCCAGGATCTGACCCAGCGTACCCACGACACGCATGGCATCAGGCGCAGCGATCACCACGTCGAAAGGCATGTCACCGGCCTTGACCATGGCTGCTAGGTCGTCCATACCCACGATGTCGGCGCCAGCAGCCTTGGCCTCTTCAGCCTTGGCGCCTTGGGCGAACACGGCCACGCGGGTCGTCTTACCGGTACCGTTGGGCAGCACCACGGCGCCACGAACCACTTGATCCGACTTCTTGGCATCGATGCCAAGCTGCACGGCGACGTCGATAGATTCGTCGAATTTGGCCGTAGCGGCGTCCTTCACGATCGCGACTGCATCAGCGAATGCGTACAGCTTCGTGCTGTCGACCTTGCCTTGCAGGGCTTTTTGCTTTTTTGTCAGCTTGGCCATCTTACAAACCCTCCACCGTCACGCCCATAGAGCGTGCAGAGCCAGCCAGCGTGCGCACTGCGGCGTCCACATTGGCAGCGTTCATGTCCTTCATCTTGGTCTTGGCGATCTCTTCGAGCTGTTCTCGCGTGATCTTGCCAACCTTGATCTTCAGTGCGTTCGAAGAACCCTTTTCGAGCTTGATAGCCTTCTTGATCAAGGTCGTCGCAGGCGGCGTCTTGATGATGAAGGTAAAGCTCTTGTCTGCGAAGGCCGTGATGACCACGGGCAGTGGCAGACCGGGCTCGACACCTTGGGTCTGGGCATTGAATGCCTTGCAGAACTCCATGATGTTGAGGCCACGCTGACCCAGTGCGGGACCGATTGGTGGGGATGGATTGGCCTTACCAGCTGGAACTTGCAGCTTGATAAAACCGACGATTTTCTTCGCCATGTTTTACTCCTTGCGGGTCATAACGCCTGCGCTGCACCATGCAGCCACCGGCTCCCCGGGGTTAACGACTCACTTTCACAATGTCCGCACCGAGTCGAAAAGTGCAGCATCCAATTTTTCTCGAACGCGAGAAGTCCTGAAGAACAAGACTTCCTCTTGCCAATATTTAGGTTTTTTCGACTTGACCGAATTCCAACTCAACCGGCGTGGAGCGACCAAAAATCATCACAGAGACGCGTACACGGCTCTTTTCGTAGTTGACCTCTTCAACGGAGCCATTGAAGTCCGTGAACGGGCCCTCCTTGACGCGGACCAACTCACCGACCATGAATTCGATCTTGTGGCGAGGCTTATCTGTACCTTCCTGCATCTGACTGACGATCTTCTGCACTTCGTCTTCAGAAATCGGGGCAGGACGATTCTTGGCACCACCCACAAAACCCGTCACCTTGCTGGTGTGCTTCACCAAGTGCCAGGTATCGTCATCCATGATCATTTCAACGAACACATAGCCAGGAAACAAACGACGCTCGGTCGTCTTACGCTGGCCGTTCTTCATTTCGACAACTTCTTCGGTCGGCACCAAAATACGACCAAACTTGTCCTGCATACCCGAGCGACTGATGCGCTCCTGGATGTTGCGCTCCACAGCCTTTTCCATGCCAGAGTAGGCATGGACAATGTACCAACGCAGATCGGGATTTGCCGAAGCAGAAGCGCCTGAAGGAGCTTCTGCCCCAGTGATTTCCGCAGCGGTCGTCATGACTTTCTCCACCCCAAAATCAAGTCGTACAAAACCCACTCCAGGGTCTTGTCAGTGAACCACAGGAACAGCGCCATGATCACCACGAAGGCAAACACATACGCCGTCATTTGCAGCGTTTCCTTGCGCGTCGGCCAGACGACCTTCTTAACTTCGCGCCATGCATCTTTGGCAAAAGCGACAAATTGACGCCCCGACTCCGACACCAGGAAAACACCCGCCGCAGCAACCAAGCCTGCAATCAGTGCCACCCATTGCACCACCGCACCTTGCTTGCCCAGCAAATAAAAGCCGGCAACCGATGCAATGACCAAAGCCACCACCGCTACGAGCTTGGCCTTGTCTGCGCCTGTATTGACAGTTTCAACCTGTGATGTGGCCATCTTTGAGTGCTTCCTGCTTCCGATTCACGGCATCACTTAAGACACCGAAGCCCGCCAGGGTCTGGCGGGCTTGTTTTGGGCCACTTTCAAGTGGCAGGGGCAGTAGGAATCGAACCTACAACCTTCGGTTTTGGAGACCGACGCTCTGCCAATTGAGCTATACCCCTATATACGCTGCTAATTAAGCAATGATCTTTGCCACGACGCCAGCGCCCACGGTGCGGCCACCTTCGCGAATAGCGAAGCGCAGACCTTCTTCCATGGCGATGGGGTTGATCAGCTTCACAGTGATCGACACGTTGTCACCAGGCATGACCATTTCCTTGTCGGCTGGCAGCTCGATAGCGCCAGTCACGTCGGTCGTGCGGAAGTAGAACTGAGGACGGTAGTTGTTGAAGAAAGGCGTGTGACGGCCACCTTCGTCCTTGGACAGAACATACACCTCAGCCGTGAAGTGGGTGTGGGGCTTGATCGAGCCGGGCTTGCACAGCACTTGGCCGCGTTCCACGTCTTCGCGCTTGGTACCGCGCAGCAGCAGGCCCACGTTGTCGCCAGCTTGACCTTGGTCCAGCAGCTTGCGGAACATTTCCACGCCGGTGCAGATGGTCTTTTGCGTGTCGCGGATACCGACGATTTCGATTTCTTCGCCGACCTTGATGATGCCGCGCTCCACGCGACCGGTCACCACGGTGCCACGACCGGAGATGGAGAACACATCTTCCACGGGCATCAGGAAAGCACCGTCCACAGCGCGCTCTGGCGTGGGGATGTAGGTGTCCAGGGCTTCAGCCAGCTTCATGATGGCTTCTTCACCCAGCTTGCCCTTGTCGCCTTCCAGAGCGAGCTTGGCAGAGCCGCGCACGATAGGGGTGTCGTCGCCTGGGAAGTCGTACTTGTCCAGAAGTTCGCGCACTTCCATTTCGACGAGTTCCAGCAGCTCTTCGTCGTCCACCATGTCGCACTTGTTCAGGAACACGATGATGTAAGGCACGCCCACTTGGCGGGCCAGCAGGATGTGCTCACGGGTCTGGGGCATGGGGCCGTCAGCGGCCGAGCAAACCAGAATGGCGCCGTCCATCTGGGCAGCGCCGGTGATCATGTTCTTCACATAGTCGGCGTGGCCAGGGCAGTCCACGTGGGCGTAGTGGCGGTTGGCCGTTTCGTATTCCACGTGGGCGGTGTTGATCGTGATACCGCGGGCTTTTTCTTCGGGCGCTGCGTCGATCTGGTCGTAGGCCTTGGCTTCGCCGCCGAACTTGGCCGACAGCACGGTAGCAATGGCTGCCGTCAGGGTCGTCTTACCATGGTCCACGTGGCCGATCGTGCCCACGTTGACGTGGGGCTTGGTACGCTCGAATTTTCCTTTTGCCATTTTTCCGACTCCGAAAAAAATCTAAAACTCAACACAACAGGATCTCGGCGCAACCAGATCCGGACGCACCTGAAAGTGGTGCCCATGGCGGGAATCGGACCCGCGACCTCTCCCTTACCAAGGGAGTGCTCTACCACTGAGCCACATGGGCAACTTGATACCGCTTACGCGGCCTCAAAATTTCTATCTCAACAAACCAGAACAAACAAGCAGTGGAGCGGGAGACGGGAATCGAACCCGCGTCATTAGCTTGGAAGGCTAGGGTTCTACCATTGAACTACTCCCGCATCGGCTAACAACCGCTGCGCGCTCAGCCCCATACCAAAACAAGACTAAGCATCACTCCTAACATCACTATCACTGGTGGAGGGGACTGGATTCGAACCAGTGTAGGCGTAAGCCAACAGATTTACAGTCTGCCCCCTTTAGCCACTCGGGCACCCCTCCGGAGAATTTCGAATTATAGCACTAGTTTTATGCAGTCCAGGAAAATTCCAAAATTTTGTAGATTCACCCCACACGCAGCGGGACGCACAACGGCAAACATCACTGGCGCGGCTGGCGGGGATCGAACCCACGACCCTTGGCTTCGGAGGCCAATACTCTATCCACTGAGCTACAGCCGCTGGACTGAACCTGGTCAGCCCCGGATTATCGCATGCAGCCGACCCCAATTGGAAACAACCCGCCAAGACACAACACCACAGCCGCCAAAACACCCCGAACCAAGCACCGCCCCAACACTATCCAACCGCGCCAGCTCGCGCATGCTGCGCAGCAATCGGCAAGGTCAAACCCAACCCCACCAGGAACGCATCGGTCCCCACC
>NZ_QAIH01000264.1:10038-16321 GCF_003060895.1 Acidovorax sp. HMWF029 | reverse complement strand
CCACCCGCCAGTGCGCCGGGACGGGCGGTCGCTTTGGGTTCCCGTGCTGCACGGCGGCACTACACATGCCGCCCTGTCTGTGGAGGCGTCCGCAGGGCGTTGTTGGCCCTGTTGTGGACTGTTTTTGGGAGGTTGGGCGGGGGGGGACTGGCGTGTCGCCAGTGCGCCGCATGCGGCACGGGTACAATCCGTTTTTTGGAGCTTTCTCATGCGCCTTCTTGGAAAAGCGCTCACCTTCGACGATGTGTTGCTGGTGCCAGCGTACTCCCAGGTCCTGCCCAAGGACACGTCCCTCGCGACGAAACTCTCCCGCAATATCCAGCTGAACCTGCCGCTCGTGTCCGCCGCCATGGACACCGTGACTGAGGCACGCCTGGCCATCGCCATCGCCCAGGAGGGCGGCATTGGCATCGTGCACAAGAACCTCACCGCGCAGGAGCAGGCCGCCCACGTGGCCAAGGTCAAGCGCTACGAATCCGGCGTGCTGCGCGACCCCGTGGTCATCACCCCCGAGCACACGGTGCTGCAGGTGCTGCAGCTGTCCGAACAGCTGGGTATCTCGGGCTTCCCCGTCTGCGACGGCGGCAAGGTGGTGGGCATCGTCACGGGCCGCGACCTGCGCTTCGAGACGCGTTACGACGTCAAGGTTCATCAGATCATGACCCCACGCGAGAAGCTCATCACGGTCAATGAAAAAGAGGGCACCACGCCAGCGCAGGCCAAGGCACTGCTCAACAAGCACAAGCTCGAACGCATCCTGGTTGTGAACGACGCCTTTGAGCTCAAGGGCCTGATCACGGTGAAGGACATCACCAAGCAAACCAGCTTCCCCAACGCGGCCCGCGATGCCGCAGGCCGTCTGCGCGTGGGTGCTGCGGTGGGTGTGGGTGAGGGCACTGAAGAACGCGTTGAAGCGCTGGTCAAAGCCGGTGTGGACGCCATCGTGGTGGACACGGCCCACGGCCACAGCAAGGGCGTGATCGACCGCGTGCGCTGGGTCAAACAAAACTACCCGCAGATCGACGTGATCGGCGGCAATATCGCCACCGGTGCGGCAGCGCTGGCGCTGGTCGAGGCGGGAGCCGACGCCGTCAAGGTCGGTATCGGCCCCGGCTCCATCTGCACCACGCGCATCGTGGCCGGTGTGGGCGTGCCCCAGATCATGGCCATCGACAACGTGGCCACGGCGCTCAAGGGCACGGGCGTGCCGCTGATTGCTGACGGTGGCATTCGCTATAGCGGCGACATCGCCAAGGCCCTGGCCGCTGGCGCAGGCACGGTGATGATGGGTGGCATGTTTGCAGGCACGGAAGAAGCGCCCGGCGAAGTCATCCTGTTCCAGGGCCGCAGCTACAAGAGTTACCGCGGCATGGGCTCCATTGGCGCCATGCAGCAGGGCAGTGCCGACCGCTACTTCCAGGAATCGAGCACCGGCAATCCCAATGCCGACAAGCTGGTGCCCGAAGGTATTGAAGGCCGCGTGCCGTACAAGGGCTCCATGGTCAGCATCGTCTACCAGATGGCGGGCGGCGTGCGCGCCTCCATGGGCTACTGCGGTTGCGCCACGATCGAAGAGATGAACAACAAGGCCGAGTTCGTCGAGATCACCACCGCCGGTATCCGCGAAAGCCATGTGCACGATGTGCAGATCACCAAGGAAGCGCCTAACTATCGCGCGGATTGATCGCTGCGAGCTCAATCTGGCCTGATTGAAAATATCTGGTCAGAATGCTATAGTCTGGCTTGAATTCACTATTCAGGCCAGACTTTTTATTTATGCAGTCCGTCGGCATCTATGAAGCGAAAAGCAGGTTCTCCGCTTTGATCGAGCTGGTCGAGCAAGGCGAGGAGGTGCGCATTACCCGCCACGGAAAAGAGGTGGTGCGCATGCTGCCAGTGCGCCGTCGCCCGGTGATTTCCGACGAGCAGATTGCGCGCGAGTTGGGGCAGATGGACGCGCTGCACGCCAGCATCCAACCCGCAGGCTCATCAGCGGTGGATGGCCTGCGCCGTACAGGGCGGAGCAACGCATGACAGCCTTCGTGCTTGACGCCTCTGTCACGGCGGCCTGGCTGCTGCCTGACAGTGCCAGCGAACATACCCGTCGCCTTTACGCCCTGATCCGCCGAGATGAGGTGGAGCCACAGGCGCCCAATCTTTGGCACTGGGAGTGCCACAACATCCTGGCCAGTGGCGTGAACAGCGGGCGTATTCCCGCTGCATCTGTCGAAGGCCTGTGGGGCGTGCTGGAAGCCATCCGCCACCGGGTGGAGCTGCACGAGCTGGCCCCAGCGCAGCACAAGGCCGTGCTCGACGTGGCATTGGAAACAGGCCTTCCCACATTCGATGCCGCTTACCTGTGGCTGGCGCGCTCGCTGCGTCTGCCGCTGGCCACTTTTGACCCCCAACAAATCGCTGCTGCCCAGCGCAGCGGTGTCCCCCTTCTCGACCTCTCCAGTCTCTGACGGACCACCACAATGCAACACCAGAAAATCCTCATCCTCGATTTCGGCTCGCAAGTCACGCAGCTTATTGCCCGCCGCGTGCGCGAAGCCAATGTGTACTGCGAAGTGCACCCCTGCGACGTGACCGACGAGTGGGTGCGTGAATACGCCAAGGACGGCTCGCTCAAGGGCGTGATCCTGTCGGGCAGCCACGCCAGTGTGTACGAGGTGGATGACAAGGCGCCGGATGCAGTGTTTGAACTCGGCGTTCCCGTGCTGGGCATCTGCTACGGCATGCAGACCATGGCCCAGCAGCTGGGTGGCAAGGTCGAAGGCTCCAATACCCGCGAATTCGGCTATGCCGAAGTGCGCGCGCACGGCCACACCGAACTGCTCAAGGGCATTGAAGACTTTGCCACGCCCGAAGGCCACGGCATGCTCAAGGTGTGGATGAGCCATGGCGACAAGGTCACCGCCTTGCCTCCGGGCTTCAAGGTGATGTGCTCCACACCGTCGTGCCCCATTGCTGGCATGGCCGACGAAAGCCGCCGCTATTACGCTGTGCAGTTCCACCCCGAAGTCACGCACACCCTGCAGGGCAAGGCGCTGCTGGAGCGCTTTGTGCTGGGCATCTGCGGCACGCGCGCCGACTGGATCATGGGCGACTACATCGAAGAAGCCGTCCAGAAAATCCGTGAGC
This sequence comes from Acidovorax sp. HMWF029, assembly GCF_003060895.1. Taxonomy (GTDB): domain Bacteria; phylum Pseudomonadota; class Gammaproteobacteria; order Burkholderiales; family Burkholderiaceae_C; genus Acidovorax. The sequence continues at coordinate 13,177 of NZ_QAIH01000264.1, read as the reverse complement.
AAGTCGGTGACGAAGAAGTGATCCTGGGCTTGTCGGGGGGCGTGGATTCGTCTGTGGCGGCAGCGCTCATCCACCGCGCCATCGGCGACCAGCTCACCTGCGTGTTTGTGGACCACGGCCTGCTGCGCTTGAACGAGGGCGACATGGTCATGGACATGTTCGAGGGCAAGCTGCACGCCAAGGTCATCCGCGTGGACGCCAGCGATTTGTTCCTGGGCAAGCTGGCGGGTGTGAGCGAGCCCGAGCAAAAGCGCAAGATCATCGGCGGCCTGTTTGTGGACGTTTTCAAGGCTGAAGCCGCCAAGCTCAAGGCCGGCACAGGCGGCCATAAAGGGGCCACCTTCCTGGCCCAGGGCACCATCTACCCCGACGTGATCGAATCCGGCGGCGCCAAGAGCAAGAAGGCCGTCACCATCAAAAGCCACCACAACGTGGGTGGCCTGCCAGAGCAACTGGGCCTGAAGCTGCTGGAACCCCTGCGCGACCTGTTCAAGGACGAAGTGCGCGAACTGGGCGTGGCCCTGGGCCTGCCACCCGACATGGTCTATCGCCACCCGTTCCCCGGCCCCGGTCTGGGCGTGCGCATCCTGGGGGAGGTGAAGAAGGAATACGCTGACCTGCTGCGCCGCGCCGACGCGATCTTCATTGAAGAGCTGCGCAACTTCAAGGACGAGGCCACCGGCAAGACCTGGTACGACCTGACCAGCCAGGCCTTCACCGTGTTCCTGCCTGTCAAGAGCGTGGGCGTGATGGGCGATGGCCGCACGTACGACTACGTGGTGGCCCTGCGCGCCGTGCAGACCAGTGACTTCATGACCGCCGACTGGGCCGAGCTGCCCTACGCGCTGCTCAAGAAGGTGTCGGGGCGCATCATCAACGAAGTGCGCGGCATCAACCGCGTGACCTATGACGTGTCGAGCAAGCCACCAGCGACGATTGAATGGGAATGATCTGGCGTTATTGAGTCGGCATCTTTGAACTTGAAAAATCCGTTCGGGCTGAGCCTGTCGAAGCCCTGCGCGGCGCTTGGACAGGCTCAGCGTGAACGGTTCAAGTTGATTCAAGCCGACTCAATAGGCAACCACTGGCAGACACCGGCGCACAATCGCCCCGAGAGCCCGCATTGACGTGGGCTTTTTTGTTTGTCTCGCTCGCAACCTTTGCCCGTGGACCCGTATGGTGGCGCAGCGTGCTGTACGCACCCCGCTGGGGCTGTGGTTGATGCTTACCCTGGTGCCTTTTGTGCTCATGCAGGTGCTCTTGCCGACACTGCGGCTCTGTCAGACTGGTAGCCTAGGGTTTTCAACCTTGGGAAGCGCAGTCGTGATGCAAGCTTGCAATGATTTCTGGGAAGACAGTGGATGGGTCCATCTGCAACCTGATGCACAGGGCTGGCTGCGACCCACCGTTGCGTATGTACGCACTCTGCTAGCCCGTCCCGAGCTTGCGTTGGTCCCAGAGTCGTGCGCTGCCGAGATCGCGTTGCACGCGGCGTTGACCGCACAGCCATTGCGAGCAGTTTCCGCCAGCGAGCTGGCTGCTGTGCAGGACGCCGACGCCCGCGAAAACTATGCTGTGTTTCTGAGGTTTCGGGATGGCCTTCTGGCGGCGGGCACGCTGGAGGCCTACTACCTGCGGCTGATGCGCAGCCACGCAGTGGATGTGCCTTCGGTGTTTGTCGATGCCCTGGTGCAGGCGCTGCTGCACAACCTTCTGGGCCGCAGTGATGGCCTGGATGCGTTCGAGGTTCGGGCTGCCGAGATGCTTTTCAGGTCCCAGCGCATCACTGTGCAGAACGGCCAGATACTGGCTGGGGACCGCGAGGCGCTGGACCTTCTGCGTGAAACAGCGGGCCTTGGCGAGGTGGGGCGCCTGCTGCTTCAAAGCGGGGCTTTGCAGCCTGCGGCTCAGGTACAGGTGCTGACGGTCGACAACGCTGTGGACTTTTGGCAAGCGACCCATCGCCACCACTTTTTGTTGGACCTGACCCATGAGCTGACGCAGGAACTCAGCCACGGGCTCACCCTCAAGCTGACCCGCGCTCGCTCGGGCCTCCAGGCCTTGGCGCGTGTGCTTGAGCGCTGGGTGGCCCACTTGCTGGGGGTGCAGGTGTCGATCACGCCTGCGCACCAGATTGCCGACACCGCCTGGCGTTGGCACATCGGGCTGGACGTGGAGTCCACGGCCATCCTCAACGACCTCTACCAGGACCGCCCTGTGGACGCCGAGCGCATGCAGCGCCTGGTGAGCCTGTTCACACTGACCTTTGCCAACCCGGCGGAAATGCGCGCGGACGTGGCGGGCAAGCCGGTGTACCTGGGCTTGGCCACCAACGCCGAGGGCGTGGTTCGCATCAAGCCGCAAAACCTGCTGCTGAACCTGCCGCTGGCATTGCAGACTTGATTTGCTATAAATTAAATAGCATTAAGTGCTCTGCTAGCGCGCGGGAATGGCCAATTTTGTTTGGATTTTGACCACCCCGCGTGCGGCTTGGCATCGGGTGGCTATCCAATCGTCATCAGGCTCGCATTGCCCCCGGCCGCTGCCGTGTTCACGCTCAGCGCGCGTTCGATGAGCAGGCGCTCCAGCGGGATGTCTGTGGCACCAGGCTGCATTGCGGTCACGCCCACGATGGGCCCTGCGCGGCGGGCGAGGGCGGTGGACACGGCCTGCAGCGAGGGGGCGTCGCCGTGGTGCAGCACCGCGTCCAGCGTCTGTGTGCCGTCGTTCAGCGTGTTGTCCTGCAGCAGGATCTGTGCTTGCACCAGGGTGGGCAATTGCGTGCGCAGGCTGGCCTGGGCGGTGGGCCACAGGGCGGCGCCGCCGCTGGCCAGCACGGCAGCCGTCTGCACCAGCAGGTCGTCCGTGCTTTGCGCCAGACACAGCACGCGGGCACGGGGCGCCAGGGTGTAGACGTTGCGCTCGCCCGTGGGGCCGGGCAGGGTGCGGGCGGTGCCGCTTTGGGTTTGCTGGGCAAAGCGCTGGCAGGTGGCGGCCAGCGCGGCGTTGCCTTGTTGCTGCGCCCATTGCTGCAGCGTGGCAAGGGGCGCCAGCAGGCGCACGCGTCCAGCGTCCTCGGGTGGCATGGCGCGGTCGGCGTCTGCAAAAGTGCGGGCCAGCGCATCGGCCGGGCGCTGCG
>NZ_QAIH01000264.1:6909-10028 GCF_003060895.1 Acidovorax sp. HMWF029 | reverse complement strand
GCTGTACCTGCTGCGCCTGCTGTCGCAGCAGGTACAGCGGCCCGCCGGCCTTGGGGCCGGTGCCGGACAAGCCTTCCCCGCCAAAAGGCTGTACGCCCACCACGGCGCCCACCATGTTGCGGTTCACGTAAACGTTGCCCGCATGGGCGCGGTTGACCACGCGGGCAATGGTTTCGTCGATGCGGGTGTGCACGCCCTGCGTGAGGCCGTAGCCGGTGACATTGATCTGGTCGAGCAACTGGTCCAGGTCGTTGCGGGCGTAGCGCACCAGGTGCAGTACAGGACCAAAAACTTCGCGCTGCAGCTCGCTGATGTGCTTCAGTTCGATCAAGGTGGGCGGCACAAAGGTGCCCGGTGCGCTGATGGCCGAAACGTGATTGGGGTGCTGGAACACCCGGTGGCCTTGGGCCTTGAATTTGTCGATGTGCTGGGTGATGCCTGCCTGTGCTTCGGCGTCAATCACCGGGCCCACGTCCACGCGCAGCGCGCCGGGGTTGCCCACGCGCAGCTCGCCCATGGCGCCTTGCAGCATCTCGACCACGCGGTCTGCTGCTTCTTCCTGCACGCACAGCACGCGCAGTGCCGAGCAGCGCTGGCCTGCGCTGTCAAACGCCGACGACACTGCATCGCCCACCACCTGTTCCACCAGCGCGGACGAGTCCACGATCATCGCGTTCTGCCCACCCGTTTCGGCAATCAGCGGGATGGGGCGGCCTGCGGCATCCAGCCGCCCGGCCACGGTGCGCTGCAGGATGCGGGCGACTTCGGTGGAGCCGGTGAACATCACGCCCATCACGCGGGCATCGCCGATCAAACGCGCGCCCACGGTTTCGCCCTGGCCGGGTAGCAGTTGCACGGCAGCGCGGGGCACACCGGCCTGCCACAGCAGGCGCACGGCTTCGGCGGCGATCAGCGGGGTTTGCTCGGCGGGTTTGGCCAGCACGGGGTTGCCTGCGGCCAGGGCTGCGGCCACCTGGCCCATGAAGATGGCGAGCGGGAAGTTCCAGGGGCTGATGCAGGCCACCGGGCCCAGGGGTATTTGGGTGGCGTTGTCGAACGTGCTTTGCACCTGGGCCGCGTAGTAGCGCAGGAAGTCCACGGCCTCGCGCACTTCGGCCACGGCGTTGCTGGCGCTCTTGCCCGCTTCGCGCATCAGCAGGCCCAGCAGGGGCTGCATGCGGGCCTCCAGCAGGTCGGCGGTGCGCAGCAGGGCCGCTGCGCGCTCGGCGGGCGGCGTGGCGGCCCAAGGGGCTGCGGCGGCCTGGGCGTGGGCCAGTGCCTGGTCCACATCGGCGGTGGTGGCTTCTTGCACCTGGCCCACCACATCGCTGTGGTCAGCAGGATTGCGCACGGGCTGGGTGGTGCCTGCGGGCAAGTCAGTAGCCAGCAGGGGCGCTGCCGTCCAGGTGTGGCTTGCCGTGGCTTGCAGGGTGGTGGCCAGCTCGGTCAGCGTGTTTTCGTTCGACAGGTCCAGCCCGCGCGAGTTGCTGCGGTGCGCGCCATACAGGCCCTGGGGCGTGGCAATGCGGGGGTGGGGCAAACCCGCAGTGCCTTCTGCCGCAGCTTGCTGGTCCACCACTTGCACGGGGCTCTTCACCAGCTCGTCCAGTGCGATGGTCTCGTCGGCAATGCGGTTCACGAAGGATGTGTTGGCGCCGTTCTCCAACAGGCGGCGCACCAGGTAGGCCAACAGGGTTTCGTGCGTGCCCACGGGGGCGTAGATGCGGCACGGGCGGCCCAGGCCGCCCTTTCCTGTGTCTCGGCCCAGCTTGCCCGCAGCGATGGCGCCCACCACCTGCTCATAGAGCGGCTCGCCCATGCCGTGCAGGCACTGGAACTCGTACTGCCCCGCGTAGTAGTTGCTGCCCGCCAGTTGGTAGATGGTGGCCACTGTCTCGGCGTTGTGGGTGGCGAACTGGGGGTACACGGCCTCGGGCGCGGCCAGCAGCTTGCGTGCGCAGGCGATGTACGAAATGTCGGTGTGCACTTTGCGGGTGTACACAGGGTAGTCCTCCAGGCCATCGACCTGGGCTCGCTTGATTTCGCTGTCCCAGTACGCGCCCTTGACCAGGCGCACCATCAGGCGGCGCTGGGTGCGGCGGGCCAGGTCGACCACGTAGTCGATGACGAAGGGGCAGCGCTTTTGGTAGGCCTGGATCACAAAGCCAATGCCGTTCCAGCCCGCCAGGGTGGGCTCGTGGCACAGGCGCTCCAGCAGGTCCAGAGACAACTCCAACCGGTCGGTTTCTTCGGCGTCGATGTTCAGGCCGATGTCGTACTGCTTGGCCAGCGCCGTGAGGCGCAGTACCAGCGGGTACAGCTCGTCCATCACCCGACCAAACTGCGCGCGGCTGTAGCGCGGGTGCAGGGCCGAGAGCTTGATGGAGATGCCGGGCCCTTCGTAGATGCCGCGCCCGGCAGAGGCCTTGCCAATCGCGTGGATGGCTTGCTCGTACGAGGCGTAATAGCGCTTGGCGTCTTCGCTGGTCAGCGCGGCCTCACCCAGCATGTCGTACGAATAGCGAAAGCCCTCGGCTTCCATGGTGCGGGCGTTGCGCAGGGCTTCGTCAATGGTTTCGCCGGTCACAAACTGCTCGCCCATCATGCGCATCGCCATGTCCACGCCCTTGCGGATCAGGGGCTCGCCGCCCTTGCCGATGAGGCGGCTGAGCGAGTTGCCCAGGCTGCCCTCGCTGTGCGTGGCCACCAGCTTGCCGGTGATGAGCAGGCCCCAGGTGGCGGCGTTGACGAACAGGGATGGGCTTTTGCCCAGGTGGGCATCCCACTGGCCGTTGCTGATCTTGTCGCGGATGAGCGCGTCGCGTGTGGCCTTGTCGGGGATGCGCAGCAGCGCCTCGGCCAGGCACATCAGCGCCACGCCTTCTTGCGAGGACAGCGAAAACTCTTGCAGCAGCCCTTGCACGATGCCCGCGCGCCCGGCACTGGCCTTGCGTTCGCGCAGCGCCTTGGCAATGCGCAGAGCCAGTTGTTCGGCCGACGCTGCTTGATCGGCAGGAAGGCGGGCCTGGGCCAGCAGCGGCGCGAGGGCTTCGGGCTCGGGGCGGCGGGTGGCGGCGGTGATGGCTGCGCGCAGCGGGTTGGAGAGCGGCGTGCGGGGC
>NZ_QAIH01000264.1:0-6892 GCF_003060895.1 Acidovorax sp. HMWF029 | reverse complement strand
CGTCATGGCGGTTCTTTCAGGGGTTTTGCGGGGCCCAGCACCCGATGAAAGTGTGGGTGGGGCGCGTTATTGGCGATGATCCTTGGGTTGGCGTTGAATAAATGGTCGAAAATTGGCGTTCGTGCCGAATAAAACGCTAATCAATATGCAAACAGAACCCGATCTGGACCGGATTGACCGCAAGATCCTGTCAATCCTGCAGGAAGACGGCCGCATTGCCAACCTCAAGCTGGCCGAGGCCGTGGCCCTGTCGCCCACGGCGGTGCTGGCGCGCGTGCAGCGCCTCACGCGGGATGGCTTCATCCTGGGCTACGAGGCGCGTCTGAACCCCCTGAAGCTGGGCGCGGGCATGCTGGTGTTTGTGGAGGTGCTGCTGGACCGCACCACGCCCAATGTGTTCGACCAGTTCAAGGCGGCGGTGCAGGTGCATCCCGAGATCATGGAATGCCACATGGTGGCGGGCGGGTTTGACTATCTGCTCAAGACGCGATCCGCCGATATGAATGCCTACCGCGTGTTTGCGGGCAACGTGCTGTGGCAACTGCCGGGCGTGCGCGAAACGCGTACCTATGCGGTGATGGAAGAGGTCAAGCACACCAACCATTTGTACCTGCGTTAAGAGGGCGGTGGGCTTGCAGGGCCGCAGCCTGGGCCAGATTGGCTCTGCAGGGCAAAGCCCGCATAATGCGCTGCAGCAACCGTCAGACTGAGGAGAAGAACCATGCGAGCCCTTTCAACCGCTGCCGCCGCCTTGTTGGCCGCCCTGTTTGGCCAGTCGGCCGCCGCCGGGTGTTATGTGGTGTACGGCCCCGACAAGGACATCGTCTACCGCGCCCCCGAGCCACCGGTCGATATGTCGCGCCAGATCCACGAAACCCTGCCCCTGGTTGCTCCGGGGGGTACGCTGGTGTTCTCTCCCGACGATTTTGGCTGCGAACTCACCATCAACAAGCTGCCGCTGGCTTCGGCTGCATCAGCGCCAGGCGGCATGCGCCCCGCGCGCGCAGACCGGGGCTGAGCCGACCCCACGGCCCGGCCCGCTGCAGCGGCGGCCTCGGGCCTGAGACAATCGGGGGATGAGCGAACCGAAAGAACTATCCCCCTCGTTTGAACCCGTGGCGCAGGATGCCACCGACCTGCCCGAGGGCTGGCTGCAAGTGCAGTCCATGGACCTCGATGCCCAGGGCGTTGCCCGCAAGCCCGATGGCAAGGTCGTCTTTATCGACGGTGCCCTCACGTCCGAGCTGGTCACCGCCAACACCCACCGCAAGAAGAACAACTGGGAGCAGGCCAGCCTGGTGGCGATTCACCGTGAATCGTCACAGCGTGTGCGCCCCGGCTGTCCGCACTTTGGCCTGCATGCCGGTGCCTGTGGTGGCTGCAAGATGCAGCACCTGCACGTAGGTGCCCAGGTGGCCGTCAAGCAGCGGGTGCTGGAGGACAATCTTTGGCACCTGGGCAAGGTCAAGGCCGAAACGGTGATGCGCCCCATCGAAGGTCCCGCCTGGGGCTACCGCTTCCGTGCCCGTCTGGCGGTGCGCCATGTGATCAAGAAGGGCCAGGTGCTGGTGGGCTTTCATGAGCGCAAGAGCCGCTACATCGCCGACATGCAGACCTGCAAGATTTTGCCCCCGCATGTGGACGCGATGCTGATGCCGTTGCGTGCGCTGATCGCCAGCATGGACGCGCGCGACACCTGCCCGCAGATCGAACTGGCCTGCGGCGACAACGTGACAGCCATGGTGCTGCGCCATCTGGAGCCGCTTTCCGCAGACGACATCACCCGGCTGCGCGCCTTTGGCGCCGAGCATGGCGTGCAATGGTGGCTGCAGCCCAAGGGCCCCGACACGGTGAAGCTGCTGGACGAGGGCGGTGAACAGCTGTCGTATGCGTTGCCGGACTTCGGTATCACCATGCCCTTCAAGCCCACGGACTTCACCCAGGTCAATCCGCACATCAACCAGGTGCTGGTGACCCGGGCACTGCGTCTGCTCGATGTGCAGCCGCACGAGCGCGTGATCGACTGGTTCTGTGGCTTGGGCAACTTCACGCTGCCTCTGGCCACGCAGGCCCGCGAGGTGCTGGGCATCGAGGGCAGCGAGGCCCTGGTGGCCCGCTCGCGCGAGAACTATGCGTTAAATCAGGCCCTTGCGCGCGGCCATAAAGCTCTTTCAGCTATTGAATTTGTAGCGCGCAACCTGTTTGAGATGACCACCGAGATGCTGGTGGCCGATGGCACTGCCGACAAATGGCTGGTGGACCCGCCGCGCGAAGGCGCGTTTGCGCTGTCCAAGGCGCTGGCCGACATCGAACAGGCCCGCATCGGTGCCGAGGGCGCTGGCCCGCTGCCCGCCGGGGCCGAGGGCTGGACGCCGCCAAAGCGCATTGTGTATGTGAGCTGCAACCCGGCCACCCTGGCGCGTGATGCAGGCCTGCTGGTGCATCTGGCGGGTTACAAGTGCACGGCGGCGGGCATGGTCAATATGTTCCCGCACACCGCGCACGTGGAGAGCATGGCGGTGTTCGAGCGGGCGTAAAGGCGGGGCGCCGCTGCTGGGGCTTGGGGCCCTGGCGCGCGCGCACGCTGGCAGTCAAGGGAAGAAAACTGGAATGAAAGGGGCGGGCCTGGCCCCCGGTGGCTCCGGCCGCTCAGCTGCGGTTGCGGCTAGCTGCAGGGTCGCGGGTTTCGGTTTCGATCTCTGTGTTGCTGCTGCCTTTGCGCGGCTCGGGCTTCTCGGCCTTGGTCAATACCGAGGGGGTGCCTTCAATCTTGTTCTCGCGCATGTAAGCGTCCATCTCTTTCCACCCCGCAAACACCGATGCCTTGGCGGCCTTGGGATTGAGGGTGTAGCAGTCTTCCAGACCGCGCAGCGCGTGGCGGCAGGCACCGCCGATGGCCTTGGCTTCGGCGTCGCGTTGCGCAACACGGGGGTCAGGGCCCAGGCCAGGGATCTTGTCGCAGCCGCTCAGCAGTAGCACCAGGACTGAGACAGTCAGCAGGCGCAGCGGGGTGGTGGGCTGGTTGAGATACATGTAATTGCATTATCGGCAGGACTGCGCCGCTATTGAGGCTTGACCTTGGTGTGGGCTCAACAAAAAAGAAAAAGGCTCCGGTGGAGCCTTTTTCAGTTCGGTGAGGGGACCGCAGCCCGGAGCGGGTTTATTCGCGCTCGCCACCCATGATGCCCAGCAGGGCCAGCAGGCTCTGGAATACGTTGAAGATGTCCAGGTACAGGGCCAGCGTGGCACTGATGTAGTTGGTTTCGCCGCCGTCCAGAATCTGCTTGAGGTCGTACAGCATGTAGGCGCTGAAGATTCCGATGGCCAGCATCGAGATCACCATCGTGCCCACGGTGGAGCCCACGAACACGTTGATGATGCCGCCGACCATCAGCACCAGCGCGCCCACCATCAGCCACTTGCCCATGCCCGAGAGGTCGCGCTTGATCACACTTGCCAGGCTGGCCATCACAAAGAAAACGCCTGCGGTGCCTGCAAAGGCGGTCATGATCAGGTCGGTGCCGTTCTTGAAGCCCAGCACCATGCCGATCAGGCGCGAGAGCATGAGTCCCATGAAGAAGGTGAAGGCGAGCAGCACGGGCACGCCAGCGGCCGAGCGTTTGGTCTTTTCGATCGCAAACATGAAGGCGAACGCGCCGCCCAGGAACACGATCAGGCCCAAGCCGCCTGTCAGCGAGCGGGTGATGCCGGTGGCCACACCGATCCAGGCGCCCAGCACCGTGGGGATCATGCTCAAGGCCAGCAGCCAATATGTATTGCGCAGCACCTTGTGGCGCTCTTCCTGCGAGATGCCATAACCCGCAGAGTGGCCCAGGGTGGTGACTTGGTCGTTCATCATCTTGTGTCTCTCCTTGTTGGCCTGCACAACGCAGACGCACCAAATTTTAGGCGCTCGCGGTTTTTGGCCGCTCAATAACCGCATCCGGTCACCTACTTTTGGTAAGGGTACTTTCACCCTGTATGGGGGTGAGGGGCTCCTGCGATACCGCTATGCTTGTGGCTTCCTCGGTCCGGGCGCTCCAACAGGGCGGGCCCGCGCGATTTTTCCTTCTTCTTTTTCCTATCCGGATACCTCCATGAAAACCAAGCATGAACTCGAACTGGCCGACGTCAAGGCCATCGCCACCGCCGCCGAAGCCGAGGCACTCAAGAACAACTGGCCTGTGACCATCGCCATCGTGGACGACGGCGGCCACCTGCTGTGGCTGCAGCGTCTGGATGGCGCTGTAGCCGTGTCCTCGCACATTGCCCCCTCCAAGGCCCGCACGGCCGCGCTGGGCCGCCGCGAGAGCAAGGTGTACGAGGATGTCATCAACGGCGGCCGCACCTCGTTCCTTAGCGCGCCCACCATCGACGGCCTGCTCGAAGGCGGCGTGCCGATCATGAAGGACGGCCAATGCCTGGGTGCCGTGGGCGTGAGCGGCGTGAAGTCGACCGAAGACGCGCAGATCGCCCGCGCCGGGATTGCGGCCCTGGGTCTGTAAGGGCGGCGTGGATTGGTGGGCACATCCTGCCCGTCACGCAAAAAAACCGGCGGGAGAGCCGGTTTTTTTATGGTGCGGCCGCTGCGGGTTCTGGGAGCGGCAGGTGAGGAGCAGGATTCGCCATCGGGAGAAAAAAAGCCTGGCTACGCGGGCGAACCCGTTGGCTGGCAAAAACGACCCTTGCGAGCTTGTTGCAAGCCCGGGAGTCGCCCCACGATGAAACTGTTGGGGCCTGGCAGCAGCACTGGATGTGCTGCCGGGGGGAGAAAGAGAGCAGGGTGGCTGCGCTTATTTGGTCAGGATCAGCTTGCCCAGCTTGGTGGCCTGCAGGCGGTACACCGAGCCGTTGTGGCTGATGGCCACGGCTTTCTGGCCTTGCAGCAGGGCGCTGCTGTCCACCGCAGCCGATACAGACTCAGCGCTGTGGGCGCTTTCAACCGGGGCGAGCGAAGCTGCCTTGTCGGATGCGGCGGAACGCAGGAGCGAGGCGGCGGTCATGGTGGCTTGCATGGAGGTTTTTTCCTGTGTCATTGCATTGCGTTTTGCTAATGATAACGATTCGCAATTACGAGTCAAGCGAATTGCGTGTTTCTTTTTGTTCTTTTTTTGTCGGGTGGGACCGACGCTGATCCACTTTGCGCAGCGCCTGTTGGCGCGGGCGCGGCGGAACAGGGCGGCGGGCTGTAAAAAAGCCCGGCAAGCAAAGCCGGCCGGGCTGGAGCGACGAGACACCCCGGAGCCAGGGGCTGCTACTGCTGCTGTTACTGCGGGTCGGTCACAAACCCGATCTTGCGGACCCCCGCACGCTGCGCGGCGGCCATGGCCTGCGCCACGTATTCGTAGCGCACGTTCTTGTCGCCCCGGATGTGCAGGTCCGGCTGGGGTTCCTTGGCCGCCTCGGCCTGCAGGCGGGGGAAGAGTTCCTCTTCCGTCACCTGCGACTCGTTCCAGTAGAACTTGCCATCGGCCGCCACCGACAGGCGCACGGTTTCCGGCTTGATGTTCTCGGGCTGGTTGGTGGCCCGAGGCAGGTCAACGTTCACCGAGTGTTTCATCACCGGCACGGTGATGATGAAGATGATGAGCAGCACCAGCATGACGTCCACCAGGGGCGTCATGTTGATCTCGTTCATCACATCATCGGCATCGTCTTGCGTTCCGAAGGCCATGGCTTAGTTGCCTTTCTTGATGGGCAGCACCTTGGCCTGTTCACCACCGGCGTTCACGCGGGCGCCGGTCACAAAGTAGGCGTGCAGGTCGTGGGCAAAGCTGTTGAGGCCGCCGAGGATGGACTTGTTGCCTCGCACCAGCGCGTTGTAGCCCAGCACGGCCGGGATGGCCACGGCCAGGCCCAGGGCCGTCATGATCAGCGCCTCGCCGATGGGGCCGGCCACCTTGTCGATGGTGGACTGGCCCGAGGTGCCGATGGCCACCAGCGCGTGGTAGATACCCCAGACGGTGCCGAACAGGCCGATGAACGGTGCGGTGGAGCCCACCGAGGCCAGGATGGCCAGGCCCGACTGCAGGCGGGCGGTGAATTCATCAATGCAGTTGCGCAGGCAGCGCGTTACCCAGTCGCTTACGTCCAGGCTGTCGTGCAGGTGCGCCTTGGTGTTGCGGTGGTGGGCTGTGGCTTCACGGCCTTCCAGGGCCAGGTGACGAAAGGGGTTGGTGGGGTCTGCGCCCAGCTTGGTCAATCCCGCAGCAAAGTCTTCGCTGTGCCAGAAGTCCTGGGCGGCGCGGGTGTGCTTCTTGAACTTGATGATGTCCAGCGCCTTGATGAGGATGACGATCCACGAGGCCAGCGACATGGCCAGCAGGATGATGGCGACGGCGCGGGTGACAAAGTCGCCCTGGATCCATACGTTGGCGATGCCGAATTGCGATTCCATGAAAAAACTCCCTGAAGCGGTGATCTGAAACTGTGAACTGGTTATTCGAGAACGAAGTTGACCGGGACCAGGTTCCACATGGTCTCGGGCACGCCGTTGCGTTTGCCGGGCACAAAGCGCCAGCGCATGACAGCCTCCTGGGCCTGGCGGTCCAGGCGGTCAAAGCCGCTGGACTTGTTGACTTCCACCTTTTGCGGCGTCCCATCGGTGCCGATGAGCACTCGGAGTACCACCTTGCCCTGCTCGCCCATGCGTTTGCTGATGGCGGGGTAGCTGGGCTTGGGGTTGTTGAGGTAAGCGGCGTCGCTCGACGGCAGCTCGATCTTGGGCGGTGCAGGCGGTGCCGGTGGGGCGGGCGGCGCCGGTGGCGCAACTGGCGCTTCGATGGGCGGCGCAGGCGGCTGGGGCGTGGTGATTCCAAGCGGCGCATTGGGCGCGGGTGTCGGGTCGGCAATTGCCACGGGCATGGGGGCCGGGCGCGGCGCGACCTTGGGT
>NZ_QAIH01000263.1:11231-25997 GCF_003060895.1 Acidovorax sp. HMWF029 | reverse complement strand
CACTGGCCCATTCAGGCAGGGGGGGATGATAGCGGTGGCTTGGGCAATGGTGTCGTGCGGGCCTGCGCCAGGAGCGCCGTGAGCCGCGCATCCAGCGCATCAAAAAAGTGGGTGTCGATCTGCACGGTCAAGGGCACGGCCAGCGCCTCGGGGTGCAAGGCCCAGAGCTTGACGGCATCTTTTTCGGTGCAAATCACGGCCTCCCGCGCGTCTATTGGGCGCTTCCAGCTATTGAAATCATAGTGATCCGGCAGAGCTTCAGTGTGTTTCAGTGTCAGGCCCTGTGCCTGCAGCATGGCAAAGAAGTCGCCGGGCCGCGCCACGGCTGCCAAGGCGTGCAGGGGCTGGCCCCGCAATTGGGCCAGCGGCACCTGGCTACCATCGGACCGTACCGCCCAGTGCGCGAGGTGACGCTGCAGTCCATAGGCCGGGGCAGACGTTCCACGGGGCGGCGTAGTGCCCGCGTGCAGTACAAAGTCCACGTGCCGTGGCCAGGGTTCGCGCAACGGCCCGGCGGGCAGCAGCCAGCCATTGCCTGTACCTTGGTCATTGAAGATGCAGACTTCCAGATCGCGCCGCAGCGCCAGGTGTTGCAGCCCGTCGTCGCAGACGATCACATCCGTGCCGGGGTGGGCGGCCAGCAGCGCGCGTGCGGCGGTGATACGGCGCGGTGCCACAAACACCGGCACAGTGGCACCCCTTGCAAAACTGAGCGCGATCAGGGCGGGTTCGTCGCCCACCTCGCTGGCCGGGGTATCGGGCAGCACCGCACGGCAATCCTGGGTGCTGCGGCCATAGCCGCGCGAAATCACGCCCACCCGCAGGCCCTGTGCCTGCAGATGTTTCACCAGCTCGATGACCACCGGGGTCTTGCCTGCGCCCCCGGCAATCACGTTGCCGACCACGATCACAGGGCGGCCCGGGTGCTCTGAGCGCAGCAGGCCGGAGCGATAGAGCGTGCGGCGAAGCGAAACCAAGGCGCCATACAGCTGCGCCAGGGGCCACAAGGCCCCAGAGGCCAGCCCCCGGTTTTGCCAGATTTGTTGCAGGCCTTGTTCGGCCGTGATGCGCCCTGTGGGTGGGCTAGCGGGATGGGGCGCTGAAGGGGGCGGCTGTGGCCCAGGGGCGCCCATGCCTGTCAGCGGCTGGCCGCGCGCGCGGACGCGGACGACGACTGGGTGGCAAACGTGATCTGCGTGAGGCCCACGCGGCGCGCAGCCTCCATCACAGTGACCACCGACTGGTGCGGCGCCATGGCATCGGCGCTGATGATGACAACGCTGCCAGGGCCAGCCGAGGCCGCAGAGCGCAGGGCCTGGGCGATGGAGTCCACGCCCTTGCCGTCCACGCCGGTCTTGTTGACCGCGTAACGGCCATCGGCCGCAACAGCAACGATGATTTCTTTGGGGTGGTCGCGCTGCTGTTCGGCGTCGGCCACAGGCAAGGTGAGTTGCAGCTCGGTGAACTTGCTGTAGGTGGTGGTCAGCATCAAAAAGATGAGGATCACCAGCAGCACGTCGATGAACGGGATCAGGTTGATCTCCGGCTCTTCCTTGGCGCGGGGGCGGAAGTTCATGGGGCGTTGAGTTGGCTTTACTTGGCTTTGCGCAGGCGCAGGATGTGGCGCACGAACTGCTCAGAGGCCAGCTCCAGCGTGAGCAGATACGCATCCACGCGGGCGCGGAAGTAGCGCCAGAAGATCAGCGCCGGGATGGCCACGATGAGGCCAAAGGCCGTGTTGTAGAGCGCGATCGAGATGCCGTGTGCCAGCTGGGCCGGGTTGCCGCCGCCCATGGCCTGGCCCACACCGCCGCCACCTGTTTGCGAGCCAAAGATCTCGATCATGCCGATGACGGTACCCAGCAGACCCAGCAGGGGCGCGGCCGAGGCGATGGTGGCCAAGGCCGAGAGGTACTTCTCCAGCCGGTGCGCCACGGCGCGGCCGGTGCCTTCCATGGCGGCACGCAGATCGGTTTCGCTGCACAGGGGGTTGCTGTTGAGGGTGCGCAGGCCGCTGGCCAGCACTTCGCCCAGGGCCGAGTTCTGTGCCAGCTGGTTCACCACGTCGGGAGTGGGCAGGGCCTTGGACGATACCGTGATGGCTTCATCGAGCAATTTGGGCGGCGCGACACGGGCGGTTTTCAGGGCCACGAAACGTTCGAAAATCAGCGCCAGTCCCAGGACGGAACACGCAATCAGGGGCCAGATCGGCCAGCCTGCGGCTTGTATGATGGACAGCAAATCTCTCTCCGCGCAGATGAAAGCAATCGGCGATTATGGCCCAGCTTGCGGGGGGGCTGGAGCGCGTTTATGGCCTTTCCTTGGCGCCCGCAAAGCTGCAAACAGTCGCAATCCAGGCGCCCGCCGCGGGCCAGGCTGGTGACCTGGACAAGGCGGGCAACAACGAGTGCGACTGTTTGCTTCTGTGCCCGAATGGTTGCCCCGCAAAGCCTATGAAAACGCTCTTGATATCACAAACCGTTACGTTCCCGTGTGTGTCGCCCGCGGTTCCGCTCACCCACAAAATCTGTGGATAACTTTGTGGGCAACCCCTGTTTCGGGCCTCGCAAAGTGGCTCCACGCCGTGGTTACAACAGATTGATGAAAAATTGCGCAATGAATTATCTTTATAAATCAATGACTTGCACGTGCTCTGGTGTTTTGCGGGCGGTTTTTAGTTATGACTCTTTGTGCTCTGTCGCTGACAGGTTTCTGTGGAGTACTTGCACCGTGAGCATCGCGCAAACGCCCGCCGTTTCTCATGTCTGAGCGCACAAACCCAGGCGTGGCGCCGCTTGTGTGGGAGGTTGGTGCGCTGTGCCGCGCCATTGCTGATGCTCTGGAGGCTCGCTTCAACCCTGTCGCCGTGCGCGGCGAGATAACGGGCTTCTCGCGCGCATCCAGCGGGCATTGTTATTTCTCGATCAAAGACGCCAACGGCCAGCTGCGCTGCGCCATGTTTCGCCGCGCCGCCAGCCTGCTTGACTTTTCGCCGCGCGATGGCGAATTGGTGGAAGTGCGCGGGCGCCTCGGGGTGTACGAGGCGCGCGGTGACCTGCAGTTCATCGTCGAAAGCATGCAGCGGGCCGGGCAGGGCGCATTGTTCGAGCAGTTCCTGCTTCTCAAGGCCCGGCTCGATGCCGAGGGCCTGTTCGATACCGCCCGCAAGCGTGCACTGCCTCTGCTGCCACGCGCCATTGGCCTGGTCACATCGCCCGGAGCGGCGGCGCTGCACGACGTGGTCACCGCGCTGCGCCGCCGTGTGCCCCACATCCCCGTGGTGCTGGTGCCTGCGCTGGTGCAGGGGGCGGCCGCCCCGGCATCGCTGGTGGCGGCGCTATCAAAAATGTATCTGCTTGCGCAAGCGGAGCGCGCCCAAGGGACCGATGGGGTCCAAAATCCGCCGGTGGACGTGATCCTGCTTGTGCGCGGTGGTGGCTCCATCGAGGACCTGTGGGCCTTCAACGACGAGCGACTGGCCCGTACCATCGCGCAAAGCCCGGTGCCGCTCATCAGCGGTGTGGGGCATGAGACCGACTTCACCATCGCCGACTTCTGTGCCGATCTGCGCGCACCCACGCCCACTGCGGCGGCCGAGTTGGTAGCCCAACCGCGCGAGGTGTGGCTGGGTGCCCTGGGCTTGTTGGCTGGGCGCTTGGCCGATGCAGTGGAGCGCCAGTTCGATGCGCGCCACCAGCGGCTGGACCAGGCTGCCGCGCGGCTTGGCCGCCCATCGGGCCTGGTGGCGCGCGAGCAATTGCAGTTGGCCCGCCTGGCGCAGCGCATGCGCCACGGTGTGCTTCTAAAACTGCAGCGGTTAAGCCAATACCAGCAGGCGACGGAGGCCAGTTTTCCTCAAAAGATGCAACGTTGCGTGGCGCAGCACACCGAGCGGCTGGAGCGCGCAGCCCTGCGCATGGACCTGCTGGACCCGCGCCTGGTGCTGCAGCGCGGTTATGCCCTGCTGACCGACACGGGCGGGCGGGCGGTGACTAGCGTGCAACAGGCACACCCTGGCGATGCCCTGCGCGCCACGTTGGCCGACGGTGTGGTGGATGTGACCGTAGCCGCGCAGCCACGCCTGTTGTGATCTGTTGTGAGTGGGGGGGCAAGCTGAGGCGGCAGTTTTTCAGGCCTCTTGTGCACGTCGAGGTCTCCCTGATCCTGCACAGGTCACCTGATGTTCCTACAATGCCCCCTCGCGCTGTGTCCGACTGCATTGCTCAGGAAAGCCCGCGTTGCAGGCGGCATCCCAGAATTTCAAACCACGAGGAAATACCACCATGGAACACACCCTTCCCCCGCTGCCCTACGCCATTGACGCCCTGGCACCGCACTACAGCCAGGAAACGCTGGAATTCCACCACGGCAAGCACCACAATGCCTATGTGGTGAACCTCAACAACCTGCAAAAGGGCACCGAGTTCGAATCCATGACGCTCGAAGAGATCGTCAAGAAGTCGAGCGGCGGCATCTACAACAACGCTGCGCAGATCTGGAACCACACCTTCTTCTGGAGCTGCATGGCCCCCCAGGGTGGCGGTGAGCCTTCGGGCGCGCTGGCTGCCGCCATCAACGCCAAGTGGGGCAGCTACGCCGCGTTCAAGGAAGCCTTCGTGAAGTCTGCCGTGGGCAACTTCGGTTCGGGCTGGACCTGGCTGGTGAAGAAGGCCGACGGCAGCGTGGACATCGTCAACACCGGCGCTGCAGGCACGCCCCTGACCACCGCTGACAAGGCGCTGCTGACGGTGGACGTGTGGGAACACGCCTACTACATTGACTACCGCAACATGCGTCCCAAGTTTGTCGAGACCTTCCTCGACAAGCTGGTGAACTGGAAGTTTGCCGAGGCCAACTTCGCTTGATGCGCAGCGCACGGCTGCCGGGGTTGACCCTGGTGGCTGTAGCCGCAAAAAAACGGCCCGAGGGCCGTTTTTTTGTGGGTTTTTCAAAGCTTTTCAGGCTGCTTGCGCGCGCCCATCAAGCGATATTTGCTATCAAAATAATAGTATTTTGGTGTTGGTGGACGGCACGCGCAGCCCTCGCGTCACTTGCGGCTGAAGGGGGCTCCGGCTAGTTTGGCGCCTGCCTTGATGTTCTTTTTGGCAAACCACCCCTGGTTCATTTCCAGCACATAACGCACCGGCTTGACCGAGCAGTGCGAGTCCAGCGTCTGGGGCTTCATGTCCACCAGGTTGACGATGGTGCCGTCGTCATCCACAAACGCAGCCGTGAGCGGCAGCAGCGTGTTTTTCATCCAGAAGCACTGCTGCGCGGGTTGTTCAAACACAAACAGCATGCCCTCGTGCTGGGGCATGTCCTTGCGGTGCATGAGCCCCGTCTGGCGCTCCTGGGGGGAGGCGGCCACCTGGGCGTCGATGCGGTGCATGCCAGCGGTCAGCTCCACGCGCTGCAGGTTCAGCTGGGGGCCTTCCTGGGCCGTCGCGACGCCAGCGAGAACCACCAGCGAACACGCTACCCACAAAGCATCCCGGAGCCCAGCGGTGCGTCGGGCAATGCGTTGCAAGCCAGTGGCCTTGCGCGGGGCTTCAAACGAGAGGGCAGGGGTTGCGCGTGAGGTGGTCATGGGCAGAACTTTCGATTCAACAAGGAACAGGGCAAAAACCGACGGGCTGCGCCAGGGACGTACTGCGCGGTGCGCGGAGAGTTCTGGCTGTTTGCGCAGGGGCGCAGCACCAAAGAAAACGCCCGCAGATGCGGGCGATTTTGAACCAGTGCAGACCTCGGGCCCGATAGAAAGAGCCCGAACTTTCCTGCCTGCTTCAGGCGGCCTTGTGGGTGGTCTTCTTCTTGGCGACCTTTTTGGAGGTCTTCTTCTTGGCAGCCTTCTTGGTGGTAGGGGCTGCAGACTGGGCCTTCATTGGGGCCGCAGCGGGCGCGGTGGTGGCGGGGGCGGCTGCGGGTGCCTGTGCAAAAGCACCAGCAGTGAACAGACCGGCCACGAGGACAGCGAGGAGTTTTTTCATATATGCCGTTTCCAGTGTGAACGAAGGTTGAAGGGCCGTGCGGTAACTGCACGGCTCCACTCGCAACGATAGCAGCGCCCGGCGCGTTGACAGGTGCTTGGGCGAAAAATTTTGTCATTAGAATGGTTTGAAACCACACCGCCCCAGGTTCTTCGCGGTGTTTCTTTTTACCGTTTTCCTTGCTTTGCCCCTTCACAGCCCGGACCCCATTCGGCGCACATCGGAGACTTCCCCCCCATGACCACCTATCAGCACATCGTCGTGCCAGCTGCAGGCCAGAAAATCACCGTCAATGCCGACATGTCGCTGAACGTGCCGGACGAGCCCATCATCCCTTTCATCGAAGGCGACGGAACGGGCCTGGATATCACGCCGGTGATGATCAAGGTGGTGGACGCAGCAGTGGCCAAGGCCTATGGCGGCAAGAAGAAGATCCACTGGATGGAGGTCTATGCCGGTGAAAAATCAACGAAGGTGTATGGCCCTGACGTGTGGCTTCCCGAGGAGACCCTGCAGGTACTGCGCGAGTACGTGGTGTCGATCAAGGGGCCACTGACCACGCCCGTGGGCGGCGGTATTCGCTCGTTGAACGTGGCGCTGCGCCAGGAGCTGGATCTGTATGTCTGCCTGCGCCCGGTGCAGTATTTCAAGGGCGTGCCCTCGCCGCTGAAAGAGCCCGAGAAGACCAACATGGTGATCTTCCGTGAGAACTCTGAAGACATCTATGCTGGCATCGAATTCGAAGCAGAGTCCGACAAGGCGAGGAAACTCATCAAGTTCCTGCAGGACGAGATGGGTGTGAAGAAGATCCGCTTCCCCAACACCTCAGGCCTGGGTGTCAAGCCCGTCTCCATTGAGGGCACGGAGCGCTTGGTGCGCAAGGCCATCCAGTACGCCATCGATAACGACAAGCCCAGCGTGACCATCGTGCACAAGGGCAACATCATGAAGTTCACCGAAGGCGGCTTCCGCGACTGGGCCTATGCGCTGGCGCAGAAGGAATTCGGCGCCGAGCTGATCGACGGCGGCCCCTGGTGCAAGCTCAAGAACCCGAAAACGGGCAAGGACATCACCATCAAGGACAGCATCGCCGACGCCTTCCTGCAGCAGATTTTGCTGCGCCCAGCCGAGTATTCGGTGGTGGCAACGCTCAACCTCAACGGCGACTACATCTCCGACGCACTGGCAGCCCAGGTGGGCGGCATTGGCATTGCGCCCGGCGCCAACATGTCCGACTCGGTGGCTTGCTTTGAAGCCACCCACGGCACGGCTCCCAAGTACGCTGGCAAGGACTACGTGAACCCTGGCTCCGAAATCCTCTCGGCCGAGATGATGCTGCGCCACATGGGCTGGACCACCGCTGCCAACCTGATCATCAGCTCGCTGGAGAAGGCGATTGCCTCCAAGAAGGTGACCTACGACTTTGCGCGTCTGATGGATGGCGCCACGCAGGTCAGCTGCTCGGGCTTTGGGCAGGTCATGATCGACAACATGTAGTTGTGCTCCCCGGGCTTTCGGGATGCCCATTGCAGGATGTTCATTTCGGGGTGTTCAGTGCGTCCCGAAGAAGCCTGGATGGTTTTGACAAGAACCCTGGTGCGTTGATCGGACCAGGGTTTTTCTTTGCCCGGGCTGCGCCAGGTTCTACGGGGGGCCGCTCACCAAATTCCAGTGGCTCAGCGTCCCAGCGCATGCACCAGGTAGTCGATCAGCACCCGCACACGCAAGGGCATGTGCCGGTTGCCCGGGTAGATCAGAGAAAATGGCCGTGATGCGCCCGCGTGCTCGGTCAGCACCTCGACAAGTTGGCCGCTGCGCAGATCATCCTCGACCAGAAAGCGATACGTCTGCACCAGCCCGGCGCCCGCGCGGGCCAGCGTGACCTGACCCAGAATGTCGTCGGCACATCGCAGCTTGCCTTGGGTCGGCCAATCGATGGGCTGGCCGTCGCGCAACAACAGCCAGGGCACCACCTGACCACTGCTGGGCAGCACAAACTGCACACATTCATGCTGCTCCAGCTCCTCGAGCTCCTGCGGTGCGTGGTGGCGTTTGAGGTAGGCAGGGGCCGCGACCACCACCAGGGCGGCGTCCTCCAGCTTGCGGGCCACCAGGCTGGAATCGGGTGGCGCGCGGCCCCGGATGGCCAGATCGAAACCTTCTTCGGTGAAGTCCACGTTGCGGTTGGACAGCTGTAGCTCAATCTCGATGTCGGGGTACTTCTTGCTGAAGGCGGGCAGCAGCGGCAGCACGCGATGGTGCCCGTACGAGGTGGGCAGGCTCATCCGCACCAGGCCGGCGGGCTTGAGCTGCTGGCCCGATGCCTCGCGCTCGGCATCGCTCAGTTGTGTGAGCGCCTGGCGGCACTGGTCGTAGTAGCGCTGCCCGACTTCCGTCAGGCGCACCTGGCGGGTGGTGCGCACGAGCAGGCGCACGCCCAGATGCTCTTCCAGCCGCGCTACCGACCGGCTGACTGCCGCCGCCGTGAGGCCCGTGGCCTTGGCCGCCGCTGTGAACCCCTGGTGCTGCGCCGTAAGGCAGAACAACTCGATGCTGCCGAGGCGAAGGTTGTCGAATTGCCGGTTCATTATTGATTTCTGTGTAATTAGTGATTTGAAATAAACCTAGTTTATTGCTAATTGCATCGCAAATAAAGTCACTGCATCACCAACCCAGGACACAAGGAGTCCCACTATGCAGACCTCGATCAAGCTTTATTACTCTCCCGGCGCATGCTCACTCGCAACGCACATTCTTCTGCGCGAGACCGGCACGCCCTTCACGCTGGAGAAGGTTGACACTGGCAAGCACACCACCAGTGGCGGAGGTGACTTCTACGCCATCAGTCCTAAAGGCCAGGTGCCGGTCATCGAACTCCCGGACGGGACACGGATCACCGAAGGGCCTGTGGTCGCCCAGTTCGTGGCTGACCGTGCGGGGGACCACACCCTGATGCCGCCTGCAGGCAGCCTGGAGCGGTACAGGGTCATGGAGTGGCAAAACTACGTGACGGCCGAGTTGCACAAGTCCTTCACGCCGCTGTTCCACAGCGATGTGGATGCCACCGCCAAGAAGGCATTGGCTGCGGTGCTGTACAAAAAACTGGTCTGGCTTGACGGGCAACTGGCGGGCAAGAGCTACCTTACGGGCGACGCCTTCACTGCCGCCGATGCCTATCTGTTTGTGGTGCTCGGCTGGGCGAAGTTCGTGCAGATTGACCTGGGCGATTTGCAGCACATCGGCAGCTTCATGGCGCGTGTGGCGGCCCGCCCCCAAGTCAAGGCCGCGATGCAGACCGAAGGCCTTGCTGCCTGAGGAGCACTCCCATGCCCTACATCAAAATCCAGATCACCCGCGAGGGTGCATCGCGTGAGCAAAAGGCGCAGTTGATTCGCGGCGCGACAGATCTGGTCGTGCGAGTGCTGGACAAAAGCCCTGCCACCACCTTCGTTGTGATCGAAGAAGTAGACACCGACCACTGGGGGATCGCGGGTGAGACCGTGACCGTGCTTCGCGAGCGGGCAAAGAAGGGTGGCGCGCAATGAACAGCACCGCTGCCGACTTTGCAGCCATCCATGCGGTACTGGAGCTGTACCTCGATGGGCTCTACCACAGCGACACGGGGCGCCTGGCCAAGGTCTTTCATCCGCAGGCCCTGTACGCCACGGCGGTGGGAGAAAAACCCATCTTCTGGCGCATGAACGAGTACTTCCCGGTGGTGGATGCACGGCCCGCACCAGCAGCGAGCGGCCAGCCGCGCACCGACCGCGTGCTGTCCATCGAACTGGTTGGCCCCGTGACGGCGCTGGCAAGGCTGCAGTGCTCCATCGCTCCAAAGCACTTCATCGACCTGCTCACGCTGCTCTGGCTGGACGGGCGCTGGCAGATCGTCTCCAAGGTCTTTCACTACGACATCCGGGATTGACATGAACATCTTTCGACATTTCCCCAAACCCCTTCTCCTTTCATTGAACGCGCTTGCGCTGGGCGGTGCCGTCGTGCTGATGCTGTGCTGGCCTGAAAGTGCATTCGCTCATGAAGAGTGCAAGGCTCCCGGTTGCGCTGCTTCGGAGGCATATCACGGCATGCCCGAGATCGCGACCATTGGGGCGCGCACGGGCAAGTACATGGATATCCCCGAGTCCTCCAAAGGGCCAGCCATCGATCCGGCCAAGGGCTACCGGATCCAGGAGCTGGGCCGTGGCTTGTACATGGTGACTGAGAATGTCTACCAGGCGATGTTCATGGTGCACGACAAGGGGGTGGTGCTGGCCGATGTGCCGCCACCGCTGGCCGCATACATCCCCAAAGCGATCCGCGAAGTAACGGGCAAGCCTGTCACCCACATCATATACAGCCACGCGCACGCCGACCATATCGGTGCTGCCGGGGATCTGCTGGCCACACTGCCGAAAAAGCCGGTGATCATTGCGCATGAGGAAACCCGGGCCATTCTTGCGCGCGCGGCAGACCCCAGGCGCCCGCTGCCCGGCGTCACCTTCCGTGACAAGTACACGCTCAAAGTTGGCGGACAGCGCCTGGAGCTGTCCTACCACGGCAACGGCCATGAGCCGGGCAATATCTTCATACGGGCCCCCGAGCAGCGCACGCTGATGGTGGTGGATGTGATCTTCCCCGGATGGATGCCATGGCGGCGTCTGGCACTGGCGCAGGACATCCCCGGTTACTTCGCCCAGGTTGAGAAGATCAAGTCCATGGACTTCGACTGGCTGGTGTCCGGCCACGTGGCCAGGGCTGGCACCAAGGCGGATGTGGTGGCGCAGCACGAGTTCCTGCAAGACCTCAAGGCGGCAGCGGGGAAGGCGCTGCAGACGACGGCTTTGGGTGAAGGCATGGACGGGCGCGACAAGTCCAATCCCTGGGCGGTCTTTGACAACTACATCGACCGTGTGGCCGCGCAGTGTGTGAATACCTTGACACCGAAGTGGGCTTCGCGTCTCGCTGCGTTTGATGTGTACATATGGGATCAGTGCTTCACGATGGAACAAAGCCTGCGATTGGATTGAACATGAAAGCACTTAAGTACATCTATTTCGCGTTGCTTGCCTCCGCTGCGGCTCTGCCAATGCACACGGTGGCCCAGCCAGTGGCGGATTCCGTGGATGCGCTGGAGGCGCTGTTTGGCAAACACGCTGGCATGCGCCGAACGCAGTCCAAGGGGCTCTGCGCCAAGGGTGTCTTTACTGGAACGGCCGAGGGACAGGCGCTGAGCAAGGCGATAGCCTTCTCGGGGACTCCCCTGCCAGCGATGGTTCGATTCTCCGTTGGGGGAGGCAATCCCCGTGCCTCGGACAAGAGCCGTTCCACGAGGGGACTTTCGCTCAAGCTTGATTTGCCTGATGGGACCGTGTGGATGCAGGCCAATCTCTCTGCTCCGGTGTACTTTGTGAAGGACCCCGCTGACTTTGCGCCTTTTGTTCGGGCGCGGGTTCCAGATCCGGCGACCGGCAAACCCGATCCTGAGCGTCTGAAGGCATTCAACGATGCCCATCCTGAGTCATTGCGACAGGGAAAATACCTGGCCGAACGCGCTGCCCCTGCGAGCTACGTTACAACGCCCTATTGGGGGATAAACGCGTTCGTGCTCCGCTCCCCGGACAATCAGCGCCGCTTCGTGCGTTGGCGTTTTGATCCGGATGCCGGAGAGCAGCGCCTGAGCGAAGACCAGAGTGCAAAGCTTCCAGACGACTTTCTCGAGGCAGAGCTGAAAGAGCGCCTATCCAAGGGGCCTGCGTCGTTCCGGTTTCAGGTGCAGTTGGCGGAAGCGGAGGACGACCCCAATGACCCTACCCGTGCATGGCCAGATCTGCGTCGGCAAGTGACCGCTGGGCGTTTGGTGATTCACAGCTTGGCCGAGGCTTCCAGCTGCGAGCTGGTCTTGTTCAATCCTCTTGCCCTGCCTGATGGAATTGAGCCCTCCGCAGACCCTGTCCTTCTGGCGCGCCCTGCGGCCTACGGAACCTCCTTCGGACGCCGAGTGGCGGAGCGCCAATGACCCAAGCGAACACTACTCCACCCAGTCTGGTCTATGTGGGAGACCCCATGTGTTCCTGGTGTTACGGTTTCGGGCTGGAGCTGTCGACGGCACTGGCGCAGCGACCCGGTGTGCGGCTTGAAATCGTCACAGGCGGGTTGCGTGCCGGGGGGACCGAAGTCTTGGACGATGCTGGCAAACGCTTTCGGCTTTTCCATTGGGCAAAGGTAGAGGCGGCAACCGGCCTACCTTTCAACCGCGATGCCCTGATGGCTCGGCAAGGCTTCGTGTATGACACCGAGCCAGTGTGCCGCGCAGTAGTTGCTGCGCGGCTTGCCGAGCCAGGTGCGGATCTTTTGGCCGTGTTTCGGGCACTGCAGAAGGCCTTCTATGCCGATGGCCTGGACACCACCGATGCTGCGGTGCTGTTGAACGTTGTGGACCAGGCTCTGCGGATCCAGGGGTTTGCCGCCGAAGGGCTTGAGGAGTGCTTCCAAGCCGAGGCTACCCGGCAGGCGACCCATGAAGAATTTGCGCAAGTGCGCCATTGGGGCATATCCAGCTTTCCTGCGCTTTTGGGGTGGGAGAGCGGGCGTGTGACGCGTCTGGTCGATGGGTTTGCCAAGGCCCCAGCGGTGGTGGCGGCCATTGACCAATGGACGCATCAGGTGCGTGTGGGTTCCCGAGGGTCCTTGCCCACCGAATCAGTGAAATAGGCGGTGCGCCGGGCGCCTGCGGCAACCAGACTCCTCACGCACCGCTGAATTCTCCGATTCGGCGGATCTGACTGGGTGCAGCCTCAGCACTTGTCTTGCCATTCGGGTTGTCGGTACACCAGCTGGAATGGAGGCCCTTGTTACGGCAGGGGCTTTTCTCCGTGGCGGCGCTGTGTTGCGCCCTGACGCTGGGTTGCGCCATATTGCTTGCATTTCTGTGTTGGTGTTTTCTGCTGTTGCACCTAACATGGTTTGACGCTTGTGCGTGGGCAGGGAGTTGCTCCATATCTGCAACCCTTGGCAAGCATGGAAGCGCCGGGAGCGCAGGGCTCCACACCAAGCAAGAGGTCTGCATGGCATCTGACTGTTCTGCCGCGTACTGGGAGCAAAACCCCGATGCACTGCTGGTGTTGTCGCCGGATGGCTGTGTGCTTAGCTGGAACCCCGCCGCTGAGGCGATCTTTGGCTACCTGCAGGCTGAGGTGCTGGGGCGCTCGGTGCTGGATCTGATCGTCCCCCCAGACCGGGTGCAGGAAGAGGCGCGCATGCGGGCTGAGGCCTTGTGCGCCAGCTCGGTGGTCCACGAGTCTGTGCGGCGGCGCAAAGATGGCTCGCTGGTGCACGTCAACGTGTCTACCAAGGCGGTGTGTGATGAGGAGGGGCGACTGTTGCACTACCTCTCCAGCACCAAGGATGTCACGCAGCTCAATGTGCAGCGCGACGCCAAGCTGCTGGATGCACGTTTTCGTGGCCTGCTTGAATCCACACCTGATGCGATCGTGATGGTCAACGTGACGGGGCGCATCGTGCTTGTCAATTCGCACGCTGAGCGCCTGTTTGGATACCCACGTGCCGAATTGTTGGGCCAGGCGGTGGAAGTTTTGTTGCCCCATCGCTACCGGGTTGCCCACCTGAGCCACCGCAGCGGTTTTTTGGGTCTGCCACGCATGCGCACCATGGAGGCGGGGCTGGATTTGCATGGCCTGCACAAGGACCGGGGCGAGTTTCCGGTGGAGATCAGCCTGAGCCCGCTGGAGACGGAGGAGGGACTGTTTGTCTTCAGCGCCATTCGCGATGTGACCGAGCGCAAGCGCATCGAGCAGGTGCTGCGCGACAAGAACCTGGAGCTGGAGAACGCCGCGCTCGTCAAAGATCGCTTTCTAGCAAGCATGTCACATGAACTGCGCACGCCGCTCAACGCCATCATCGGCTTCACAGGCACGTTGCTCATGAAGCTGCCCGGCCCGCTCAACGCCGAGCAGGAAAAGCAGCTGCGCATTGTGCAGACGGGCGCCAAGCACCTGCTCTCTCTCATCAATGACCTGCTGGACGTGGCCAAGTTCGGCGCCAACAAGGTAACGCTGAACCTGGAATCCGTGGACTGCAAGGCCTTGATTGTGGAGGTGTCAGCCACCCTGGAGCTGGAGGCACAGCGCAAGGGCCTGGCGTTTGGCGTGCATGTACCACCCGAGGCAGTGGCCCTGCAGACTGACCGGCGGGCGCTCAGCCAGATCCTCATCAATCTGCTGGGCAACGCGATCAAGTTCACGGAACATGGCCGGGTTGACGTGTTACTGCGCGAGCAGCTTCTGCCCGATGGCGGCCGCAGCGTGCAAATGCGCGTGCAGGACACGGGTCCCGGCATTGCCCGGCAAGAGCAGCCCCGCCTTTTTGAGGCCTTCTCGCGCGTGGAGAGCGCCAACCGCCGTCACCAGGAGGGCACGGGCCTGGGGCTGTACCTGAGCCGAAAACTCGCCGAAGCCCTGGGCGGCACCCTGCGTTTTGACAGTGAGGAAGGGCGCGGCAGCACTTTTGTTCTTGAACTCCAGGAACGCTGCGCATGAGCAAAGCCACCGTCTTGGTCATTGAAGACGACGACGCCAGTCGGCAACTGGCCAGCTACCTGCTGGAGGCCGCAGGTCACCGCTTGCTGGCGGCTGAAGCCCGAGACTTTCGCGCAGCAGGTCGAGGCCTTTCTGGGGCTCCCTTTCAACTTGCCCGCCAAGGGTTGACGAAAAAACAGGCGTCGCATGGCAAAGATCCTTGTCGTTGATGACATCCCGGCCAA
>NZ_QAIH01000263.1:5899-11221 GCF_003060895.1 Acidovorax sp. HMWF029 | reverse complement strand
GGTCACGCTCATTGGGCACAGCGGCCACCAGGCGCTGGAGGCCGCCGATGGCGCCCAGGCGCTGGCGCTGGTGCGCGCCGAGCGGCCCGACCTGGTGATCTCCGACATCCTGATGCCCACGATGGATGGCTACGAGTTTGTGCGCCAGCTGCGGGCCGACCACCACCTGTCGGCCACGCAGGTGATCTTTTACAGCGCGCACTACCGCGAACAAGAGGCCCGCAGCCTGGCACTGGCCTGCGGGGTCACACAGGTGCTGGTCAAGCCCTGCGAACCGCAGGACATCTTGGCCGCCATCGAGCAGGCGCTCACCCAGATTGAGCCCCGGCCTTCGGTGGCGCTGGAGCATGGCTTTCAGACCCGCCACCTGCAGCTCATGACCGACAAGCTCACCGTCAGCGTGGCCGAGCTGGAGGCCATGAACCGGCGGCTGGCCGCACTGACTGATCTGAACCTGCAGCTCGCCTCAGAGCGTGACCCGCTGGTGCTGCTGGCCAACGTTTGCCAGGGCGCCCGCGAGCTGGTGGGTGCCCAGTACGCCGTCCTGTGCGTGGTGCGCAAACACAGCGACAGCGCCATCACTTGCATCAGCGGCATTGAGCCCGAACGCACGGGGCCGCAAGACCGGCCCCTGGATCTGCCCTCGGTCTCCCACGGCCTGCTGGGGCAGTTGAGGGCCGCCCGCCGCTCCGAGCGGGTAGTCAACCCTGGCGGCAATCCCAGTGCAATCGGCCTGCCTGAGGGCTATCCGCCACTGCATACCGGGCTGATTGCGCCCGTCACTTCGCTCTCGCTCGCGTATGGGTGGATCTGCCTGGCCAACAAGGAGGGCGCCGAGGAGTTCAGTGCCGACGACGAAAAGGTCCTGGCCATCCTGGGCGCGCAAGTGGGGCGCATCTACGAAAACGGCAGCCTGTACATGGAGCTCCAGAAGCACGCAGAGCAGCTTCAGGTGGAGGTTTTCGAGCGCCAGCGCGCCATGGACGAGCTGCATGCCAGCAAGGACAGCCTGCGCCGGGCCCAGGCCCTGGCCAAGATCACCCATGTGATCAGCGGGCCCGATGGCACGTTTGAAAGCTGGCAAGACACCTTGCCTGACATCCTGGGTTTGCCTGCCGACGCTTTGCCCCGCTCCGCACGAGAGTGGCTGGCACTGGTGCACCCCCATGACCGTGGCACGTTTCGCGACCATGCGCTGCAGGCTGCACGCCAGAAGATCCGCGTGGACTTTACCTACCGCGTGCTGAACTCGGCAGGTGATCTGCAATACCTGCGGCAGGTGATGGAGCCACTGGACGACGACCAGGGCCGGGGCGAGGTGGACCGCTGGTTCAACACCATCCAGGACGTCACCAAGGAAAAACGCGCCGAGGATCAACTGCGCGAAAGCGATAGGCGCTTCAACACCATGCTCGACAAGGTCGAGATGATCTCGCTGATGCTCGACTGCACGGGGCAGATCACCTATTGCAACGACTATCTTCTGAGCCTGACGGGCTGGCAGCGCGAGGAGGTGTCTGGCGGCAACTGGTTCGAGCTGTTCGTTCCTCCCGAGACGGCCCATGTGCGCGATGTGTTTGCCGATCTTCTGGCCGACCGGCCCTCGGCCTGGCACTACGACAGCGAAATCCTCACCCGCTCGGGCGCGCGGCGCCTGGTGCACTGGAACAACACCGTGCTGCGCTCGGTGGGTGGGCAGGTGACGGGCGTGGCCTGCCTGGGCGAAGACATCACCGAGAGGCGTGAGGCCGAGCGCAAGATCAAGCGGCTCAACCGTGTGTACGCCATGCTCAGCGGCATCAACACGCTCATCGTGCGCGTGCGCCAGCACGACGAGTTGTTCCGCGAGGCCTCCCGCATTGCCGTGGACTACGGCCACTTTCGCATTGCCTGGGTCGGCCGAGTGGACCGCGGGGCACGGCGGGTGGTTCCCGTGGGGGTGTCGGGCGCTGAGGCCGACTTTGTGCACAACATCCACGACCGCCTGGGGCTGTTCGACGAGCCCACACCCGGCGAGAGCCTGGCTGCTGCGGTGGTCCGGTCAGGGCGTTCGGTGGTGTGCGACGACATCACCGACGACCCGCGCGTGATGCTGCGCGAGGAGTTGCTGGCGCGCGGCGTCGCCAGCATTGCCGTGCTGCCCATCCTCGTCGGTGGCGATGTGGTGGCCGTGCTGGCCTTGCTCGCGGACGAGGTGGATTTTTTCGACGAAACCGAGATGAAGCTGCTGAACGAGCTGGCCGGTGACATCGGCTTTGCCATGGACCACCTCGACAAGGAAGATCGGCTGAACTATCTGGCCTACTACGACGAAATCACCGGCCTGCCCAACCGCACGCTGTTCCTGGAGCGTACCGGGCAGCACCTGCGGCCCCGCGATGGTGCCAAGGCCCTGCAGGGCGTGGCGCTGGTGGATATCAGTCGCTTTCGCATCGTCAACGACACCCTGGGGCGGCAGGTGGGCGATGAGCTGCTCCAGCAGGTGGCATTGCGGCTGCAGCATGCAGCGGGCAACCTGCACGATGTGGCGCGCATCGGTATCAACAGCTTCGGCATCGCTGTGACCGAAGCCCGCGATGCCGGTGCTGTGGCGGTGGCGGTGGATCTGCTTATGCGCGCCTGTTTCGACACGCCTTTTGTGGTCGCAGGCACCGAGCTGCGCATGGCTTCCAAGGCCGGTGTGGCCTTGTACCCCATGGATGGGGCCGATGCCGAAACACTGCTGCGCAACGCCGAAGCGGCCGTGAACAAGGCCAAGGCGTCGGCTGACAGGCTGCTCTTCTACACCTCGGAGATGAACACCCGCGTGGCCGAGGCGCTGAGCCTGGAGGGGCGCTTGCGCGCGGCGCTGGAGCAGGGCCAGTTTGTGCTGCACTACCAGCCCAAGCAACACCTTGCCAGTGGCGCCATCTCGGGTGCAGAAGCCCTGATCCGCTGGAACGACCCGCTGCGCGGCCTGGTGCCGCCCGCGCAGTTCATTCCTATCCTGGAGGAGACCGGCCTCATCTACGACGTGGGCTGCTGGGCGCTGCGGCAGGCGCTGGCCGACAACCTGCGCTGGCGTCAGGCGGGGTTGGTGCCGCTGCGTGTGGCCGTGAACGTGTCCATCCTGCAGCTGCGGCACCAGGGCTTCATTGCCGAGGTGCGCGACGCCGTGGCGCACGACGCCGCCGCCGCCAGCGGGCTGGAGCTGGAGATCACTGAAAGCATGGTGATGGATGATGTGGAGCGCAGCATCCAGAGCCTGCACGCCCTGCGCGAGATGGGCATCACCGTCGCCATCGACGACTTTGGCACCGGGTTCTCTTCACTGAGCTACCTGGCCCGGCTGCCGGTGGACACGCTCAAGATCGACCGCTCGTTCACCATGAACATGGCCTGCGGGCCGCAGGGGCTGTCGTTGGTGTCCACCATTGTCAACCTGGGGCATTCGCTGGGCCTGAAAGTGGTGGCCGAAGGGGTTGAAACCGAGGACCAGTCCCGGCGACTGGCGCTGCTGGGCTGTGACGAGGTCCAGGGCTACCTGCTGAGCCAGCCGCTGCCTGCCAGCGTGTTCGAGCAGCGTTTTCTGCGCACCGCGGCGGATGTGGTGGAGCCTGTTCCAGTGTCCTTGCCGTAGTGATGCTATTTATTTGATAGCTATCAAGGCATGATGGTCGCGCGGTAACGGCCTTTTTTGCTTGAATTTTGGGGCTTAGCGCACGCGTTCGGTCTCTACCACCAGGTCCAGCACATAGACATGGCTGGGCGCATCGGCAGGCAACTGGCCGTTGCGTGCCAGCGAGTAGCGCTGCACCCGCAGCACATTGCGCAGGCCCGGCTCGTGGCGGTAGCCTTCGATCTCGCCCTGGAAGATGCGCCACTCGCCCACTCCTTGCCGGACGCCGTTGTCGGCATAGCGCACATCGCGTACACGCAGGCACTGGGCCTGGGGCATCAGCGGGTGATTGCAGGCCACACGCTCGGGGGCCACTTCCAGAAACTGGCGCTCACCAGCCGAGCCATAGCGCGTGGCGGGTGTGGGCGAGCCCATCAGCTCCCAGCGGCTGCCGTCGGCAAACCACACAGCCAGCTGCGCAGCGCCGGTGGCTGTGCCGCCCCGCAGTTCAAGACGCCGGGCCTGGGGCAGCAGGGTGGCTACACGCTGCTCCAGCGCCATCAGGTCGCGCTCGGCGCAGGCGCGTTTGGTGGACATGGGCGGGCCCACCTGCAGGCTTGGGCCGCTCAAGCTGTAGCCCGCGCTCATCGCGTTGCACAGGTTCTGCACCGACAGCTGCTGGTCCTCAAAGTGCAGGCGCAGCGGGCGCTGGCCCGCCAGCAGCCAGCCAGGCGCAGCCTGGCCACGGGCATCGTGAGCGGAGACAAGATCCCAGTCGTACGCCCGCAGCGTCTGGGCGAGGGACGGGGCTGTGTGGGACGAAGAAGGCGGGGGGGAAGAAGGAGAAGAGGGCTGCGACATGGGGGCTCCCTGCAGCGGGCTCCCGCAGGCCGCCAGCAGTGTTGCGAGGGTGGCGGCCACCAGGGCCTTGCCGAGGGCGGGGCGCCCGCCGCCAAGTGTGTAGGGTCGTTTCAGATGCATCCCGCCACCTTAACGGAAAAGCGCCCCGGGCAGAGTAGGAGAAGGCCGCTTGCGGGGACGCGGGCGGGCTTGTGCGTGGCCTCACCCAGCGCAGGCCCGCGTGTTGCCTTGTGCAAGCTTCAGCGTGCGTGTGCCCACGGCGGCGGCCAGGTGCGGGTCGTGGGTCACCAGCATCAGCGCGGCGCCGGTGTCTTGCACCGCACTCAGCAGCACCTGGATGGCCTCCTGCTGCGTGATCGGGTCCAGGCGCGAGGTGGGTTCGTCGGCAAAGAGCAGCGCCGGTTGCGCTACCAGCACCCGCGCCAGCGCAATGCGCTGCAGCTCGCCGCCCGACACCTGATCGGGCTTGCGGGCCAGCAGGTCCTCGGGCACGCGCAACTGCGCCAGGCGTGTCTGCACGGCCTTCCAGTCGCAGCGGTGCAGGCGGGCGGCATCGCGCAGCGACTGGGCCAGGCTGATGTGTGGGGCAAACGAGCCCACAGGGTCCTGGTAGAGCTTTTGAAACGCATGCGGGCGCAGCCGGGCGCTGCGCTCCACGCGGCCCGTGTCGGGTGCCACCAGGCCCAGCAGCACATTGCCCAGCGTGCTTTTGCCGGTGCCGCTCGGGCCTTGCACGGCAACGCGCTCGCCGCTGCGGATCTGCAGGTCCATGGGCGCAAACAGCTGCTGCGCGCCGTAGGTTTTGGAAATGCCGTGCGCCTGTACCACCAGCTCGCCCACCTGCGGTGGGGCAAACGGCAGCC
>NZ_QAIH01000263.1:0-5889 GCF_003060895.1 Acidovorax sp. HMWF029 | reverse complement strand
GTGTGGATGTCGCCTTGCTCCACCGCCTGCCCGTGGCGCAGCACGATCACTTGCCCGCCCAGCGCCTGGGCCACCTGCATGTCGTGGGTGATGGTGAGCAGGCAGCCGCCCGCCTGTAGCACCCCCTGGAACAACTCCACCATGCGGCCGCGCCAATGCGCGTCCAGGCCCTTGGTGGGCTCGTCCACCATCAGCACCGGGGCGCCCCCGGCCAGGGTGATGGCGGCCACCGCGCGCTGGGCCATGCCGCCGGACAGTTGCCAGGGGTAGTGGCTGGCGGCGGCGCCCAGGCCCGCATCGTTCAGCACCTGTTCAGCCTGTGCGCTGGCGGCGCTGGTGGGTTGTTGATGCAGCAGGCGGTACACCTCGGCCAGCTGCGGTGCCACGCGGGCCAGCGGGTTGAGTGCCAGCGAGGGCTCCTGCGGCAGCAGCGCCAGCTTGCGGCCCCACAGCGCGCGGCGCGCGGCGGCGTCCTGGGCACGGGTGCGGGTGCCATCCAGCGTGATCTGGCCCGTGGCCTGCAGCGCAGGCGGCAGGTTGCCCATGATGGCCTGGGCCAGCAGCGACTTGCCCGCGCCGCTTTCGCCCACCAGGGTCAGCGCCTCGCCCGGCCGCAGGGTGAAGCTGATGTCG
This sequence comes from Acidovorax sp. HMWF029, assembly GCF_003060895.1. Lineage (GTDB taxonomy): Bacteria > Pseudomonadota > Gammaproteobacteria > Burkholderiales > Burkholderiaceae_C > Acidovorax. Next base: position 5,256 of record NZ_QAIH01000263.1, on the reverse strand, counting down.
CGCAGCAGCGGCTTGCCGCCCACCTGGATGCCCAGCCCCTCCACGGTCAACAGGGCTTCGGATTTCAAAGGCGTGCTCATGCGGTCTCCCGGTCGGGGTTGAGCAGCATCATCGCGGCCACCAGCCACACCAGCAGTGTGGTGGGCGCGGCAATGAGCCACGGAGCTTCTTCGTAGTAGGGCATGGCCTCGGTCATCATCAGGCCCAGCTCGGGCGTGGGCGGCTGCATGCCCACACCCACAAAACCCAGCGCGGCCAAGGCCAGCACGGCCTGCGAGGTGGTGAAGGCCAGCAGCGTGCCCAGCGTGGGCGCCAGTGCGGGCAGCAGGTGGCGGCGCAGCACATAGCCGCGCCCAAAACCCAGCAGGCGCGATGCCTGCACCGCGTCGCCCGCCAGCACGGGCCGGGCCACCGCGCGGCTCACGCGAAAGTACTCGACCCACAGCGCCGCCGACAGGCCCGCATACAGCGCCCACAGCGCGCCGGGTGCCAGTGCCGCAATCAGCAGTACCAGCAGCAGGCCGGGGATGGCTAGCACCGAGTCCGACAGCATGAGCAGCGCCCGCTCGGTGCGCCCGCCGCGCCATGCGGCGGCAATGCCCAGCAGCGTGCCGGGCACGGCGGCACTCAGCGCAGCCAGTAGCGCCATGCCCAACGAGAGCTGCGCCGCATGCGCCAGCCGCGCCAGTGCCGAGCGGCCCAGCACATCGGTGCCCAGCCAGTGCTGGGCGCTGGGGGGCGCCAGGGTGTTGCGCAGGTCTTGCACCACCGGGCTGGCGCCCACCAGCCAGGGGCCGAGCACGGCAAACAGCGCCAGCAGGCCGAGCAAGGTAATGCCCAGCACGGTGCGAACAGGCCAGCCGAAAGGACGCGGGGGGACAGAAGGCTCTGCCTCAGCGCCCCCGTGGAACTGGCTTTGCCAGGCCACCGGGGTGCGTCCCCCCTTTGGGGGGATGGCGCGCAGCGACTCAGGGGGGCTGCTCATTTCGCCACCTTCTGGGTATGCCGTGGGTCCAGCGCCAGGCACGCCGCATCGACCAGCAGGTTGAAGACCACAAACAGCACGCCCATGCACAGGGCCGTGCCCTGCACCACAGGGATGTCGCGCCCGAACACGGCGTGCACCAGCGCGTGGCCGATGCCGGGCCAGGCAAACAGCGTCTCGACCACCAGCGCGCCCTCCACCAGAAACAGCGCCTGCACGCCCAGGTAGGCCGTCACCGGCACGGCGGCGTTGCGCAGGCCGTGGCGCACCAGCGCCTGCCAGTCGCTCAGGCCCTTGGTGCGCGCAAATTCAAAAAAGGGCGACACCACCACCTCCAGCATCGCAGCACGGGTCACGCGCGCCAGCCCGGCGGCCAGGCCCAGCCCCAGCGTGAGCGCAGGCAGCACCAGGCTGGCCTGGCTCTCGTCGCCGCCCGCAGGCAAAACGCCCCACTGCACCGCCACCAGCAGGATCAGCAGCACCGACAGCAAAAACGGCGGCAGCGCGCGCAGCACCACGGCCATCAGCCAGCTGGCCTTGTCCACCCAGCCCTGGGGGCGCAGCCCGGCCCACACGCCCAGCGGCACGCCCACGGCAAAGGCAATGGCCAGCGCGGCGGCCGACAGGCGCAGTGTGGCGCCCAGGTGGTGCGTGACCTCGTGCCACACCGAGCGCTGTGACACCAGCGACTGGCCCAGGTTGAAGGTGGCCATATCGCGCCACCAGTGCAGCAGCGCCAGCCAGCCGGGGCGGTCCAGCCCCAGCTCTGCGCGCACGGCGTCGGCGGCGGCGTTGCTCACCAGGTCATAGCCATAGCGGCCTGCCGCCACGCGCATGGCCAGGTCGCCCGGCAGGGCGCGCACCATCAAAAAACACAGTGTTCCGATCAGCAGCGACACGGCCAGCACCTGCACCAGCCTGCGGCCAAGCAGGGCGGCCCAGGGTTTCGAATTCAAGGGGTTCATGGGTTGCTCCACTCCATGCCGGTCAGGCGGTAAGAACGCTCCAGCGGGTCCAGCGTGACGCCCGCCAGCCGGGGGGCCACGGCCACATGCTGGCGGTACCACGCCACGGGGATCACGGGCAGCTCCGTTTGCAGGGTGTTCGTGATCGTTTGGCGCAGCGCGCGCGTGCGCTCGGGCGTGGGCTGGGTGCGCGCCAGCTCTTTCAGTGCCTGCACCACGGCGTCGCTGTGCCAGCCCATCGCGCCCCAGTCGCCGCCTTGTGCGGCAAAGTCGCCCGCCAGCGTGCCCGTGGGGTCAGGCACATTCGCGTAGTTGCGTGCGGCCAGGGCCAGCTCCAGGCTGCCATCGCGGTGGCCCCGGGGCACGTCGCCCGAGTTGCCGATGCTCACCTTTACTGCGATGCCCGCCAGCCGCCACTGCTCCTGCAAGGCGGTGGCAATCAGCGGCAGCTCGGGCCGGTCCACAAAGGTGCGAATCACCAGGTGCAGCGGCTGGCCCTGTGCATTGCGCAGGCCGTCGCTGTGGCGCTGCCAGCCTGCGGCCTGCAGCAGGCGCACGGCGGCTTCAGGGTCGTGCTGCAGCGGGGGCAGGTCGGGGTTGTGCCACGCACCCAGCGTGGGCGGCAGCAGCTGCGTGGCGGCCAGCGCCTCGTCGCCCATCAGCGCCAGGGCAATGCCTGCGCGGTCGATGGCCAGGCTCAGCGCCTGGCGCACGCGCACATCGCGCAGCGCAGGAAGGCCCGCGTTGAGCTTGACGATGACGGTGCGCGGCAGCGTGACCGATGCAATGCGCACTGCGGTGCGGCGTGCCAGCGCCGGGTTTTGCGCATGGCGCTGCAGCCGACGCAGGCTGGCCGGGTCCAGCCCATAGGCCAGGTCGGCCTGGCCGCTCTCGGCCATCAGCGCGCGGGTCTCCGCACGGCTGGCGGCCAGGTAGCGCACGGCGGCAATGGCGGGGCGCGGGCCGTCGTAGGCGTCAAACACCACGGTCTCGACCTGCTGCGGCGGCACCAGCACCGCAATGCGGTAGGGGCCGCTGCCGATGATGCTGCGCACCTTGCCGTCGGCCCCATAGCTGGCAGGCGCCAGCACCATGGTGCTGGAATGCGCCAGCAGTGCGGGCAGGGCGGTGTGGGGGCGCTGCAGACGGATCTGCACCGTACCCTCGTCGGCTGTGGTGATGTGCTCCACGGGTGCCTGACTCAGCAGCGCAGGCGCCACCTGCGCCGCCTGCAGGCTGCGCACCACGGCGGCGGCTGTTACGGGCGTGCCGTCATGAAACCGCGCCCCGGGCCGCAACTCAAACTGCCACACCAGCCCATCCGCCGAGCGGCGCCAGCGCCGCGCCAGCGCGGGCCGCGGCTGGCCGTCATCTGCTGCGTCCAGCAGGGTTTCGGTGACCTGCATGCGGGTGAACACATAGCCACTGCTGGCGGGCGCCAGGCCGCTGATCTCCCACGGGCCGACGATCTGCAGCGGCGCTGGGGCGGAGGCGGTGGGGGCGCCCTGCGCCCAGGCAGCGGGCAGGGCGCCCGCCGCCAGCGCGGCCACGGGGGCCTGCAAGGCGCGGCGCCGGGTCAGCGGTGCACGAGGGTTGGAGAAATGATTCATTTCAGTGATCCATAGGGCTGTGCGTGCATGGCTGCCGCTGAAACTGGGGCGGCGATGGCGTCGGCATCTTTGAATTTCACTCACCGTTCGGGCTGAGCTAGGCGAAGCCCTGCGCGGCGCTTCGACAAGCTCAGCGTGAACGGTTCTGGCTCACTGGGTCAAAACTTCGCCTGCAAACCCACGGTGACCGTGCGCGCCGCCCCCGGCGCCACCCACACGCGGCTGTATGAGCTGGTGTAGTGCACCTTGTCGAACACGTTGTCCACGTCCAGCGACAGGTTCAGCCTGGGGCTCAGGCGCCAGTACGCCATCAGCTTGGCTGTGGTGTAGCTGGGCAGCTCAAACGCAGCCGTGCCTGCATTGGCCTCGGCCTGCGTGCGGGCCTGGCCCAGGCGCTTGCCCATGTGGGTCACGCCGCCGCCTACGCCGTAGCGCTGGCCGTTGGCCAGGGTGTTTTCATACACCGCCAGCACGCTGCCATTGACCTTGGGCACGTTCAGCAGGCGGCCGCCCACCTCCAGCGTGTTGTCGCGGGTCACTTCCACGTCGTTGAACACCAGGCTGGCGTTCACCCGCCAATGTGCGCTCACGCGGCCCGACAGGTCCAGCTCCAGCCCCCGGCTGCGCACCTCGCCAGCGGCGGCCGAAAAGCCTGCGTTCAGTGGGTCGCTGGTCAGGGCATTGCGCTTTTTGATGTCAAACAGCGCGGCTGTGGCGCCCAGGCGCTGGTCGGCGCTTTCCCACTTGGCGCCTAACTCCAAGGCGCGGGCCTTTTCGGGGTCAAAGGCGTTGCCTGCGGCGTCGCTGCCTGCGTTGGGGCGGAACGATGTGCCCGCGTTGGCATACACCGTCACACCCTGCAGCGGCAGCCAGCTCACGCCCAGGCGCGGCGACACGGCCGAGGGGCTTTGCGCCGTGGTGCGGTTGGTGATGCGGTTTTGCAGGCTCTGGTCATAGTTGTCGGCCCGCAGCCCGGCCATCACGCGCCATTGCTCGCCCAGCTTCAGGGTGTCTTGCACATACAGCGCCGTGTTGCGCTGCTTTTCCAGCGTGTCGGTGTTGCGCCCCGGCGTGGGCTGGGCCTGGCCGTACACGGGGTTGAAGATGTCGATGGCATAGGGCGCAGTGGCACTGGGGTTCACCCGCCGCATCACCGAATCCATGCTGAAGCGGTAGCTCTCCACCCCCACCAGCAGCTCATGCGCCAGGCTGCCGGTGCGCAGGTTGCCCTGCAACTCGGCCTGCACCGCCACGTCGTCCGACTGGTAGTCGCGAAAGCGCCGCTGGCGCGTCAGCGTGCGGCCATTGGCCTGCAGCGCTGTGGCTTCGGTCGAGAAGCCCTCCAGCCCCGTCTCGCGGTACGACAGCCCCACGCGGCTGCGCCAGTCGGGGTTCCACTCGTGCGACAGCACCAGCTGGTGTGTCTGGTTGGTCACCGTCACATCCCCATCGGCAGGCTCGCCCAAAAAGCGGCTGGCAGGCACCGCGCCCAGGCGGTTGTTGACCGCCACCACGCCCCGGTCCAGCGGGGTGGTGTGGCGCAAAAATTCAGCCGTGTACTCGAGCACCGTGTCGGGCGAGAGCTTCCAGGTGAAAGCCGGGGCCACCACCTGCCGCTGCGCGCGCACATGGTCGCGAAAGCTGCCCTTGTCTTCCACCGCCACATTCAGGCGGTAGGCCAGCCGGTCGTTGATGG
>NZ_QAIH01000002.1 GCF_003060895.1 Acidovorax sp. HMWF029 | reverse complement strand
CCTTCTACAGCCTTGTGCAAGCTCACAACCGAACAAGGCAAAACGCGGTGGCCCCCAGCGCTTGCCGAGCCACCGCGTCAGCGGTTTAGTTCAACGTGGACCTTGCGGGATATTCTGGGCACTAATTTCTCCTGGAGGCGGCTTGCAGCATAGGTTTGCAAGGAGTGACTCGTTCAAATGCCCAGGTATAAAAACTCCATGAAACCCGGCACGCGTTAAGTCAGCAAACTATAGCTTGCAGTGGTCAGACGGCAGGATTTCCAACAGCAGCGTACAGCTGGTCAAAGGCAGCTTTCGGTTGGTGCCTCGCAACGGCGGGTCTGGGCCCGCTAGCGTCCCTCGCCGTGGGGCAGAATTCGGCCAGGAGCGGCCGCTGACTTGTATTAAAAGCGGACGTTCAACCCAAGAGTGCAGCTGATGCCAAAGGCGATCCGCCGCGATGAAAAGTTAGCTATTTGTTTGTGCAGCTCGCTTCTTGTATAGCTTTGCAGCAAGATCGAGCCTCGCTGCTTGTATCAGAGCCTCGGACGGTGCTGGATCAGCTAATGGCTTAAACATCTCCGTGATGTTGGCGAGTATTTGGGCTGGGGTAATGATGACGCCCCATGGAAGGCCCCACCAACCGAACAATGTGCAGAAAACCAGCGAGCCAAAGTTTGTTTTCCTTCCGCAAGAATGGCAGCAAATGTGCGTACGGTTGGTCCATTGAGTGAAGATGCCCGCTGACCACACACGGTAGTACCGCCGCACTTCGATCTTAGAGGTGGCTTGCTGGCATTCAGGGCAAGTGCCGTTCTTGATGCGCAATGCGTGGCTGAGGATTTCTTCCTTTGAGATGTCCTCAGATACCTCCAATAGACGAGCATTACGCAGGCATGCTTTGCTGCAGAACCGCTGCCCTTCGTCCAAGAGCGCTGAAAATCTGGCGGAGCTACCACAGAAATCGCATTCATTTGTACCCTTGGTTTGCCGATAGGCCGCCTTCCTCGCTTGCAGTACAAGCGGTTGCAACTTTGAATCTTCAATCCCGCGTGATTTGAGCAAAGAAAGAATTGCCTCTTTTGCTTCATCTGCAAGGTCTACAGTTGCGTAGCGCTGCAACAGGTCTTCGGTTTCGTCATTCCGAAACCGCTCCAAAAAGTATTCCTTTGGGTACACGCGGCGATCTCTTAGTAAAAGTTCTGAAAATTGCTGACGTAATGTATCCGGCAAAATCAAGCGGAGGCTGGGCCGCGTTGGATGACACTGGTTCGCTCCGAGGGGGCTTTGCGGCCTGCCGCAAACCCGGCGATCCACGACGGGACAAGCGAGTCTTCGTGACTAATACGGCCTAGTTTTTCAACAGCACTTTGCGGACTGCAAGCGAGTCGGTTTGTGAGTCAACTGCCTTTTAAGTAAGAATTTCCGCCGCCTGCTTCGGAACCACTAGCATTCCTAAACGTGGGGCAAAATTCGGCCAGGCACCGCCTTTCGCTAAGTAGCCAGAATTCCCGCACAAACCGGTCGTCGTCACCATGTTGAGATTTCAAATAGCTGAGCTGCAACCAGTTCTCGACAAAGTCGAGGAGCTACGCGCCTATCTGGCGACGCATGTTGTACTTACCTCTGCTGAAGAGCTTGTCGCGCGCGCATCGACACCGTCTATGGCGCAACACGCATGCGAGCGAATTGCCTCAATGTGCAATCCGAAGGCGTGGGGAGACATTGGCGCAACCGGGTTCGGTTCAAAATGGACAGACTGGCATGACTTCCTCGGCCAACTCAGCATCGTCGCTGCGCGCTGTGGACAACAGATTTATGTGGTTTCGAAGCGAACGAGCAATGAGAGGCAGTAGTCGACGAACAGTGAAACTTTCGATGAATTCTTCTTTTTTGCGCTTTGTCTTTGCAGTGACCTTCCCATTGGCTGTCCATGCCGAAGCAGATCAATACTCCGCAGATCTCGCAGGGCTCTATGGCGAAATTCAGCAGGTGCAGGCCATGAGAGATATTTGCGCGAGAGACTTCCCTGCCTATTCCCCTGCGAACAGCGCCGCCGTAGAAGATTGGCGAGCGCGTAACAGTGCTGTGGTTGTCGAGATTGAATCCCGGTGGCAACGATGGCTTGAACAAAAGGCAGCAGGTAGCCCGAATCGACGTGAGTCCCTCGATGCTTGGTCAAAGAACCTCTACGGAAGCACCAAGCGGGACTTTTACATTCATCTGAAAAAGGATGGCGACCGCGCCTACCAAGCTAGGTGCGAGAGCTTCCCTCAGTATTTGCTAGGTGCTAAGCGCATGCAACTTGGAGTTGCGTTTTCTGACGTCCTTCAGCGCATTCGACAAACGCCGCATTGATGCAGACTAATGGAGAATTAACGCCTGCTCCATGGTCGAACGAATGTCTTCAACGGGCCCAAAGCTGTCTAGCGCCACCATTTCCCCAAGCAATCATTGTTCACGGCCAGACTTGCTAGATGCGTCGCCCTTACTACTACTCCACTGACAGTCTTCATCTATTGCAGAGTACCGAACAGATGCTCTACTTGAGGCTAGGCAATGGCCGAATCCTAGGTCTGCTGCAGTCCATGAAGGTCACCGGCGAGGGATACAGAAAATATTTTGATGATTACCCCGCAGTCTTATGCGAGCCGCTTGAGTTGTTCTACTGCTGCCGCAGGGGGATGTGTTCACTAAACGATGAACTGCTTCAGGATCTGCTGTTTTCATTTGGTTGGCGCGAGGCTAACTGGGGAGCCTGGTTATCGGCACTTGCCCCGAGGGCTAGCTATATCCCCCACCTTCGCTCCAGAGCAGAGAGCCTGCCGCATGGTAAGGAAGTAATGAGCCTTGCCCTTGCTGCCTGCGGAGAGCCACTGACGGAAGAAATCGAGGTTCAGCACTCACTCTTGCAAGACATCGTGACCATGCTGAACAAACTTCCCACGGTCAACTTTCCTATGCGTAGGACTCCCTCACTTTTGGAGGAAACTGCGTTCAATGCGGAGGTGGAAAGCCTGAGGCGATGCTACCGGGAAACAGGGCTATCACAAGCTAAAGAGCAGCTAGGAAAAGGCCTGCTCTACTACTACGGCATGTCTCACACTGCTTGGCTCAAAGTTGGCGCACCAGAGGCATTTAGTCATGACCGCGATTGAGCGCTCGCTGGCCCCTTAAGTCGTCGGGCGCGCGACTGTTTTTTGTCACCAGTGACAGCTCTTGGCCGGATTCTGCCCCACGGCGAGGGACGCTAGCGGGCCCGGAGTCGACGTAGGACAACACAAAGCTGTCATTGATTCACTACCTACCCACTGAAAAGTTATCGTTTGCCTAGTTGAAACTTGGCTAAGCCGAGCGTCCCTTGGTAACCTGTCAACTCCAACGGGCGGCCTTTTCCACATGAATTTTAGAGAACTTGAACAGCTTGGTGATGCAGATCTAAAGATCTGCGGTCTGCGTATGTGGATTCACGGTCGTCAGTTCCCTGACGCAACAGACTACTGGGATGGAAACTGGCTTAGCGTGACGGCCTATTGCATCTATCCACATTCTGCCGTTCGGATTCAAAACGATTCTTGCGTCCGTCTTGATGAATTGGCAGGTTTGCTTAGTGGCTGCGAACGAATGTACTCATCACTAAGTGGCAAGGCTGAGCTGCAGTGTATTGAGCCTTACCTTGCGGTTGAACTCTCGGCTTCTACCAATGGCCACATTGATGTGAAGCTATCGATCACGCCAGATCACTTCAAAGAAACTCATGAATACGAAGATGAGATTGATCAGTCTCACTTGCCAGGGATCATCAATTCGTGCCGGGCTATTCTGGAAAAATTTCCAGTTCGGGACTCGAAGTGAAGCAATTCAGCCCATCAATTCATTGCAGCGGATTGCCAACAATGCCCGCTGAATTAGCACGTTGAGCGTCTGCTTTCGATTGTCCTGCTGGCTGCTCTTGGCCGGATTCTGCCTCACCGTGGTCGGCTCCAGAGGGCGCTAGGCGACCTTCGCAGATTCGCTATTTTGTCCGTGCCCAGTCCGGCAACGCTTCTTCGCCCGGAACCAAAATTCCTTGGCTCTGGGCATCTTCGGGCGCCAAATCTTTCATGCAAAAAATGATGAGCGCCCCTACCCAATTGAGCAAAATGGGCGCCAGAAGCCACCAACCTGTCCGGCCCTTCGCTTTGATAAGTGCCCAGCAAGACCAATAAAAGCAGACTCCACCCGCTAAGGCCAACAGTTTGCTGATGTTGGTCTGGCGGCCCTGCAAAAGGACCAACACCACAATCGCTACAAGGATAGCGGTGAGGGCGAAGGCCATTTGGTTGGACTGCTTTTTATACGAGGCGATCATGCTAATTGGGGTTTCGTTGAAGATACGGGACATTGCGTCGATGCCCGCTGCTGGCCGGATTCTGCCCCACGGCGAGGGACGCTAGCGGGCCCGTTGGAGACATTCGCGCCGGCCAGTCAGCACCTCGAGTGACCACACCTCAAACTACGCCTTGAGCGAAAAGCACCGGCCTTGCACAACAACGGTATCGCGAGTAGCTTCAACCTCGGTCATTGAATAGAGAAACCATGGCGCTTCATCGGAAACGCGGGGCTCCTCAGGAACAAGGTACCCGATGAATTCCGTCTGCAGCACTTGGGCAATCAGCCGTGCGAACAGCCCGCCGTGCGTGGACAGCATCTCGTGCAGCGACGGATACTTCGCGGCGGCGAGTTCTGCATATATGCCGTGAGGCGGCCGCGCGTCTCCGTCATTCTTCTGTTCGCTCTCAACGAAGGTACGCCAGTAGCGGCCAAAGCCTTCCAACACCTCCGATTGCAGCCACTCGATTCGATAGCGAGAAAAGTCAGGGCTGACGGAAGCCTTGTTATCCCACCCATCCCACCGAGTGCAAATCAGCCCGTCTCCGATCCTGTTTTCATTGACGAACACGTGGGGCATGTCAATTTCCGCTGTTGGCCGGATTCTGCCTCATGGCGTCTGGCCTCATCGGGCCTCTTGAACTCGCAGCCACAAGGCTTCGCGACTCTGCTGCGTTTGCAGAGAACGCTTCAGCGAATCAATGCCTGCCCCCTCAAGGCGCAAGCCAGCAGAATGGCCGCCAGGAATCACATCGACTGAGCGGCGATAGCACCACACCTCCGTCAGCAGCAGCCGGACTTCTGCGACCACTCCGAGGTCGACTGACCGAATGTCTGGAAGGTCGCCCACTAACTTCTCCTTGGCCAGGACGTTGAACACGCTACCGACAGGAATATCGACGTAACCATTCCTGCCAATGACTAGGCCGTCATCGGCGATGTGGTCGACCGAGAAGCACATGTCACGCATGGAAATCTTCGAAGTCAGGGCGAACGAACGACCGCTTGTGGCCGAATCCTGCCCCACCGTGAAGGGCACTAGTGGTCCCAAAAGGGGCATCGCGCATCGAACTTGATGGCAAAGTAATACACCCGTTGCATTTCACCTTCAGCCTCAGCGCTGCTGCGATTTGCCAGATTCATTCGCGCGCAGTGTTCTCCGCATTAAGACCCCCAGAGCTGCGCTCAGCAGGCCGAACGCACCGAAGCCGTACACGCCGGCCTGCCAGAGATTGCTGTGTGCGCTCTTAAACGCAGCAGCGTTCATGCGAATCCACCTAGCTAGCCAATCGAAATACTCTAGCTGCTTAGCATCGAAGTTCATGCGTACAACGAATGTTCTTTCGATTTCACCAATGGCGGACTCTGTGCTGACCTTGTCGAAAGGAATTTGCAGGAAGCAATACGCGCACAGGCACAAAGCTGCTACTGAGAGAATGAAGTGGGCAACTACAAATGTGCGCATCTTGAGGAGTCAATTAGGGCTTTTTACCTTGGCCTGTTGGTCCCGGGCTCATAGGTTGCAAATGTCGGCTTCTGGCCGAATTCTGCCCCAGGTGAAAGCGCTAGCAGGAACATAGCCGGGAAGCGTGTAGCACACGGTACCCTCCTGCAATTGCCTCCCAAGTGCTCATGCTACGGGAGAGCAGCCGCCAGCGCACGCCCTTCGCAAAGCGAGACGACATCCTGTGCCAAGGCTGCCATCGCATCTGCCATGGCTGCGTTCAACACCCCCATGTATTCACCGTTGCCGTTGGCCCAGTTCGCTTTCATTCCTTGGCCAACGTAACTCCGCTTCACATCGCCCGCGGCAGCACGATATTGGGCCACTAACACCACCGTCGAAGCCAAATTCATACCTTCCGGCCAGGCATGAGCCAACTGCAACTGCACTTCTAAGCCCAGCTGCGCAGTGGATGACTCCTGTGCAATAGCACTCTCAGCGACGCTGATTCGTTGGGTTTGCAAGGTTCGCACAGCGCCACGGAGCCACGGTAGACCGTCACCACCGCGGATGCTCTGCACCATGAGAGGCGTGCCCCCCACCTGAGGCAGCATGAAAATAGTCGCGCCCAAGGTCGTCTTGCTGGGGCGAATATCCTTCAACTGGAGCGACAACGCGCAGGGCTTGCCCGTCGAGGGCGATGCAACGGCCCCTACAGCGTCGCGCGAGACGGATACATAAGGAGCCTCATAAATCATGTCCAGCGGCTCTTCGGATAGAGCGTGGCTCGCCAATGGCAGCATGCAGGCAACGCCTGCGGCTATGCGCATCGAGAAAGTGGATTTGCCAGTCATGCTCGCCTTCACTTCGATTCCTTGTGGAGCGAGAACAGCGCTCCCGTTTCGCTTCGAACTACTGTGCGGTTTCCCGCTGAGACTACGGTAGCTGCAGGCAGGTCCACTACAGTGCCTTGCATGTTGAACCGGTGTGACCGCGCGTTTCCAGTAGCACCAGGGTTAGCGCCGACTGGCACCCCCTCCCAATCCAGCGCGACCATTCGCAGGGTCTCGGTAACCGACTCGCGCATATAGGAGCGCAGCAGTTGGCCATCATTGGCCGTGAGTTGAGCCAGAACGGTATCCCGGGACCCGGTCGGAAGCGGTATTTGGTAGACCGCTGCAGATTGGAAGGAGGGCTCCGTCTTGCCGTTCTGCCGCAATACAGCGCTAGTACGTGTCGTAAATGCCCCCAAGCCAGGTTCTAGCGCGTAGTGCACCAGCAGCATCATCACCGCGGGGCCATTGCTGGTGTCCGCGAAGAGACGCTCCGAATCAGCCTTTCCTGGAACCGCTGCCGACACCTGGGCTGAGCGAACTTTGAAAGGCAACCCTTTACCAGCCGCTGACTCTTGCAAGGCTGCCTGAAGGGCGATATTGGCCTCATTCCGTAAGTCAAATCGCGCCAAGGGCCCAACCGTACTGCGGATCTCGCCTGCCATATCGGTTTGGCGAGATTTCTGGATCCCGGAATCGATCATTGCTCCGATCAACCCTCCGCCGGTGACCAAAGAAACGCCCGGTGATTTTGCCGACACCATGAAGCTCTCTTGCGGTATCACCATCCGAATGTCAACCGATTGAATGCGCTGCTTGTTCTCGGCCGTTAAGGGCCTGTGAAAAGGAACTGCGCAAGCCCCCAGACTTAAGGCCGCAGCAATGGCGGCAATACGAAATATCAGCACGTCTTCAGCCCCTCTAGATGTATCAATTTGCTGAAGGAAATGTAGTCGAAAAAAGTGCTGCTCCGAGCCTCGACCGCGGGCTATCGCTTACACCATCTGAAGGTGCCGGGGGCCACATGAATGTTCTCAGGCCCGGGCTAGCAGTGAGCTTGGCATCGACAATTTTTCAAGGCGCGACTGGCTGCTCTCTGGCACAAAGCACGCATTCGACGGCGGAGCGGCACCGACCGCAATCGCTGCCAAGCAGACACCCTTTCTACCGGTCGGCTAGTTCCATCACCAGGGATAGCACTAAGTCAACCACCGACATCCTTAGAACAACACCTTCTGCGCACTCGTCAATGCCACAAAGCTGTCGCCCAATGGTTGAAGTATCGCGTCCGCGATGGGCTGGATTTGCTTGACGAGATAGTGCTCATAGTCAATGCGAGAATGCCAGGCCTCCAGAGGTTCGGGGCTGCTTTGCGTCATCACGTACTCGTCCAGCCGCCACCCTGGTACTGCTGAGGGCGGTTCAACTTCGCGTTGTGTGCGTCAGCGATGCGCGCCGCGCGTACCTGGGACGGCACGTTGACCTCGTAGGCATCGAGCCGGTGGCGCAGGCGTTTTCGGTAGACGAGCAACGCATCCATTTGGCCGTCCAGCATCGACCGCGCATAGTTGGCAACGAAAGCCTGATAGGGCTCGCCATGGAAGATGCGTGACAGCAAGCCCTCCTGGAACTGGCGTGCCAACGGGGTCCAGTCGCTGCGGGCCATCTCCAGCCCGCGATAGACCACCTCCTCCCGACCCTCTTCATCGACGCTCAGCCCGGCTTAGCGCTTTTTGCTGCCGACATCCGATCCTCGTATGGTGGGCATGAAGAATTTGGCGTAGTGGGTATCGAACTCGATTTCGAGGAAGTTCTCCAGTTGCTGCTCCTCGCGCAGATTGTGGGTCCACCAGGCGTTGATCTCCTGCACCAGGCCGGCCGCAATGGCGTGCGCCTCCGCGTTGGGATAGGTGCGTTTGAGCCAGATGAAGATGGAGTCGGTGTCTCCGTAGATGACCTGGTATCCGCGCTGCTCCACGAAAGTCCGAGTGAGCTTCATCACTTCGTGGCCGCGCAGGGTCACGGCGGACACCAGCTTCGGATTGAAGAAGCGGCACTCGGACGCGCCGAGCACCCCGGCGAAGGAGTTCATGAGCAGCTTCAGGGCTTGGGAGCTACCAGCAGCATCTTTGGACCTTATCGCCTGTTCCCAATAAAGAGCGACTGGCAGAGCGGGTGCTGTTGTCGCTCCAGCGGCGGATTGAGTTTCTCGTGAGCTTGTACCCCAAGGTTAAGAGCGGCTAACAAAACGGTGCGAGATGGCGAATGCAGATGACGCAGCAAGCCAGAGAAAGCAGCGCGACATGAATGTCGATCCGGCGTTCGAAGCGA
>NZ_QAIH01000027.1 GCF_003060895.1 Acidovorax sp. HMWF029 | reverse complement strand
ATGCAGTCTCCCGCGCGGCAGGGGGCGGGCGGGTAAACCCCTAAAATAATAAGTATTCGTTCGACTTGCCTCCGGCCCCTGGGCCTGAGGGGTAGTCGATCACCGTCAATGCCGCCCGACGCGCCTTTGTGCTGCGCGCGGATGGCATGCCTCCCCTTCTTGGAGTCCTCCCATGTTTCTCAGTCAAATCTCCATTGGCAAGCGCCTGACCTTGGTGCTGGGCCTGATCCTGGCGCTGTTTTTTGCCAGCAGCGTAGTGGCCGTGGTCAAGCTCAGCCAGTTGGGCAAGGAGATCGACGCCATGGTCGACGACAACATCAAGACCGAGCGCGCGGGTTCGGACTGGTTGCGCCACACCACATCGGGCGTGCAGCGTGCTGCGGCCATTGCCAAGAGCAGTGACGCCAGCCTGATTCCCTACTTTGCACCCGCCACGGCCGCGTCGATCCGCGAAACCAATGAGCTGCAGAAGTTCATCGAATCCAAGATGGATACGCCAGAAAAGAAGCAGCTTTTCGCCAAGGTGGGAGAGCTGCGCAAGGACTACCTGGCGGCCCGCGAGGAAGTGAGCAAGCTCAAGCAGGCGGGCGATGCTGAGAACGCCAACAAGGTCTTTACCGAGCGGTTTGAACCTACGTCCCGCAGTTACCTTGCGGGTGTGCAGCAAATGGTGGAAGGCCAGCGAGCTGAGCTGGACGCCGCCGGCAAGCGCAGCGAGGAGCTGCGCGCCCAGACCACGCTGCTGCTGCAGATCTGCACCGGCGTGTCGCTGCTGCTGGGCGCTCTGCTGGCTTGGCTGCTGACCACCAGCATCACGCGCCCGCTGCGTCAGGCCGAAGCAATTGCTGAGACCATCGCTAACATGGACCTGACCGGCGCTCCCCAGGCGAGCTACGCCAATGACGAAACCGGTCACCTGCTGCGCGCCCTGGATGCCATGCGCAGCGCGCTGCACAGCTCGCTGCGGCAAGTACGTGGCGTGGTGGACAGCATCTCCACCGCCAGCACCCAGATCGCCATCGGAAACCAGGACTTGAGCGCACGCACCGAGCAGACCGCCAGCAGCCTGCAGGAGACCGCAAGCTCGATGGAAGAGCTCACCAGCACCGTACGCCAGAGCGCAGACTCCGCTGTGCAGGCCAACCAGCTGGCTGCATCGGCCGCGCAGGTGGCGCAGCGAGGTGGTGAGGTGGTCGCACAAGTGGTGAACACCATGGACGAGATCAACGCCAGCAGCAAGAAGATTGCCGACATCATCGGCACCATCGACGGCATCGCGTTTCAGACGAACATCCTTGCGCTCAATGCTGCCGTGGAGGCAGCGCGCGCAGGCGAGCAGGGCCGCGGTTTTGCGGTGGTGGCCAGCGAAGTGCGTTCGTTGGCCCAGCGCTCGGCCAACGCGGCCAAGGAAATCAAGACACTGATCGGCGTGTCGGTGGAGAAGGTCGAATCCGGTTCTGCGCTGGTGCAGAACGCCGGCAGCACCATGACCGAAATCGTCAGTTCAGTGCGCCGCGTATCCGACATCATCGGCGAGATCAGCGCCGCGGCGTCCGAGCAAAGCCTGGGCATTGGCCAGGTGAATGTGGCCGTGAGCCAGTTGGACCAGATGACGCAGCAGAATGCCGCGCTGGTGGAAGAATCCACTGCCGCCGCCGAGAGCCTGAAGGATCAGGCCTCGCGCCTGTCCGACGTGGTGGGGGCGTTCCGCCTAGGCAACGGGGTGCAGAGCGCTTCCAACGTTTCTGGCGCATATGGCCTGCCTGCACCACAGCCCGGGCAGCCGCTGCGTGTGAGCTGAGCGCGCGGCAGTTCATGCCCATGGGGCGCCCCCGCTGACAGAAAGATTTCTCACACCAGAAAGTCCTCGGCGGACATTCACTCCACGGCGAGCCGTCGTCCTGCGGCTCGCACGTTTGTTTTCATCAGGACCATGTAGAGGAATACCATGTATAAAAACCTCGCAGCCACGCTCGTGGCCGCCTGTTTTTTCGTCCCCGTTTTTTCGCAGGCCTCACCCGCCAAGGGCAGCGCTGCCGATCCTGTCAAGGCCGGATTCGTCTATGTCTCGCCCATCACCGAAGCGGGCTGGACACGCCAGCATGACGAAGGCCGCAAGGCGGTCGAGGCCGCACTGGGCAACCAGGTCAAGACGGTCTTCGTCGAGAACGTGGCCGAAGGCGCCGATGCCGAGCGCGTGATCCGCGACCTGGCGGCCACGGGACACCAGATCATCTTCACGCCCAGCTTTGGCTACATGGAGCCCACGCTCAAGGTGGCGCTGGACTACCCCCAGGTCAAGTTCGAGTCCATCACCGGCTACAAGACCGCGCCCAATGTAGCCACGGCCAACGCGCGTTACTACGAAGGCCGCTACCTGGCGGGCATCGCCGCAGGCCGCATGAGCAAGACCGGCGTGGCCGGATTTGTGGCGGGTTTCCCCATCCCGGAGGTGCTGCAGGGCATCAACGCCTTCACGCTGGGCATGCGCTCGGTCAACCCCCGGGCTACCGTCAAGGTGGTGTGGCTTAACGTGTGGTTCGACCCGCCCAAAGAGCGCGACGCCGCCATGGCGCTGTTCAACCAGGATGTGGATGTGATTGCCTTTCACACCGGCTCTACCGCCGTGATGGCGGCGGCGCAGGAGCGCGGCAAGATGGCGGTGGCCTACCACTCGGACATGCGAAAGACCGGACCGGACGCCCAGATCGTGGCTGTGACGCACCAATGGGGCGCGTACTACACCGAGCGGGTGCGGGCCGTGCAAAGCGGCAGCTGGAAAAGTGCCAACCTGTGGGGCGGCGTGCGCGAGGGCATGATCCGCGTGGGCGACTTTGGCCCCCGGGTTCCTGCCACCGTGCAGCAGGAGGTGCTGAACGCCCAGAAGGCCATTGGGGCGGGCAAGCTCCAGCCCTTTCGCGCAGGCAAGGCGCCAGTGCGCGACAACGACGGGCAAGAGCGCATTGCGGCGGGCCAATCCCTGTCGGATGCACAGATATTGCAGATGAACTGGCTGGTGGAGGGCGTGGTGGGCAAGCTGGCCCGTTGAGCCTGCACGACCTACCGGCGCTCTCTGAACCCCCATATCCACTATGGGGCGCTGCATATACAAACTGCGCCCCCTGCCGCTAAGCTTGCCGCCATGCCTGTATACCGTTCCGCCCTTTTGCGCTTTGCCGACGATGGCACTGCCCTGTATGACCAAGATGGCCTGCTGGCCACGGGCCCCGATGCTCTGGGCTGCCAGCGCGTGCTGGCGGCGGGTGCCTGGCAGGCCCTGGCGCCGCAGTTTGCCGGCGAGCCCGTGGTACATCTGCCGGGGCGCATTCTGGCGCCGGGGTTTGTGGATCTGCACATCCACTTTCCACAGACCGATGTGATCGGTTCCCCCGCCGACGGCCTGCTGCCATGGCTGGAGAACTACACGTTTCCCCACGAGTCCCGCTTTGTCGAACCCGGCTACAGCGAACAGGTGGCGCAGTTTTTCATTGCCGAACTCTTGCGCAATGGTGTGACCACGGCGCTGGCGTTTTCCACATCCCACCCCGAGTCCGCCCATGCATTGTTTGCCGAGGCGCAACGCCAGCAGATGCGCCTGATCACCGGCAAGGTGCTGCAGGACCGCCATTCGCCCGATGGCGTGCGCGATGACACCGAACAAAGCCTCATCGACACCGAAGCGCTGATCCAGCGCTGGCACGGTGTGGACCGACTGGGCTATGCCATCACCCCGCGTTTTGCGCCCACCAGCACACACGAGCAACTGCGCGGCGCGGGCGAGCTGGCTGCGCGCTACCCGGACGTGTGGATTCAGTCGCACGTGGCTGAGAATCTGGACGAGATCCGCTGGGCGCGTGAATTGTTCCCTGCATCGCGCAGCTACCTGGGGGTGTACGACGATTTCGGCCTGATGCGCGAACGGTCGGTGTACGCCCACTGCATCCACTTCGACGATGATGACCGCGCCCTGATGCGCGACACCGGTGCAGTGGCGGCCGTCAGCCCCACCAGCAACCTGTTTTTGGGCAGCGGTTTTTTTGACTATGCCGGGGCTGACCGCGTGGGCTTTCGCTATGGCCTGGCCAGCGACGTGGGTGGAGGAACCAGCTTCAGCCCCTTTCACACGATGATGGCGGCGTATTACGTGGGTCGAGAGGGGCAGACCAAGCAGGGCCTGAGCCTGTCGCCCCAGCAGCTGTGGTGGCAACACACGGCGGGCGCCGCCCGGGCGCTGGGCCTGGAGGGCGTGGTGGGCAACCTGCAGCCCGGCTGCGAGGCCGATTTTGTGGTGCTCAACCCGGCGGCCACGCCGCTGCTGGCGCGCAAGAGCAGCCAGGCACGCAATCTGGATGAGCTTTTGTTTGCCCTGATCGTGTTGGGCGACGATCGGGTGGTAGAGCAAACGGTGATTTCTCAAGCAAAATACGGCTCCCGCGCCTGATCATCAAGCGCTTTCAGCTACACATTTAATAGCGCCCGGCGGTTTTCATGAAAAGCAGCCAGGCCATTGCGCAGGGAGTTCTGCTATGAGCATCAAAAGCGACAAATGGATCCGCCGTATGGCAGCCGAGCACGGCATGATCGAGCCCTTTGAGCCCGGCCAGGTGCGCGAGGTCGAGGGCCGCAAGATCATCAGCTACGGCACCAGCAGCTACGGCTACGACATCCGCTGTGCGCCCGAATTCAAGGTGTTCACCAACATCCACAGCACCGTCGTGGACCCGAAGAACTTCGACGAAAAGAGCTTTGTCGATTTTGAAGGCGACAGCTGCATCATCCCGCCCAACAGCTTTGCGCTGGCCCGCACGGTGGAATACTTTCGCATTCCGCGCAACGTGCTCACCATCTGCCTTGGCAAAAGCACCTATGCGCGTTGCGGCATCATCGTCAATGTCACGCCGTTCGAGCCTGAGTGGGAAGGCTATGTGACGCTGGAGTTCAGCAACACCACGCCGCTGCCCGCACGCATTTACGCGGGCGAGGGCTGTGCCCAGGTGCTGTTCTTCGAGAGTGACAAGGACGATGTCTGCGAGGTCAGCTACCGCGACCGGGGCGGCAAGTACCAGGGCCAGGTGGGCGTGACGCTGCCCAAGGCCTGATTTGGCCCCGGGGGCACGGTGGGGCCCCCGGGCTCTCGTCCTCGTGGCCTCAGCCGCCTGGCTGAATGGCAGGCCACGGCGTGGTTTTTGGCATGAAACCATGCCGCCGCGTGGGGCGGCAGATGGCGAACTGCACCACCTGGCCGCCCAGTTGCAGGTCCACTTCGATGCACCACAGTCCAGATAGCCAACGTATCGTCTGCGCCGCTGCAACCTGAACCTCTACAGGCTCTCATGCCTCCACGCAGACCCGGTTGCGGCCCTGGCCCTTGGCTTCGTAGAGTGCCATGTCGCCGCGCCGCAGGATGGCGGCGCCGGTATCGTTGGCGTTCCGCATGCTGGCCACGCCTGCGCTCAGGGTGATAGTGCCCACCATCGGATCCCGCTGCTGGGCCATGGCTGTGACCAGGGTCTGGGCAATTGCACGTGCGCCTTCCAGGTCGGTGTCGGGCAACAGTGCCACAAATTCCTCACCGCCCAGCCGGGCGATCACGTCCGAGCCACGCAGCCGTGCTTCGAGCGTGCGCGCCAGCCTGCGCAGAACCTCGTCCCCGGCCTCGTGGCCGTAGGTGTCATTCACGCGCTTGAAATGGTCCACATCCACTGCAATCAAGCTCAGCGGCCGGGTGCTGCGCCGGGCCAGCGCCAGTGCAAACGCCATCTGTGTCTCAAACCCGCGCCGGTTCAGCAGTCCGGTGAGTGCATCGGTACGTGCCTGCAGGTCAAGGGCCCGGTTGGCGGCCTCCAGCTCCAGGGTGCGCAGACGCACCTTTTCTTCCATGGCCTCGCGGGCGGCCAACAGACGGTGCGTCATGCGGCCCAGCGCCTGGGAGAGCTGGTGCACCTCGTGGTTGCTGTGCACCGCCGGGATGTTGCTGCCCGGGCGGTTTTCCTCCACCGCGCTGGCGGCTGCGGCCAGCGCATTGAGGTCCTCGCTCAGGCGACGTGCGGCCATCCAGGCCAGCGCCGAGGCCAGCAGTGCTGCCGTCAGGCCGATGGCAAGGGCCATGTGCACGGCGTGCTCGGCCTCGGCAAATGCCAACTCGACCGGCTGGCGCGCCACGATACGCCAGCCCAGGTCGCTGGCGGCATTGCGGGGCTGCAACTGCGTGGCGGCTGTGAGGTAGCGCCTGCCGTCCAGCCAGGGAACCACGGCGGTCTGCAGGCGTCCGCCATCGCGGTTGTTGTTGATGTAGGAGCCCTCGGGCAGGCGTTGGCCAGCGGCTTGCAGCATGGTTCCGTGCCGCCGAGGCGCCAGGATCATCTGGCCCTGGCGGTCAAAGATGAACAGTTCCACCGCGTTTTCTACCGAGGTAGGCGGCGTAAGACCTTCCAGCACTTCGCGCGTCCATTCCCAGCCGCCAAGGATGCACAGCACGCCCACGGTGGTGGGGCCAATGCGGATGGGTGCGGCGAAGTTCACAAACCGGTGGGGTTCGCCAGAAGCCGTGGGGGGCAGCAGGCTTTCGAGAAGCTGGGCAGAGTGCACATCGCCCACATGGACCTCTTGCAGCCCGCGCTCGAACCAGGGGCGGTGCGCCACACTGTGGCCCAGCAGAAGGCCGCCAGTGGCGTTGCGCACCACCCCCTGCGCGTCCGCCACGCCGATCCACAGGTTGCTGGGTTGCATTGCCTGGCTGCGGGCCAGCATGTGCTGGGCCTCGGGCGAGTCCAGCCCTGCGGACCAGACCATGGCGGCGCTGGCCAGCACTTCGGCCTCCAGGCTGCGCTGCATCAGTCCGGTGGCCAGCAGTTTGCCTGCGTTCTCGGCCACGGCCTGCAGGGAATCCCCCGCATCGCGCTGGATGCGGTGCTTGAGCAGCTCGCCAAACCCTAGCGACAAAAGCACGGCCAGTGCGATGACCAGTGTGCCGAACACCAGTGCAATCTGCATGCGCAGGCTGTGGGCGGAAAAGCGCGCGAGCAGGGCCATGGGCGGGCCTCTCAGGTGGCCGGGGGGTGCTTGGCGCCCTGGCGCAAGGCCAGCCGAGCGGCGGCCAGGTCCCAGCCGGCCCAGCCACAGCTCTTGAACAAAACCGGTCCAGCGGGAGTTCGGGGCGCCCATGCGCCGCATACCACGTCTCGCAACGCGGGCAGGGCGGCCACGTCCAGCCCTGCTTGCAGCAAATCGCCCGCCTCGTGGCAGGCGTCGGCCGTGTCCACCACGATGCTGCCGTGCTCTGCCACATGCCGGCACAGCGCGGGTGCCAGCTCTGCCATGGCGGGGGTGAAAGCGCCTACAGCCGTGATAAATGCGTCTGGCCGGGGTGTGGCGTGCAGCACGAGGCTGTTGGCCGTTGTGCATGCTGCCACCAGGGGGCAGTGGGCCAGGGCTGCGTCGGCGTCGGCCACCACCCGCACCTGTGCGCCCATCGCGCGCACCTGCGAGGCCAGCGTCTCGGCGCTGGCCATGCTGCGTGAGCTTATCCAGACCTCCTTCACCCCGAGCCCCTGCACAAACGCCTCGGCATGGGCCAGGCCCTGCACACCGGCGCCCACGATAAGCAAGGGGCCCTGAGGCGCCAGCGCCAGGTGCCGCGCCGCCAGCAGCGATACAGCTGCCGTGCGCCGGGCAGTGACCGTGGGGCCGTCCAGCACCAGCTGGCGCGCACCGGTGGCGATGTCGAACACCACCACATCACCCTGGATAGAGGGGCGCCCGGTGCCCGCGTTGGCGGGCGTGAACGTGATGAGCTTGGTCATGGCCACGCTGCGGTCGGTGGCGGGCATGAGAAACAGACTGCCTCCCTGGGCCAGGGGCAACACGCTGCGTGCGGGTACTGAGACGGTGCCGTCGCGCAGCAGCAGGGCAATTTCGTCGGCCAGCGCCGACCATGGAAGCTGCTGCGCGGTCGCCGCAGCATCCAGGGCGCCAGTGGCCGGGGTGGAGGAAGCAAAAGACATGGCCTGACTGTACACAGCGGCCAGCGTTTCAGGGCTGATTGATAGGGAAACCCCCATTTTTCAGGGCATCCCCGGGGTCCCGGGCCATGGGCTGCCTCAGTGCGTGGCCCCAGCCTGCAAGGTGATGTCCTGGGGGGCGAGCACAGCGGCCCACAGTGCGACGTGAACGCCGCGCACCATGTCGCGCAGCGGCATGTGGGGAGTCCCCTGCGCGGTGAGCCAGGGCACATGCACAAAGCCACCCCTCGCCCCGGCCGGGCCTGTGCCCTGGGCCAGTAGGTGCAGCAGGCCATAGAGCACGTGGTTGCAGACGAAGGTGCCCGCCGTCTGCGACACCTCGCAGGGCAGGCCCGCACGCTGTACGGCGCGCAGCATGGCCTTGATGGGCAGGCTGGCAAAGTAGGCGGCGGGTCCCTCCGCCGCCACGGGGGTGTCGATGGGCTGGGCGCCGATGTTGTCGGGAATGCGGGCGTCGTTAATGTTGATGCCTATGCGCTCCAGCGAGAGCGCGCTGCGTCCACCAGCCAGACCCAGGCACACCGTCATGGCGGGTTGGTGCATGTGCACCAGCGCCGCCAGCCGCTGCAGCGACTGCCCAAACACCGTGGGCAGTTGCGCGGCCACCACGCGGTAGCCGCCAATGCGCTGACCCTGCAGCGCCTGGGCGATGAGCCAGCTGGGGTTCAGTGGATCGCCACCAAAGGGGTCAAAGCCCGTGAGAAGGATCACCGGGTCGGGTACGGGCGTGAGGTGGCGGGTGTCGTTGATCATGGCGGGACTGTGGCAGGGGCATGCTCGAGCGGGCATGCGCGCATGGTGGCACATCGTAGTTCGCTGCATCGCCAGCAGAGCGGCGCGTAATATCCGGCATGGCCTTCCACCCGCAGGAGGGCGCAGGAGGACCGGAATGAAATGGGAAGGCAATCGCGAATCCGACAACGTGGAAGACCGCCGCAGTGGTGGTGGAGGTGGGGGC
>NZ_QAIH01000262.1 GCF_003060895.1 Acidovorax sp. HMWF029 | reverse complement strand
GCGTTTGCCCAGCCTTCTTGATCTCCATGAGTTCAGGCAGCTCGCCAAACGTCCAGGTGTTGTAGCGCTGGCCTGCGGGGGCCGAGGGTGTGGTCTGCGCAGCGGGGGAGGGCTGGGCAGGATGCGTGGACGCTTTTGCTCCTGATTTGATAGCTGCTTGCGCTTTACCATCAGGCGCAGAGGGCATTTTTGAATCAGAATTTTGCGCCTCTGCCGCCGCACCGCCCAGCTTGAGCCCCGCCAGCGCCTGGAAGGCGCCGCGCGCCTTGGCGCCCCACTCGGCCTTGAGCGCGCCCAGGTTGCGGCCATGGCCCAGTTGGCGGCCATGTTCGTCCACCACGCGGAAGTTCATGAACAGATGGGGGCTGAGCATGTCGAGCTTGAAGTCGGCGCGCTTGACATCGAGAGAGGTCTCGTCGCGCACCTGCTTGAGCAGCGCATCGGTGAGGCTGCCGGTGCCAAACCGCTCAGGCGCGTTGAACAGCTCGGCCAGCCGCGCGGCTGACTCGGGCAGCGGCACAAAGCGGCTGCGCGGGCGCTGGTGCAGGCTCTTGAGCAGCGCCTGGATCTTGTCCTTGAGCATGCCGGGCACCAGCCATTCACAGCGCTCGTCGCTCACCTGGTTGAGCACGAAGAGCGGGATGGTCACGGTGATGCCGTCGCGCGCGTCGCCGGGCTCGTGCAGGTAGGTGGCGGTGCAGTCCACGCCGCCTAGGCGCACGGTCTTGGGGAAGGCGCTGGTGGTGATGCCCGCCGCCTCGTGGCGCATGAGTTCGTCGCGCGTGAGCTTGAGCAGCTCGGGGTTGGCGCGGCTCGCTTCCTTGTACCAGCGCTCAAACGTGGTGCCGCTGCACACGTCCTGGGGCACCTGCTGGTCGTAGAAGGCGTAGATGAGCTCATCGTCCACCAGCACGTCCTGGCGGCGCGACTTGTGCTCCAGCTCTTCGACCTTGGCAATGAGCTTCTGGTTGGCGGCCAGGAACGGCAGGCGCGTCTCCCACTCCCCCTGCACCAGGGCTTCGCGCAGAAAGACTTCGCGGGCGCCCTGCGGGTCTACCTTGCCAAAGTCCACGCGCCGGTTGTTGTAGACCACGATGCCGTAGAGCGTGGCGCGCTCCAGCGCCGTGACCTGCGCGGCTTTTTTCTCCCAGTGCGGGTCCAGCATCTGCTTTTTGAGCAGGTGGCCGCCCACTTGCTCCAGCCACTGGGGTTCGATGGCGGCGATGCCCCGACCGAAGAGGCGCGTGGTCTCGACCAGCTCGGCCGCCACGATCCAGCGGCCGGGCTTCTTGTTGAGATGGGCGCCCGGGTGCTTGTAGAACTTGATGCCGCGCGCGCCCAAGTACCAGTCTTCCTCGTCGCTCTTGACGCCGATGTTGCCCAGCAGGCCCGAGAGCATGGACAGGTGGATCTGTTCGTAGCTGGCGGGCTGGGTGTTGATCTGCCACTTGTGCTCGGTCACCACCGTGAGCAGCTGGGTGTGGATGTCACGCCACTCGCGCAGGCGGCGGATGCTGATGAAGTTCTGGCGCAGCAGCTGCTCGTACTGGCGGTTGCTGAGCTTGTGGGTGGGCGCAGGCGCCGCCACGCTGGCCACGGCGGGCACAGGCGCTGCCGCCGCCGAGCGCTGCGCCACGGGCAAATGCGCCTGCGAAGGCGCCTTCTGCTGCGCCATGGCCTTTTGTGCACGCGCCGACGGCAGGCTGGGCGCCCCGCCGCGCGCTTCGTTGATCCACTTCCAGAGCTTGAGGTAGCCGCTGAATTCGCTCTTTTCGTCGTCGAACTTGGCGTGCGCCTGGTCGGCCTGCTGCTGCGCTTCGAGCGGGCGGTCGCGCACGTCCTGCACGCTCAGTGCGCTGGCGATGACCAGCACCTCGTCGAGCGCGCGGCGCTCGCGCGCCTCCAGAATCATGCGGCCCACACGCGGGTCCAGCGGTAGCTTCGACAGCTCCACGCCCATGGGCGTGAGTTCGTTCGCGTCATCCACGGCGCCCAGCTCAGACAGCAGCTGGTAGCCGTCGGCAATCGCGCGGCCCGAGGGCGCCTCGATAAACGGGAACTGCCCCACATCGCCCAGGTGCAGCGACTTCATGCGCAGGATGACGCCCGCGAGCGAGCTGCGAAGGATTTCGGGGTCAGTGAAGCGCGGGCGGCTGTTGAAATCCGCCTCGTCGTACAGGCGGATGCAAATGCCGTTGGCCACCCGGCCGCAGCGGCCTGCGCGCTGGTTGGCGGCGGCCTGGCTGATGGGCTCGACCAGCAGCTGCTCGACCTTGCTGCGGAATGAATAACGCTTGACGCGCGCCGTGCCAGCGTCAATCACGTAGCGGATGCCGGGCACGGTGAGCGAAGTTTCGGCCACGTTGGTCGCCAGCACGATGCGGCGGCCGGTGTGGCCGTCAAAGATGCGGTCTTGCTCGGCCTGGCTCAGCCGGGCAAACAGCGGCAGCACCTCGGCATTGCGCATCACCGGCTGGTGAGACAGGTGCTTGCGCAGGTGGTCGGCGGCCTCGCGGATCTCGCGCTCGCCGGGCAGGAAGATCAGGATGTCGCCGCCCGCATTGCCCGCCCACAGCTCGTCCACGCCATCGGCAATCGCTTCGTTCAGGCCGTGGTCGCGCGTCTCTTCAAACGGCCGCCAGCGCTGCTCCACCGGGAAGGTGCGGCCCGAGACCATGATGACCGGGGCCGGGCCCTTGGCGCTCTCGAAATGCTTGGCAAACCGGTCGGCATCGATCGTGGCGGACGTGACGATGACTTTCAGATCGGGCCTGCGCGGCAGGATCTGGCGGATGTAGCCCAGCAGGAAGTCGATGTTGAGGCTGCGCTCGTGCGCCTCGTCGATGATGATGGTGTCGTAGGCCTTGAGCAGCGGGTCGGTCTGCGTCTCGGCCAGCAAGATGCCGTCGGTCATGAGCTTGACGGAGGCATCGCGGGAGAGGCGGTCCTGGAAGCGCACCTTGAAGCCCACCACATCGCCCAGTGGCGTGTTCAGCTCTTCGGCAATGCGCTTGGCCACGCTGCTGGCGGCAATGCGGCGCGGCTGGGTGTGGCCGATGAGCTGGCCTTTCTGCCCCGGCTTGGCATTGCACTTGCCCCGGCCCAGCGCCAGCGCAATCTTGGGCAGCTGCGTGGTCTTGCCCGAGCCCGTCTCACCGCACACGATGATGACCTGGTGCTTGGTGATGGCCGCCATGATCTCTTCACGCTTGCCCGAGACGGGCAGGGAATCAGGAAAAGTGATGCGCAGCGGCGTGGCAGTGGGGGCAGCGCGGGGGG
>NZ_QAIH01000261.1 GCF_003060895.1 Acidovorax sp. HMWF029 | reverse complement strand
GGTGTGGCGGCGGTGGCACTGCGGGTCAGTCGGGCCTCGACGGGAGTGGCGCGGGCATTGCTGCGCGCTTGGGCCAGCCACTGCGCCAGCGCATCGGCCGATGCCCCTTTGAGGGTGATGGTGGCGCGGTCACCCACCACATTGAGCTGGGCCGTGGTGCCCAGGCGCTGCGTGAGGGCCGCGCGCAAGGCGCCGACGACATCGCCGGAGCTGGTGGCGGGTGCGGCCTGCAGCTGCTGGGCTTCGGCCTGCAGGCTGAGCATGCGCTGCAACTGGGCGTCCAGCGCAGCATGGCGCGCGGGTGCTGCGCGCAGGGTGGCCAGCGCGGGGGCCACAGCCACCCACCACAGCAAGGCCAGGCCCACCAGGGCGGCTGCGGCCAGCACGAGGTTCTGTTCACGGGGGGCCAGCGCGTGCCAGCGGGCTCGCAGTGCTGACTCTGGGGTAGGGGGGGTCATGGGCTCACCTCGGTGCGCAGCAGCAGGCTGCCATCTTCCAGCCGAGCCCGGTAGCCCGCAGCCTGCAGGCGGGCCGAGAGCGCGGCTTGTTCGTCAGGGGCCAGTGCCACGCCGCGCAGGCGCAGCTCGCCGGGTGTGTATTCGATGCTGGTGGGCTGGCGGCCCTGTTGTTCCAGACTGGGCAGTGCAGCCCCGGCAGCGGCGAGCAGGGGTTCCAGGTCGCGGGCCGACACACTGCCTGCCGCCTGCCGCAGCTGTGCCAGTTCGCGCTCCATCTGCACGGGGGCATCGACCACTACCTGGACCTTCGGGAAGGTCTGGGTGAGCGCTGCACGCACGGCGGCCTGCTTGGCAGCCAGCGCCTGGCGCTCTTGCCAGGCCCAGGCATTGAGGCCCACCAGGTGGGCTACCACCAGCAGCCCCACACCCCAGCGCGCGGCGCGCCATTGGGGGGCGTTGAGCAGTGCGCTGAACAGGCTGCCCGCCTTGCGCAGGGCCCGGGTGCGGCCGGTGCTGGCCAGATCGAACTGGGCCAGGTCCCAATCGCCCCGGGCAGCATCCAGCGCGCGCTGGCTGGCGGTGTACAGCGCCACGCGCTGGCCCAGCGTGCGTTCGGCCAAGGCGGCCACGGCGGGCTCGGCGCGCACGGGAAGGGTGTTGCCATCTTGTTCGGCCGTGGCGCTGGCTATGGGCGCCCCCGCACGAGCCAGCGCCAGGGCCATGGGGGTCAGGGGCAACACGGCCACGCCCTGGTCGGCGCCCTGGCATGTGAGCACTACAAAGGCCTCTTCCGGGGTACCCAGCGCGCAGAGTTCGGGGCCACCGCTGGCCGTGGGGCCGGGTGCAAATTCAGGGACCACGCGGGACACGCGGCGGCCTGCGGCTTCCAGGGCCTGCAGGTTCTCGCGCAGCCAGGCGCGGTCGCATACAGCCACCCACACGGGCTCGCCGCCCTGGGCTGTGCCGTGGGCGCCGGGCTGCAATGCAAAGTGCAGCTGGGCGGCATCATCGAGCAGGCGGTCTTCGAGCAGGCCCTCGAGCACCGAGCGCAGCCTGGGTGTCTGCTGGCCTGCGCCCAGGGGCACACCGGCGGGCATCTGCACCCGCTGCCACGACAGCGCGCGGGCGGGCAC
>NZ_QAIH01000260.1:16169-18767 GCF_003060895.1 Acidovorax sp. HMWF029 | reverse complement strand
CCGATGCTCGGGGTGCTGTAGTGCTGGGCACCGTCCAGGTCAAAGGGCTGGTTCAGGCTGGCCAGGAGTTTCTCGGCAACGGTTTCTGCCTGGGTGGCGGCACTTTGCAGCTCAGGCGCCAGGGCTTCGAGCATGACAACAAATTCGTCGCCACCGAAACGGGCCACGGTGTCCGCCTCGCGCACGCTGCCCACCAGACGGGCGGCCACTTGCGACAACAGCTGGTCGCCCATGTCGTGGCCTAAGGTGTCATTGAGGTCCTTGAAGTTATCGAGGTCGATGAACAGCAGGGCGCCCAGGTTCTTGGTGCGCTGGCAGGCGGCGATGGAGCGCTGCAGGCGATCGAGCAGCAGGCGCCGGTTGGGCAGGCCCGTGAGCGCGTCGTAGAAGGCCAGGCGTTCGATTTCCTGCTCTGCGCGCTTGCGGTCCGTGATGTCCATGGTGAACCCGTGCGACACCACGGAACCATCGGCCTCGCGGTGGGGAATGGCGTTGGTCATGTGCCAGCGCACACTCCCGTCCTGCATGCGCACGCGGTACTCGCACTGCCAAGGCACCAGCTTGCGCACCGACATGATGGCCGAGCGCTGCACCTGAGGCAGGTCTTCGGGCACTACCCGATGCATCAGCACGCCATGGTCGGTGGTCACCTCGTGGGGCTCCACACCCATGAATTCGCGTACCGCATCACTGATGTACTGCACGCTGGTGCCTCCATCGGAATGCAGGCGGTATTCGTAGATAAACCCGGGGATGCGGCTGGCAATGCGCTGGATAAACAGCAGCTGTTCGCGCAGCTGCTCGGCCGCGCGGTGCTCATCGGTCACATCCTGCACCACGCCCATGACCGCCTGCACCCCGTCGCGCGGCAGCGTGCGCTGCACGCGCGAGCGCATCCAGCGCACCTCTCCATCAGGCCGGCGCCAGCGGTACTCCACATCCAGGCCAGAACCTCGTTCGCGTATCTTCTCAAACACGTGGCGGTCCTCAGGCAAGATGCCGCTCACGGCACGCTCCGGGTCCACCCATTCTTGCTGTTCAAAACCAGCGATGTCGCACAGACCGGGCGACCACAGCAGGACGGTTTCGCCCGGATCTTCAATACGGCGCCAATGGCCCGCACGGGCCAGGCTCTCCATGGTGTTGAAGACTTCTGTCTGCTCACGCAGCTCACGCCGCACTTCCTCAAGCGAACGCTCGGACGCGGCCAGCGCAGCACGCAAGGTCTCGGCCTCGGAGGCATCGCGCACCGTGACCATGATGCAATCGTGGGTGACCCGGCGCGCCGACAGATCCCAGGCCAGCACAAGCCGGCCGGGCTCACGCAGCACCTGGCGGCACTCCAGCGGCACCCCCACCCGCACCACGCCATAAAGTTGGTCCAGCAAGGGCGTTCCCGCCAGCAGGTCAAACACCTTGCTGGCGTCCACACCAGGCTCGCGCACGGCGCCCAGCCCCGGCATGCGGCGTGCAGCTGCATTGGCAGCCAGAAGCATCAAGCGGCCGTTCTGCAGCCGAAACTCCATCAACGCTAACGGAACCGCATCCACCAGGGCCTGCAGGCGTGCCTGCGCCATGGGCTCGATGAGGCCGTCGCCCACGGG
The DNA here is from genome assembly GCF_003060895.1 of Acidovorax sp. HMWF029. Lineage (GTDB taxonomy): Bacteria > Pseudomonadota > Gammaproteobacteria > Burkholderiales > Burkholderiaceae_C > Acidovorax. Next base: position 17,163 of record NZ_QAIH01000260.1, on the reverse strand, counting down.
CGCGAGAAGGTCGGTCAACAGTTCGGACGAAATCACGGTCGCTCTGAAACCTTCGAATCCTGGAGTTGGGAAAAGCGCTCTAGCAACGGACGGCGCCCACGGTCAAAGCCAAGCTGCCAGCATACAGCCAAGAGTATGTCAAAACGTAACAAAGCAACAAAACCTGCGGCAAATCATTGAGGGGAAACCCCATGGGCAAGCTGCTACAGTCCACGCCTCATTCCTGCCACCCCTGCATGTCCGACACGCTCGAACACCACACCCCCATGATGCAGCAGTACCTCGCCCTCAAGGCCGGGTACCCTGAAACGCTCCTGTTTTACCGCATGGGCGACTTCTACGAGGTCTTCTGGCAAGACGCCGAAAAGGCCGCACGCCTGCTCGACATCACGCTCACGCAGCGCGGCCAGTCGGGTGGACAGCCGGTGGTGATGGCGGGCGTGCCCTTCCATGCGCTGGAAAACTATCTGGCGCGCCTCATCAAGATGGGCGAGTCGGTGGCCATTGCCGAGCAGGTGGGCGAGGTGGGCGCCAGCAAGGGCCCGGTGGAACGCAAGGTGGTGCGCGTGGTCACACCCGGCACGCTGACCGACACCGAACTGCTGTCCGACAAATCCGAATCGCTGCTGATGGCAGTGCACCAGGCGCCCCGCGCGCGCTGCGGCCTGGCGTGGCTCAGCGTGACGCAGGGCCGCGTGTACCTGGCCGAATGCGCGCACGACGAACTGGGCGCCTGGCTGGCACGCGTGGCGCCCAGTGAGCTGATCTACAGCGCGGGCGTGACCGAGCGCTTTGAGCAACAACTGCAGGTGCTTCGCCAAAGCGGCGCCTTCACCTGCCCCATAAGCCCCCGGCCCGACTGGCAATTTGACAGCGCATTGGGCGAGCGCAAGTTGCTTGAGAACCTGGGCGCCGCCAGCCTGCAGGCCTGGGGTGCACAAGACCTGGGCGAGGCCCACGCAGCCGCTGCCGGGCTGCTCACCTACGCCGAACA
>NZ_QAIH01000260.1:0-16159 GCF_003060895.1 Acidovorax sp. HMWF029 | reverse complement strand
CACGCAGGGCCGCGCGCTCACCCATGTGCACAGCGTGCAGGTGCAGCGCAACGACGACCTCATCGACCTGCCCGCCACAACGCGGCGCAACCTGGAGCTGGTCAAGACCCTGCGAGGCGACGATGCGCCAACTCTGTTCTCGCTGCTGGACACCTGCATGACCGGCATGGGCAGCCGCCTGCTCAAGACCTGGCTGCTGGAGCCGCGCCGCGACCGCGCCGAGGCACGGCAGCGCCTGTCGGCCACCACAGCCTTGCGAGGTGCGGGCGGCGCAGGCGGTGGCTCTGGCCCCTGGGCCACGCTGCGTGGCGAACTCAAGGGCGTGAGCGATGTGGAGCGCATTACCGCCCGCATTGCGCTGCGCCAGGTGCGCCCGCGCGAACTGGTGGGCTTGGGAAAAACGCTACAAAAATCAGAGCTGCTAGCGGTTAATGGACGCGCGCCAGAGCCATTTTTGGTTCAAATTTTTAGCCATCTGCAACCGCCCGAAGGCTGCACGGCGCTGCTGCAGGCCGCCATTGCCGAGGAGCCCGCCGCCCTGGTGCGCGACGGCGGCGTGATCGCCAACGGCTTCGACACCGAGCTGGACGAGCTGCGCGCCATCCAGACCAATTGCGACGACTTCCTGCTGGAGCTGGAAACGCGCGAGAAAGCCCGCACCGGCATCGCCAACCTGCGCGTGCAGTTCAACAAGGTGCACGGCTTCTACATCGAAGTGACCAGCAGCAACCTGGACCGCGTGCCCGACGACTACCGCCGCCGCCAGACGCTCAAGAACGCCGAGCGTTTCATCACCCCCGAACTCAAGGCGTTTGAAGACAAAGCCCTGTCGGCCAACGAGCGCGCCCTGGCGCGCGAGAAGTGGCTGTACGAGCAGATCCTCGACCAGCTGCAGCCCCACGTGCCCGCCCTCACCCGCCTGGCGCAGGCGCTAGCCACTCTGGATGTGCTGTGCACGCTGGCCGAGCGCTCGCTCACCCTGAACTGGTGCGCGCCGCAGTTTGTGCCCGAGCCCTGCATCGAGATCGAAGGTGGCCGCCACCCGGTGGTCGAAGCCCGCCTGGCCGAGACGTCGAGCGGCAGCTTCATCGCCAACCACACGCGCCTGAACGCCAACACGCGCATGCAGGTCATCACCGGCCCCAACATGGGCGGTAAATCGACCTATATGCGGCAGGTGGCGCTGATCGTGCTGCTGGCCAGCATCGGCAGCCATGTGCCCGCCGCGAGCTGCCGCCTGGGGCCCATCGACGCCATCCACACCCGCATCGGCGCGGCCGACGACCTGGCCAACGCGCAGTCCACCTTCATGCTGGAGATGACCGAGGCCGCGCAGATATTGCACGCGGCCACGCCGCACAGCCTGGTGCTGATGGACGAGATCGGCCGGGGCACCAGCACTTTTGACGGCCTGGCGCTGGCCAGCGGCATTGCCACCCATCTGCACGACAAGACCCGCGCCTTCACGCTGTTTGCCACTCACTATTTCGAACTGACCGAACTGCCCACCAAGGCGCGGCACGCAATCAACATGCATGTGAGCGCCACGGAGAGCGGCGCGGACATCGTGTTCCTGCACGAGATCCAGCCCGGCCCCGCCAGCCGCAGCTACGGGATCCAGGTGGCCAAACTGGCCGGCATGCCCTCGCCCGTGCTGCACCACGCGCGCCATGCGCTGGCCGCGCTGGAAGAGCGCGCGGGCGAGGACGAGTTGCAGGTGGACCTGTTTGCCGCCCCCGAGGTGCCCGAGAGCGCGGGCGCCAGCCCTGTGGAAGCCGCGCTGGCCAGCATCAACCCCGATGCGCTGAGCCCGCGCGAGGCGCTGGATGCGCTTTACCAACTCAAGAAGATGGTGGGCTGAAACGGCAACGCCACGCGTAGCCCTTCGAAGGCCGCCACCCGAGAACCTGTTCAAGAGCTTTTCGGGGATCCCATTGGCAAGGGACTTGTGCGACTCAGAAAAGACCTGGAACAGGTCCTCACAGACTTTGACGAGGGTGCCGTGCGGATAGCGCAGCACCGGGCTTTGACACCTGCAGCCTTAATGGGGGGGTTGCCGCCAGAATCCACGAAGTCCACACCACAAGCCCTCAACAACGCCAGCGCTGGATGAGAGGGCGCCAAGCCAGTCGTGTGAGAGCGGCAGAGCAAGCATGGCATTCGCCCCAAAATCCGGGTGGAAATTGCCGCCTCCGCGCAACCACAAAGAAAAGAATGCTATCAAATTTATAACAACCATTGGATCCTGTTAGGCGGGTGGCAACACGCCCCCCTGCGCCCGAGCACGCGCACGACTAAACTCGAGGGTTCCCCAAACCACTGATCCACACCTGTTCATGACGTACTGCGTCGCCATCAAACTCAACGCCGGGCTGGTTTTCCTGTCCGATTCCCGCACCAACGCCGGTCTCGACCAGATCAGTTCGTTCCGCAAGATGATGGTCTATGAAAAGGCGGGCGACCGCTTCATGGTGCTGCTGTCGGCTGGCAATCTGTCAATCTCGCAGTCCGTTCGCGAGATCCTGCAGAACGAACAGATCAAGGACAGCGACTCTGGCGAAGGCATCACGATCTGGAACGCCAAGAGCATGTTCGATGCGGCCCGCGTGCTGGGCTCTGCCGTGCGCCATGTGCACGAACGCGATGGCGCCGCGCTCAAGCGCTCGGGTGTGGACTTCAATGTGTCCATGGTGTTCGGCGGCCAGATCAAGGGCGAAGGCATGCGCCTGTTCCAGGTCTACTCGGCTGGTAATTTCATCGAAGCGACGTCGGAAACGCCGTACTTCCAGGTGGGCGAGTCCAAATACGGCAAGCCTGTGCTGGACCGCGTGCTAACGCCCGAAACACCGCTGGATGAGGCCGCCAAATGCGCGCTGGTATCCATGGACAGCACGCTCAAGTCCAACCTGTCGGTGGGTCTGCCGCTGGATCTGGTGGTGTACGAGGCCGACCGTTTCGCCACCGACAAGGTGGTCTGCATCGACGAGAACAACCCCTACTTCCGCATGCTGCACGACAGTTGGGGCCAGAAGCTGCGCCAGGTGTTCGACAGCATTGAGGACCCGGCCTGGAGCGGTGGCGCGACTGAGGTGCCCATCATGGTGACGCCCACTCGCAGCAAGCCGCTCAAGAAGATCACTACCCACACCGACCGGCTCATCTAAGCCTATCGGGCCGCCCTGCCCCCCTTGCCCTGCCGGTACGCCTTTTGCCCATGCTCCCCATCGTTTTTTCTCACGCCAACAGCTTCCCCGCAGGCACATACCGCCTGCTGTTCAAGCTGCTCAAGGCCCGAGGTTTCCAGATCAGCGCGGTGGAGCGCTATGGCCATGACCCTCAGTACCCGGTGACCAACAACTGGCCCCACCTGGTACAGCACCTGGCCGACTTTGCCACCGCGCAGGTGGATCGGCTGGGGCAGCCGGTGTTCCTCGTAGGGCATTCACTGGGCGGCTTCCTGAGCGTGATGGCGGCGGCCCGCCACCCCGAGCTGGTGCGCGGCGTGCTGCTGATCGACTCGCCGCTGATCGGCGGCTGGAAAGCCAACGTGGTCGGCGTGGCCAAGCGGGCGCAGGTGGTGGGTTCGATATCGCCCGGGCGGGTGAGCCGCCAGCGCCGCTTCAGCTGGGCTAGCAACGAAGAGGCGCTGGAGCATTTCCGCAAGAAGAAGGCCTTTGCCCGCTGGCACCCCGAGGTGTTGCAGGACTACATCGCCAACGGCCTACAGGACCACGATGGCAAACGCGTCTTGAGCTTTGACCGCGCGGTGGAAACGGCCATCTACAACACCCTGCCCCACAACCTGGGCCGCCTGCTCAGCGCGCACCCACTGCAGTGCCCGGCCGCCTTCATCGGGGGACGCGACTCCGAAGAGATGAAGCAAGTAGGCATGGCCATGACGCTGCGCATCACCGAGGGCCGCACCATGATGCTGGACGGCAGCCACCTCTTCCCCATGGAGCAGCCACAGGCCACGGCAGCGGCCATCGAGGCCGCACTGCTGAATCTCGCCTCGCTCACGCCCACCCGGGGCTGAGAGCGCGCGCCAGCGGCAGCCGCGCGTGGACGGACCTTCCTATATCACCAAAACCCGCGATGCTGCGCCCATAACAACGCCGCAATTGCCTTCTTTGATCAGGGCAAACAGGGAGCACGGACCTCCGGGCAATCCCCTACACTGGAGGATTGTTACAGCGTGATACACCCGACATGCCTGCACAGTTTTTCCATGCCTCCCGCCTGCCCGTACTGAGCTACTTGCTCTTGGCAGTCTATCTTGTCATCCTTGCGTTTCGTACGCACAACGACACGACCATGGCTCTGGTTGTAGCATCGGTGGTGATGTTTGCCTGCTGCTGGGCCAGCGCCACGCACCTGCTGGGTGCCAGGCCCGCGCTGCAGTTTGTGCTGATTGCCGTGAGCTTTGGATGGTTTGCCGAGCAAATGGGGTCGTCGCGGGGCTGGTTTTTTGGCCACTACACCTACACCGATGTGCTGGGACCGCGCCTGGGTGATGTGCCCATCGTCATTCCGCTGATGTGGTTTGCGCTGACCTACGCAGGATACGTGATTGCCAACCTGATCGTGTGGCAAAGCCCGGTGGACGGCGTGCGGGGGCTGGGCAACACCGTCATGCTGTCATTTCTGGCGGCGATGATCGTCACGGCGTTTGACCTGGGCGCCGACCCCTACATGGTGTACACCCTCAAGGCCTGGATCATGACCAAAACCGATGGGGCCTGGTTTGGCGAGACGGTGCAGGGCTTCTTTGGCTGGGTGTTTGTCTCTTTTGTGATTATTCTGGGCTTTCGCATGTCAGTCCGCTCGCTGGCAATGCAGCCCAGCAGCCCGTTTTTGCGCCACCATGCGCTGGTACCGCTTGCACTGTATGGGAGCAACATGGTGTTTCAGATGATGCTCGGCAACCCCGTCGAAATCCGCTCGATTGCACCATTTGCAATGGGCATCCCCCTACTGTGCGCGCTGGCAGGCTACCAGCGTTGGGCGGCCCCGGCAAAGGCCCGCGCATGAGCAAGAACACATTGCCATTGCACCCCCACCCCATTTCGGATGCCGAACTGGCAGGCATGCAGCACCGCGCCGATCCGCTGGCCGACAAGACCATCGCCGACATCCTGGGCAGCTGGCCCGCAGGGGATGTCGCGGTGGACGCCCCCCAGTGGGCCCGCATCGACACCGTGAACCGCCTGTTCGGCCAGTGGACGGACAACCAGAGCCTCGTTGGATGGACCGCACAGGGCGACGGGGTAGACGCAGACATGGCCCGGGCGCTGAACCACTACGTGGAGACCGCCCAGGTGCTGCCGCCCTGGGCCGAAGCGAAAAAGATCGAACGCGCCGAGAAACTCTTCATGGAGCATGGGGCGCTGTCGTGCATTCTGCTGTTCTGCGCCAGCCTGCCCGAGTGTTATGTGATTCCCGACCTCTCCAGCGTGCTTCACACATCGGGCCAGCTTGAACAGAACGCTGAGTACCGCATCCGCTCCACCGCCGCGATGATCTTCCCCGTGATGATGCACGGCGGCTTGAGCCAGCGCGGCGCGGGCGTGGCCCAGGTGCTCAAGGTACGGCTGATCCACGCCACCATCCGTAACCTGATCCTGCACGGCAGCCCGCAAAGCGCTGTCGAACAGATGCTGGCCGGGGGCAGCGGGCGTGTAGCACCGCAAGCCGTGCCCATCGGGGGCGGACGCCAGGCCATGTTCAAGACGCTTTATGCCCGTGGTTGGAACCTGCAGGGCGACGGCCTGCCCTGCAACCAGGAGGAGCTGGCCTACACCTTGCTTACCTTTGGGTACGTGTTTCTGCGCAGCCTGCGCCGCCTGGGAATAGGCTTGAGCGTGGCCGATGAAGAGGCCTACCTGCATGCCTGGAATGTGGTGGGGCACATCCTTGGCATCGACCAGGCCCTGATGGTGGACACGATGGACCAGGGCGAGGCCCTGATGGCTCGAATGCAAGCCCGAGGCCGTGCAGAACCTGTGTTGCCCGATCCACGCCCCGCCCTGGGCCGAGCCTTGATGCAGACCATGGAGAACTCGCTGCCCTGGAGCATTGTGAAGCCCTTCCCTGAACTCATGACGCGCTACCTGTGCGGGCGCGACACCGCCAGCGACCTGGGCCTGACCCAGCGCGCGCCTTGGCCATCGGCGCTGCTGTTTTGGAGTGTATTGCTGGTCGCGCGGGCCGTTGACACGCTGCTACGGATGGTATTGCCACGCTTTTCCATCGTGCGGACGCTCACCCGCATCCTGGGCTACCACATCATGAGCCGCGTGCTGATGAGCCAGACCCGCCCCCTGCAACTGCCCACCGAACTGCTCAACCAAGTGGACGAGGTGGTGCACAGCTGGAGCGACGACCCCCATGCGCCAGGCTGGCTCAACCGGATTGAAGACCGGTTGACCACCCATGGTAGCTGGAGCCCGGGGCTGGCACGCAAGGCGCAGGCTGAAGGCTCTCCGCAGGCGCAGCAACCCGCGTAGCCATTGTTTACACGAGGCCGATGTACTCGCTGCTATGCACCCTCCTGATGCTGGCTAGGCGTTGGCGCACGCATTGCGGCGCCGCAGCCACCCTGCTGTGTTTGGTCGCGCCCATGACTCTGTCCCTGGGAGCGCAGGCGGCATCGCCCCTCGTGCTGACTCCGGAACAGTCTCAGGTGGATGCATGGGGGGCTATCGCGATCAAGGCCGACCCCACTTACGAGCTCTCAGTGCATGACATGCTGAGCCGACTGCGAGCTTTCGATGCACCTGCCCAGCGGGGAGGGTCCCTGGGCGTGCACAAAGCGGCGATGTGGCTGCACATTCCTGTCATTGCGCCCGAGGCACCACGCACCCCCTGGGTGGTCAACATCGGCTACGGCTCGCTGCAAGCCGACATCTTCCTGACCAGTGGCGGCAGGGTGCTCAAGCACGTCAGTACGCGCCAGCCAGGCCAGACCCTGTTGTCCAGCCGCACGCCCGCGATGGCACTCGACTTGCAGGCCGGGCAGGCATATGACCTGCTGATACGGGTGCAGGCCACTGGGCCGCTGATCCTTCCTATCACTGTCGGCGAAATGGCCCATCAGATGCACGAGGCCCTGCGTGAGCAGATGCTGCAAGGCCTTCTCAATGGGCTGGCAGCCTGCCTGTTGGTGTACAGCCTGATCCAGTGGACCACGCAACGCGAGCCTCTGTTCGGCTTTTACGCGCTGGTGGTGTTTGGCAGCGCAGGCTTTTCGCTGCAGTTCTTCGGCATTGGCGAGCAGTTTTTATGGCCGGGCAATCTGTGGATGAGCAGGTATGCAGGCTTGGCCGCAGGGCTGATCGCGCTGGCAGGTTCCTTCCTCTTCCTGGGCGCCGCCCTGGCAGACAACCCGCAAAGCCGTTACGCCCGCGCCATGCGCACTGGCGCAGCGATCACTGCGGTGGTCTGTGTGGCAGTCATGCTCGGCTGGTTGAGCGTGCCCATCGCCATTGCCTTCATGAGCTTGGCTGCCCCCCTGCCCTCGATCATCAGTTTGCCCGTAGCCATCGCGCGGGTGCGGCAGAAGGATCCCATCGGCGCCACACTGCTGGCGGCCTGGACCGCCTACGGGGTGGGCGCTACACTCTTTGTGTGCCTCGTCCAGGGCTGGGTGCCCGCCAACTTCTGGACACTGCACTCGTTCCAGTTCGGCGCCACTCTCGACATGCTGCTGTTCCTGCGGGTCATGGGACTGCGCGCCAACGCCATGCGACTCAAAGCACAAGAGGCGCTGCGCGAGCGGGACCTGATGCATTCGCTCGCACATAGCGATCCCCTGACGGGCCTGAACAACCGGCGCGGCCTTCAGCAGGCATTGCAGGCTGCGCTGGCCTCCTCATCAGACCGCAGCCTGGTAGCGGTGTACCTGATGGACCTGGATGGATTCAAGCCCGTCAACGACTCTTACGGCCACGACGTGGGCGACGATCTTCTGGTGGCTGTAGGCCAGCGGCTGCAAGCCAGCGTCCGACAGCAAACCGACTTAGTGGCCCGCCTGGGCGGGGACGAATTCATCATCATGGCCTGCCACCTCGAAACACCTCAGCAGGCAGATGATCTGGGCCGTGCATTGCTGCGGGCCTTCGACCAGCCGTTTTGCCTCGGCGATCTGCGCCTGAAAGTCGGCTTGACCATCGGCTACGCACTGGCCCCCATCGACAGCGACGACCCGCTGAGGCTTATCCGCCTGGCCGACGCGGCCATGTACGCAGGCAAGCAGGGGGGTAAACGCTCGATCCGGCGCAACAGTGGCGAATTGGCGCTTACACCATGACATCAGCCCTTCGCTCCATGCCCTGTTGGCCCTTGCTTCGGCTGCGTCACACCCTTTGGCTGGCGTTGCTGTGGGCATTACTGGCCTGCCCTGGAGCGTGGGCCAATAGCCCCCTCTTGCAGCTCAACGATGACAAGCGCGCCGTCGACGCCTGGCCTGCCGTCACGATGCTGAGCGACCCCAGCCTCCAGCTCTCTATGCGGGAAGTGCTTGCGCTGCCCGAAAAATTCACCCCCCCACCCAGTGTGGGCGCCACACTGGGCGTGCGGCCTGACGCAGTCTGGCTGCGCATCCCGTTCGAGGTGGCTCCCACCTCTGACGCGCAATGGATTCTGGACATCAACCACTCCGATCTGAACCACATCAGCGTCTACCTCACGACCAGTGGGTACCTGGTCCAGCAAGCCACCCTGGGCAGCATGCATCCGTATGCACAACGCCCTCTGCAAAGCCGCTCCCATGCACTCACGCTGAACCTGCTGTCCGGGCTGCAGTACGAACTGCTGGTGCGTGTCGAGACCCGGGGCGCCATGATTCTGCCCATCACCTTCTACAAGCCTGCAGCCATGCTCAGACAGGCCATCAACGAACAGATGCTGCAAGGTGTTTTGACCGGACTGGCCCTGTGCCTGCTGGTGTATAGCCTGGGACAGTGGCTGAGCCTTCGTGAGCCTCTCTTTATCTACTACGCACTGCTGACATCCGGCAGCCTACTGTTTTCCATGCACCTGTTCGGCTTGGGTCGGCAATTCCTCTGGAGTGAGAGCATCTGGCATGAAGTCCACATGGGAGGGCTATCGGCCTTGCTTGCGACCTGTGGCTCATTCCTCTTCATCGGGCAGGCCCTGGCCGAGCCTGAATCCGATGGCCGTTTTCTGCGCTTCATGCGTGGCGGAGCCGTCCTGTGCGCGCTGCTCGCCGTGGCCTATGGGCTGGATGTGATCTCCACGCGTGCCATCGCGGCCATCGTGAGCATCCTGGGCCTGGTCCCGGCACTGATGGGTATCCCGGGCGCTGCGCGCCGTGCGATCCGGGGTGACGGGGTGGGCACCAGCCTGCTACTGGCCTGGTTGGTCTATTTTGTGGCCACGGCCGTTGTCATCGGTGTCATCAACGGCTGGGTGCCAGTGAACTTCTGGACCATGCACTCCTTCCAGTTCGGTGCAACGCTGGACATGCTGCTCTTCATGCGGGTGCTGGGTCTGCGCACCAAGGCCCTGCGGCTGGAGGCGCTGGATGCCAACCGCGAGCGCGACGTGATGCGCTCACTGGCCCACACCGACCCGTTGACCGGCCTACCCAACCGGCGCGGGCTTAACATCGCACTGGCGTCTGCGCTCTCACGCTGCAGCCCCGAACGGATGCTTGCGGTCTATGTGATGGACCTGGACGGGTTCAAGCCGGTCAATGACCAGCATGGCCACGACGTGGGCGATGAGCTGCTGATCGCTGTAACACGACGCCTGCAAGGCCATGTGCGCCATAGCGACCTGGTGGCGCGCCTGGGTGGGGATGAATTCGTGGTGATGGCCGGGCAGCTGCACAGCCTGCAGCAGGCACAGGAGCTGGGCCACAAGCTGCTGGATGCGTTCCGTGCGCCATTCTCTCTGCACAATGTTCGGGTGGAGGTGGGCCTAACCATCGGCTACGCCATTGCACCCCACGACGGCAACGATGCCATCGGCCTGCTCAAGCTCGCAGACGCCGCCATGTACAGCGGCAAACAGGGCGGCAAGTTCTGCCTGCGCCGCAATACGGGCGACCTGGCGCTGTCTTCCTCCTGACCAGGGCAGGAAGACCCCGAGTCCACCAGTCGGCACGGGCCCAAAAAGCAACGCGGGCCATTTCAAGCTGGTCAACCTGCCGCCTATCCAGTACACACGGGACTTCGTCTTTTCACGGAGGATCGTTCACCATGGCCCATCGCAAAAGCCCTGCCCGCATTGCCAAAGACGCGCGTGTCGCACATTTCCGCTCGCTCGCAGCCCCACAGTCCGCCGCCCTCAAAGCTGCTACGGCACCCGGCCCGGCGCTTGCCTGGGACGCCATTGCCTCGCTGGAAGCCAGGCTTGTGGGCCGCATCGTCCTCCCCTCCAGCCCCGACTACAACGAGGCTCGGCAAGAGTCCAACCCCGCCTTCCAAGCCTATCCCGAGATCATCGTGTACTGCGCCTGCGAGAACGACGTGCTGGAGTGCCTGGCAGTGGCCCGCACCTACAAGGTGTGGGTGGCCGTGCGCTGCGGCGGCCACAGCACGGCGGGCTACTCCGTCAATAGCGGCATGGTGGTGGACCTGAGCGACATGAAGGGCGTGGTGCTGGACCCAGCGCGCGAACGGGTGCATGTGCTGCCCGGCACCGACTTCGACCACTTCAACGGCGCCATGAACCACACCGGCTGGCATGTGCCCACGGGGGCCTGCGGCAGCGTATGTGTAGGCGGCTTCGTGCAAGGCGGGGGCTATGGCTACACGTCGCGCGCCTTCGGCATCCAGAGCGACCTGGTGGAATCGTTCCGGGTGGCCCTGGCCAACGGCACCATCATCACGGCAAATGCCCAGGAGCATCCCGACCTTTTCTGGGCCCTGCGGGGCGGCACCGGTGGCAACTTCGGGGTGGTGCTGCAGGTGACCTACCGCATGTACCGGCTCGACCAGGTATGGGCCTGGGCCATCAGCTGGGACCAGTCCCATGCCGCCCAGGTGCTCACGCTAATGCAAAAGAGCTTCATGAAAACCGGCGCCCCGGATGCGCTGGGCTACATGATGAACCTGGGCTATCAGCAAGGTGTGCCGGTGTACATGGTGCAGGGCATGTTCTGCGGCACCCGCGAGGCCGGCCTGCAGGCCATTGCCCCCCTGCTGGCCATCCCCAGCGCCCAGCTGCTGGTGGATAAGACCGGCACCTATCCCGAAATGAACATCTGGCTCGAAGACCACCCCTACACCTTGCCCGACAACCTGCCGGACGGCGTGGCAGAGACCAAGGCCAGCGGCTATATCAGCACCCCGCTCTCGCCTGCCGACTGGCAGCGCATCATCGACTACTTCAAGACCTCCCCCAACCCCTGGTCCCTGGCCTACCTGGAGCCCTATGGCGGCGCCATCAACCGCTACCCGGTGGCGGGCAGCGCCTTCATCCATCGCCATGTGGATGCCGACCTCGTGGTGGATGTTTTCTGGACCAACGACGCAGAACGCACGCAGATGGAGGCCTGGCTGGACGGCTTCATGCAGCTCGTGAAGCCCTTCCTGAACGGGCATGTCTACCAGAACTACCCGGATGCACGCCTGGCCGATTTTGCGAACGCTTACTGGGGCCCCGCCTATCCCCGGCTGCAGCAGATCAAGGCCACATACGACCCGACCAACTTCTTCCACTTCCAGCAGAGCATCCGGCTGCCCTAGGATTGAACACGCCAGGCCGCAAGAGGCCCGGCCTGGCTCAGGACACCGCCTGCGCGTAGTGCAGCCGCCCCTTGCCCGCGCGCTTGGCTGCATACATGGCCTGATCCGCGCGGTTCATAAGGGCATCAATGTCGACATCCATCGGGGGGGACATCGCCACGCCGATGCTGGCACCAATCGAAAGATCACGCCCATCCACCGCCATGGGCTGGTTCAGGGCCTCGATGATACGGTGGCCGATGACGTCGGTCACATCGCGTGTGACCTCTTGGTCCAGCAGGACCAGGAACTCATCGCCCCCCAGGCGCGCCAGGGTGTCGCCCACCCGCACCGTACTGGCAATGCGCTGAGCCACGATACGCAGCACCTCGTCCCCGGCACGATGGCCTTCGGCATCGTTCACGCGCTTGAAGCCATCCAGGTCGATAAACAACAACGCGACAGCTCCCTGAGTGTGACGGGCCTGCAACAGGGACTGCTCCAGACGCCCCTGGAACGCCGCACGGTTGAGCAGGCCCGTCAGTGAGTCGTGGTTGGCCAGGTAGTGCTGCTGCCGCGCAATCTGGATCTTGGCGGACACATCCTGAACCAACGCCATGATGGAGGAGACTTTGCCATCCTCATCAGTCAGCGCTGAGTTGAACCACTCGCAATGCACTTCGGTTCCATCGGCTCGCACAAAGCTGGTCTCGGCGCGGTTCTGAGACTCTTCGCCCGCCTGTAGGCGCGACAAGGCGAGCTGCAAGCTGTCGTCCATGGAAGTGGGGTCCAACAAATCGGTCAGCAGCCGCCCCTCCAGCCCAGCCACGTGCAGCCAGCCCATTAGCTGAACCGCCCGCTGCGAGCAATGCAGCAGTTGCAGCTTGTGGTCCATCTCCAGCACCGCGAGCGGGCTATTTTCCATGTGGGACGACAACCGCTGGTTGGCAACGCGCAGCGCGTTCATGGTCACCTGCAGCTCATGCACATCCAGCGCCGTGGTGATGAAGCCATCGATGGCCCCCTGGCTGTTATGCCAAGGCGTGAGGCAGATGGTGCGCCACTCGTCAAAACCGTAGGGTGTGCGCAACATGCGCTGGTACTGCACGCGTTCACCATTCAGCACGCGCTCCACGAACGGCATGAAACGCGCGCAGTCCTGCTCGCCATACACATCCACAAGCGTTTTACCCACCAGACGCTCGGGCACCGTGCCAAACCAGCGTGCGTATTCTTCGTTGACGTAGATCATGACCAGGCTGCGATCAATAACCGCCATGGTCGCACCCGCACTGCGGGAGATCAGGTCCAGCAGCTCCGCTTTGGACCAAATTTGCTTGCGCACAACGGCGGAAGGCAGTGACAACGCTGGCTCGTCTTGCATCATGCGGAGGAAGCCCGTCGGGGCATGGTCATCAACAGGAAGACTACAGCCCCGTGTGGCTCGCAGCTGCCGGGGCACTGACAGCGGTCCGCAACGCGCGGCAGAGGGGTTGCCGCAGCTTATCACTTTCGGTAACAGTTGCGCCCCCAAAGGCGGCGAGCCATGCCCAGCCTCTCAGCGACAGCAGCGATAGGCCAGCCCGACGGATATCGAGTAACCCGCAGGCTCCACCGTCAGAGGGCTTCGGCGTGCGTCGCCCTTGAGCTGCGACACCCGGGCAGAGCCCAGGATCACCCAGTGGCGGTTGATGGCTGACATCACCTCCACCCCACCGTCCACGCTGTAGAGGCCTGCACGCGGCTCGAACGCGGGCAGCGGGCTGGCGCCGCCCGCTGGCACGCCAAAGCGCCCCCGCAGGTAGGCACGGTCGCCAAAACTGCCGCCTGCGCCAATGGTGACTTTGGTTTGCTCAGAGAGAGGCCATGTGTATCCCACACTGGCAGACAACTGGGCGCCGCCCTCGCGGCCCAGAATGTCCTGCGACACCCCCGCGCCCACCGACCAACGGTCAGTCATCGCATACCCGGCACTGAGCCGCGCGCGCAGCGTGGAGCGCACCGACGGTAGTCCCACCAGGATGGGAGCATCGGTGCCGTCACGGCCCTTGTCGATGCGCAATGCCGCGCTCAGGCTGAAACGATCACTTTGCGCCAGGGTGGCACTAGCGCCGGACTCGCGGGAAGATCCCAAGCCATGCCCCATGAAAGCGCTGCCGCGTGAGGTACTGAGTCGAAAGCGCCCATATTCAACCGCCCAAGCGGGCCGCAAGCTGCTCTTGCGGCCATCGCCCCCCGCGTAGTCCGGACCGTTGCTGGCAATGGCTCCGAGGGCATAGTGAAGCCTGGGCCCAGCGGACTCGTCCGTCGCCGCAGAGTCTTGCGCCCAGGCAGGCAGCTGGGCAAAACCCGACGCCAACGCCAGAACGCCAGAGCGCAAACAAATCAAACCGGTAGCGCTACGCATGAACGGATTATCAGTCCGCCCACTGCACCCACCCAGTCCACGCTGTCACCAAAACAACGACGCCGAACACAATGCGGTAGTAGGCGAACGGCACGAAGCTGTGGGTGCTGATGTAGCGCAACAACCAGCGCACACAGAGCCAGGCACTAAGGAAAGAAAAGACCAGCCCGGTGAGGAACATGGGCAGGTCCGCCATGGACAGAAGCGCCCGCTCTTTGTAGAGGCTATACACACCCGCGCCGATGAGCGTCGGAATGGCTAAAAAGAAAGAAAAATCGGTGGCTGCCTGCCGCGACAGGCCCAGCAGCATGCCTCCGATGATGGTGGAACCACTGCGGCTGGTGCCGGGAATCATGGCCAGGCACTGCACCAGGCCCACCTTGAGCGCATCCAGCGGTGTCATCTCATCCACGCTGTGCACTCGCGTGGCGGAGGCCGGACGGCGCTCGGCCCACAGGATGATGAAGCCCCCAATGATGAAGGTGCTGGCCACCACAACCGGTGTAAACAGATGCGCCTTGATGGCCTTTCCAAACAGCAGGCCCAGCACCACGGCGGGCAGGAACCCGATGAGCACGTTGAGCGCAAATCGCTGCGCCTGGCGATCGGTGGGCAAAGCCACCAGGGTGGATCGGATCTTCTGCCAGTACACCAGGATCACCGCAAAGATGGCGCCAGTCTGGATTGCAATGTCAAACACCTTGGCCTTGGCGTCGTCAAACCCCAGGAGCGAACCCGCCAGGATCAGGTGCCCGGTGGAAGAGATGGGCAAAAACTCGGTCAGCCCCTCGACGACCCCCATGATGGCGGCCTTGACCAGCAATACAACGTCCACGCGCACTCCTTGCAAATAGGTTCGGGATTATCCGCCGGGCATGCTGGCTCAGCTGACGGCCGGGCGCCGTCTACCGCCCACACGGGCCGCTTTCCCTGCAAAAAACGGCCTGCAACTCACGCCGCGCCCATGCATTTCACGGCCCGGCGATTGCATTTCGTCGCAAGGCCCTGGCTGCGCGTGGGGGCACCCGGCACAGTTCACCCCATCGAACGCGCCAGGAGCACCCGCCATGCAAATCACCCCCGTCATCGCCATCCACCTCGCCGCTGCGCTGGCCGCCGTGGCCATCGGCCCGGTTGCTCTGTGGGCCCGCCAGGGCGCCACGCAACGTCCCCGCCTGCACCGTGCGGCAGGGTACGCCTGGGTCACCCTGATGGTGGCCACGGCAGTGTCCGCCATCTTCATCACCGGCGGCCCCGGCCCGCGCTGGGCCGGTTTTGGACTGATCCACCTGCTCGTCCCGGTGACGCTGGGCATGTTGGTGATGGCCTTCGTCTACCTGGCCCGTCGCAACATCGTGGGCCACCGCAAGACCATGCAGCAGGTCTACATCGGCGCGTGCGTAGTGGCCGGGGGCTTCACCCTGCTGCCAGATCGCTACCTGGGCCACTCGGTGTGGTCTGCGTTGGGTGTGATCTGAAAGCCACTACCCATCCCTCAAAACCCTCTAACCAGGAATCTACGCCATGCTCGCCAACCTTCTCATTCAACACCCCCAAATGCTGGGCGCCATCATCCAGAACACCCCATACTGGGTCTGGGCCCTGCTTGCCGGCCTGATCGCACTTGGCACCAGCCAATTCGTGGGCCGCACCGTCAGCCTGGCGCGGGCCACTGCCATGCCCCTGGCCATGACCGGGCTGTCGGTATACGGCCTGGTGTCGGCCTTCGGCGGCGCCGGGCAGGTCGGCACCTCGGTGGGGGCCTGGCTGGTGGCGGCCTGTGCCATCGCTGGGCTGGCCCTGTGGCTGCAACCTGCGGCGCCCAGCGGCACGCTGTATGCCGCCACCTCGCGCAGCTTCTACATCCCAGGCAGCGCCATGCCGCTGGCGCTGATCCTTGGCATCTTCCTGACCAAGTATTTCGTCGGCGTGGAACTGGCCCTGCAGCCCGCACTGGCCCGCGACAACAGCTTCGCCTTGCAGATCGCCCTGCTGTACGGCGTCTTCAACGGCCTGTTTGCCGCCCGTGCGCTGCGCCTGTGGCGCCTGGTGCAGCGCA
>NZ_QAIH01000259.1 GCF_003060895.1 Acidovorax sp. HMWF029 | reverse complement strand
AGCGGGGACCGGAAGGGGCGCCGGACGGGCGTTCCGGGCGGGAACACGCTGGCTGCAGCCACGGCGGAATGATACCGCGCCGCCTGCATGCCCCCGGGGCTGGCGGGTTGGGATGGCTCCCTAGGCCAGCCAGCGCGGAAACATTTGGTTAAAAAAGGCCTTTCCGCGCATCCATCATGCCTTCTTAGCTATCAATTTTGAACACCCAGACGCGACCGGACAACCGACCAAACAGCGCGCGAAAAGCCTCTGTCCCGCCCGGGTTTCAGGCCTGCGGCGACAACCCGTCCACCACATTGGTGCGGTGCACCAGGGCCACAAACTCGGCAACGGGCAACGGCGGGCTCAGCAGGTAGCCCTGCCAGGCGTGGCAGTTGTGCCGCTCCAGAAACTCGCGCTGCGCCTCGGTTTCCACCCCTTCGGCGATCACGCGCAGGCCCAGGCTGGTGCCCAGAGCCACCACGGTGCGGGCAATGGCGGCGTCGTTGGGGTCGGTGAGCACGTCGCGCACAAAACTCTGATCGATCTTGAGCTGGTCCAGCGGCAGGCGCTTGAGGTAGCTCAGCGATGAGTACCCGGTGCCAAAGTCGTCCAGTGAAAAGCCCACGCCATAGCCCTTGAGCTGGCCCATCTTGTCGATCGTGTCTTCCACATCTTCGAGCAGCAGGCCTTCGGTCATCTCCAGCTTGAGCTGGCGGCCGTCGGCCCCGGCACCAGCCAGGGCGGCAAGCACCTGGGCCACAAAACCGCTCTGATGGAACTGGCGCGGGCTCACGTTGACGGCCAGGCTCAAGGGCGCCAATGCGGGCTCCTGGGCCCAGGCTGCCAGGCAGCGGCAGGCCGTTTTCAGCACCCATTCACCCAACGGCAGGATGAGCCCGGTCTCTTCGGCCAGCGGGATGAAATGGGCGGGAGACACAAACCCATCGCGCGGGTGGCGCCAGCGCAGCAGGGCCTCGGCTCCAATGATGCGGCCATGGTCGATCTGCGGCTGGTAGTACAGCTCGAACTGCCCCAGGGCCAGGCCGGTGCGCATGTCCAGCTCCAGGGCCGCACGGGCGCTTACGGCAGCCTGCATGCGGGGGTCGTAAAAGCGCAGGGTGTCACGGCCCGCGTCCTTGGCTTGGTAGAGCGCCAGATCCGCGCGCTTGAGCAGTTCGTCTGCCGTCTCACGGATGCCACTGAACACCGCAATTCCCATGCTCAGCGAGCTGTGGTGCAAATCTCCATCCAGCAAGTAGGGCTCGCGCAGCACGGCCAGAATGCGCTGGCCAATCTCTTCGCCACGTGCCGCAGCCTCTTCGGGGCTGGAGCCCAGGTCCTCCAGCACCACGACAAACTCGTCGCCCCCCTGGCGAGCCACGGTGTCGTCCTCGTGCACGCAGCCGCTCAGGCGGTGCGCCACCTGCAAAAGCAAGGTGTCGCCCCGGTCATGGCCCCGGGTTTCGTTGAGGGTCTTGAAGTTGTCCAGATCCAGCATCAAGAGCGCGCCGCTGCGATGGTGGCGCGCACTGGTGGCCAAAGCCTGCTGCAGACGGTCCATGAGCAGACGCCGGTTGGGCAGGCGGGTGAGCGGGTCGTAATACGCCAGGGTATTGATCTCTTCCTCGGCGGCCTTGTGCTGGCTCAGGTCCTGCATGGTGATGAGGCGCCCGCCATCGACAAAAATACCGGAAATCTCCACCGGCTTGAGCTTGCCGTCGGCGCACCGGATGGTGTACTCGGCGGCGGAGATCACGCCCTGGTTTCTGGAGTTGATCAGCTTTTGCCGGATTGCATCGCGCTCCACTGCATCCGGGTAGGCACGCTGCCACCAGGTATCCACGTCGGGGACTTCTTCTTGTGTGTAGCCGCAGATCTGCACGTAGCGCTCGTTGCGGAAGCTGATGAGGCCGTCATCCTGTACCAGACACAGCCCCATGGGCAGGCGCTCCAGGATGCTGCGCAGGCGCTGTTCGTTGGCGCGCAGGGTCTCTTCCATGCGCTTGCGCGAGGTGATGTCCTGCACCACGGCGATGTGGTGGCCGGTGATCCACATCGACGACACAGTGAGGTCGCCCCAGACCACATGCCCGTCCTTGTGGATGTAGCGTTTTTCAAGGCGGTACTCGGGCAGGTCGCCACTCTTGAGGCGCCGCACCTGGGCCATGTCGGCAGCCAGGTCGTCGGGGTGGGTGAGGCTCTGGAAGGTCTTGCCCACCAGCTCGTCAACGGTGTAGCCCAGGATGTCGGCATAGCGTTGGTTGGCGCGCAAAAACTGGCCGGTGTCGGAATCCACCTGCGCCACCCCTACGGTGGCCTGATTGAACAGGGCACGAAACCGCTCTTCGCTCTCGCGCCGCGCATCGTCAGACACCTGGGCGCGCACCAGCGCCAGGGTGCGCTGGCGTACCAGCAGCCCCACCGTGGACGCGGCCAGCAGCGACACCAACACCGCAGCCAGCCCCGCCAGCAACGGCAGCCGCGCCTCCTGTGGCGCCAGAAAAGAGCGTGTGGGATAGAAGGTGAGCTGCCAGCGTCGGTCGTGCACCACCAGATCGCGCACCAGAGGCCGGGCGCCGGGCAGGCCGGGTGAGGTCTGCTCCAGCAGCGCGCGCACGGTGGTGTCATTGGCATCCGTGCGCACGGGGCCCTGATCAGTGATGGCTACAGCAATGCCGTTCAGAAAACCCTGAATACCCAGCCCCTGCACCAGGTCGTACACGCGCAGGGTCGAGGCCACGGTCCCCACAAACCGCTGTTCCGCCATCCCCGCCGTGGGGTCGAACACCGGCACGCGGATCACGACGCCCTGGCGGTATTTGTCTTCCTGAATCAGATCGAACGGCGCAGACACCACGGTCTGGCCACTGTCGCGGCTGTAGCGCATGGCTGCAAGGTTGGCAGGCTGGGCACTGATATCGAGGCCCAACACGCCTTCGTTGCCCACCATGGGCCACAAGTACTCAGCCACAAAATACTCGGCGCGCTCGCCAGGCGGGTGGATGCGGAAGTCGGGAAACCCATCGGGCGAAAGCGAGGTGTCCACCCGCACGCGGGCTTCATAGGCTTCGCGCTCCGGGCCCGGCACCCAGCGTGTAAACGACAGGTTGCGCACCCCGGGGTAGCGCTGGCCCACCTCCATTTCGCTGGCAGCGCGCTCGAAATCCAGGCGCGACAAATGGGGGTTGGCGGTGAACAGCCCGCGCAGGCCGTTGACCACCTCGGTGTGTCCGGCGATGCGCTGGCTCAGTGCCTCGGAAAAAGCCCGCGCCTCCTGCGCAAACCGCGCCTGGTCGATCTGAGCCATCGAATCCGCCTGGTGCGCCCCCAGCCAAAGACTCAAGCCCAGCCCCAGCACGGCCACGCCCAGGCCAGACCACCAGTGCATTTGGCGGCCCGGCGCATGCGGACCGGCCGGGAGGGGGGTTCTCAGGGGAAGGGACAGACGGATGCCTCAGCGAAGGAGCAGGTTTGGGGAACGCCAGCCCGGCAGCCAATCAGCCAGCCAGAGCGGAATGGACGCAGGATAGCGGCAAACCCGGCACAGCGGCACCAACATTTCGTTACCGCGCAACATTCAATAAAAAAGTGCCTTTGCCGCAACAAAGTCGTACCTCGCAAGCTATGAAATGATGAGCATATTTCATGACCGACGGTTCGCGGCGGGCGGCGCAACTACCGGGTAGGGGGCAAAACGGCTGCGGTTCTCGTTCACGTCCAGGGCGCGCCCGATGGGTGGAAACGCCCGCTGCGGGCAGGCATCGCGCTCGCACACCTTGCAGCCCATGCCGATGGGGACGGCGGCCTCGGGGTTGGCGAGATGGAGCCCGCGTGAATACACCAGTTGAGGCGCATGCCGGATGTCACAACCCAGCGCTACCGAGAAC
>NZ_QAIH01000258.1:942-5998 GCF_003060895.1 Acidovorax sp. HMWF029 | reverse complement strand
GTATTCCCCTGGCCGGCGGGCATTCCATCGATGCGCCGGAGCCTATCTTTGGCCTCGCGGTGACCGGGGTGGTGGAGAAACGCTACCTCAAGCGCAATGACACGGCCACGGCCGGCTGCCGCCTGTACCTGACCAAGCCGCTAGGCATTGGCATCCTGACCACAGCAGAGAAAAAAGCACGGCTGCGTCCGCAGGACGTGGGCGTGGCGCGTGACCTGATGTGCACGTTGAACAAGCCCGGCAGCCGGTTTGGTCGGCTTGCGGGGGTGAAGGCGATGACCGATGTGACGGGCTTTGGGCTGCTGGGGCACCTGGTCGAGATGGCTGAAGGCAGCGGCCTGAGCGCCGAGATCGACTATGCAGCCGTGCCGCGCCTGGCAGGTGTGGCGCATTACATGGACCAGGGCTGCGTTCCCGGTGGCACGCTGCGCAATTTCGACAGCTACGGCACCAAGATTGCGCCACTCACTGAGGCGCAGAAGCACCTGCTGTGCGATCCGCAGACCAGTGGCGGGCTCTTGGTGGCTGTTAGCCCCGAAGGCGAGGAAGAATTTCTGGCTGTAGCAAGCGGGCTGGGCCTGGCGCTGGCACCTATTGGCCAGATGACGGAGCGGCGCGCCTTGGCCGTGGTGTTGCGCTGATGCTGGCCGCTCTGTCGGACCACCGGCACCTTTTGCTGAACGGTGTGCCCCTGATGGATGTACGTGCGCCGGTGGAGTTTGCACAGGGCGCGTTTCCTGGGGCGGTCAATCGCCCGCTGATGGACGATGGCGAACGCCAGCAGGTGGGCACCTGCTACAAGCACAAGGGCCAGGACGCGGCGATTGCGCTAGGGCACCAGCTGGTCTCCGGCGCCACCAAGCAGGCCCGCATTGCGGCCTGGGCACAGTTTGCGCAGACCCATCCGGGCGGCGTGCTCTACTGCTTTCGGGGCGGCCTGCGCTCCCAGATCGTCCAGCAGTGGCTGAAAAGCGAGGCGGGCATCGACTACCCCCGGGTGCAGGGCGGCTACAAGGCCCTGCGCGGCTTTCTCATTGACACCCTGGAGGTTGCCTCTGCACAGTGCGGTTTTGTGTTGCTGGGTGGTCTCACTGGCACTGGCAAGACCGAGGTGATTGCGCAACTGTCCCATGGCCTGGACCTGGAGGGGTTCGCCAACCACCGGGGCTCCAGCTTTGGCCAGCGTGTGAGCAGCCAGCCTTCGCAGATCGATTTCGAGAACCGGCTGGCCATCGACCTGCTCATAAAGCGCAATCGAGGGCATGGGGCGTTTGTGATCGAAGACGAGGGGCGGCATGTGGGCAGCTGCTCCGTGCCGCTGGCGCTGAGGTTGCGGCTGGAGCAGGCGCCCATCGTGTGCCTGGACGACGGCTTCGATGTCCGGGTGGAACGCATCCTGCACGACTATGTGGTGCAGCAACGCGCCGACTTTGTGGCGGCCCATGGCGAGGCGGTGGGGGGTGATCTGTTTGCTGTCCGCTTGCTCGAAAGCCTGGACAAACTCGCCAAGCGCCTGGGCGGTGACCGGCACCGGGCACTGCGCGCGACCCTGCTGGCGGCGCTGGCGCGGCAAAGGGACCAAGCCGATCCCACGCACCACCGGGGCTGGATCGCCCCGCTGCTGCGCGACTACTACGACCCGATGTATGCCTACCAGCAACGCCAGCGGGCCGATCGCATAGTGTTCGAGGGGGACCGGCAGGCGGTGCTGGACTATCTGAGCGCATCTGCCTGCGTGGCAAGTGCAGCGGGCGGCAGGGCGGTTTAGTTGTTGCTGCCTTCTGGCCCGTCCTCGCCGCGGGGCAGCACCAGCCGGAACTCGGCGCCGCGCCCCGTGTCGCTGTCCACCTCCAGGCTACCGCTGTGGCGCTGCACCACGGTGAACACCAGGGCCAGGCCCAGGCCCACACCTTGCACCGCAGGGTGGCTGCGGTCGTGCAGCCTTTGGTAGGGCGTGAACAGCTTGTCCTGGAGTTCGGGAGCAATGCCGGGGCCCTTGTCGCGCACCGACACCACCCAGTGCGGGCCGCGTGCTGTGATGGCGCACTGCACCACGCCGCCTTCCGGGCTGAACTTGATGGCGTTGTTGACCACATTGGCCAGGGCACGGCGCAGCAGGGCGCGGTCGCCCTTGCACGGGGCGGCTTCGGGCGTCGCTGTGACACGCAGGTCCACCTGCCGGTCGCGGGCCAGGGCCCAGAGGTCGTCGGTGGTTTCTGCCAGCAGGACAACCAGGTCCAGCGGCGCCATGTGGTACTCCTGTGCCTGCGCGCTGGCCAGCTGCACGAAGCTTTCGGCCATTCCCAGGGACGCCTTTGCATAGCGCTCGATGCGTCGCAGCAGTTCATCGTCTGCCATTCGGCCGGGGTAGGCGCGCTGCATCTCCAGCAGCGTGAGGATGGAGGCGTTGGGCGCGCGGATGTCGTGTGAAATGAAGTTCAAGGCCTGGTCGCGCTGTTGCAGGGCGCGGCGCATGTCCGTCAGGTCCACCAGCGTCAGCAGCCAGCCTGCGTTGGCCAGGTCGGTGAAGGGCTTGCATTGCACCAGCAGGCTGCGGCCCTGCGCATCGGTGCCTTCGCTGTGCTCGGGAATGGTTTTCTGGTGCAGGTGCTCCCGCGTGATAAGCGGCTGGCGGCTGCCCGCTTGCACCAGATCGGCCAGCAGATCGACCACCGACTGGCCTTGCAGCGGGGCCTGCGCGTCGCCGCCCAGGTGCTCGCGGGCCGCCTGGTTGGCCAGCAGGATCTGGCCCTCGGGGTCGCAGACGAGGCTGGGCGAGGGCAGTTGCTGCAGGCTCTCGCTCACGAAATGGTGCAGGTCGCGCAGCTGGCGCGAAGCGCGCTCGACTGCATTGATGCGCCGCTCCAGGAAGTCGGCGGAGTCCCCGGGGCGCCTGCGCAGCCGCATCGACAGGCCCTGGCGCTGCAAGTTCTCCATCTCAAGCTGCAAAAAATGCGCCGCAGCGCTCAGGCGCCGCCAGCTCCACAGCGGGTAGGCCAGCATCAGCCCCAGCAAGGCAGCTGCCGGTGCGAACTGCAGGCCCCCCCACCAGGGCAGACCAACGCTCAGCACCAGGGTGCCCACCGCCAACGCCGCGCTGGTCAGCAGTGCGGCCAGGGGGCCCATCAGCAGCAAGGCCAGCAGGGCCACAGTCACTGGCACCAGGTTGAACAGGGTATTGAGCGTGTGCGAGGCGGGCACGATCTGCTCGTCCAGCAGTCGTGCATCCAGCACATGGGCCACCACCTCCACCCCCGGCATCAGGCGTGACTGCTGGCTGACCGGGGTGGCAAACATGTCGCCCAGGCCCGATGCGGCAGCGCCCACCAGCACGTATTTGCCCCGGAAGGCATCGGCTGGCACTGCGCTGCGCAGCACGTCGATGTAGGAGTAGGTGGTGAACTGCGAGGGGCCGCCTGCGTAGGCGATCAGGGTGTGGTCGGTGCGTTCCCAGGGGCCCGCATCGGCGGCGGGGACTGCAGGACGCGGGCAGGGGGCTGCGCCGGGTTGCTGTGCCTGCGCCACACATTGCAGAGCCATGCTGAAGTGGTGCCAGGGCGCGGCGGCTGGGCCTTCGCGCAGATACAGGCTGCGCACCACTCCGTCGCCGTCGGGGGCTACATGTACGTGGCCCAGGTCGGCGGCGGCCTGGGCAAATGCGGGCCAGGGCAGGTCGGTGGCATTGCCTGTCGGGCCATAGCCGCGGCGCAGCACGGGCAGCACCACCCGCCCGCTGCGGCGGATGGCGTCGGTGAGCAGCAGGTCGTCTTCGGGGTAGTCCAGATCGGCATCGTTGAACAGCACGTCCATGCCGATCACCTGCGGGTTCTGCGCCGAGATCCGCGTGATGAGTTCGGCATGCAGGGCCCGGCGCCAGGGCCAGCGGCCGATGGCGGCAATGCTGGGGTCGTCGATGGCAACGAGCACGATGTCCGGGTGCGGTGCGCGGGATACCAGGCGCAGCCCGGCATCCTGCACCAGGTGGTTCACCCGGCCCAGACTCTCGGGCGTACTGAGCCAGGACACCAGCCCCAGCAGGACAGCGGCCAGCACCGTCCATTCCAGACGGCGCCTGCGGCGGCGGCTGTGCGCAATGCTCAGCATGCGGCGGTGTCAGCGTCCGTGCGGGTCGCGGCACAACGGGGGCAATGCGCGTTCAAGGGCGCCCCACTGGTGCTCCGCTGGTGGTGGACACCGGCAGCCCGGCGCCAGTGCGGATGCCCGTGCCCACGCGGATCTTGCGGGGCGGCGAGAACTCGCTTTCCAGGCCACTGGGGTCCAGCACCTGGATGCGCACCAGGTATTCGCCTGCGGGTAGGTTGCTGCCAGTCCAGGTGGGGGCGTCCAGCACGATGTCCTGGGCGGGTTGGGCAAAAGCTGTATCGGAGGCGGTGGTCAGCTGCAGCCGGAACCGCTGGCCTGGTTGCGCCGGCCAATGCAGCCGCACAGTGGGTTCGCCGTCGTCGGCCTGAAGCGCCTGCAGAGACAGCGTGGTTGGGCGCTCAGCCACGGTGAATGGTTGCGGTGGCGCAAACGGGCCCTGGTCGGCCTGGCCGCCCTGCAACTGCTCGATGCTGGCCATGCGCCAGAAGTAGTTGCCAACGGGCAGGGCGCCAATGGGCAGGCGGCATTCGCTCAGGCGCCCTTCGTCGCGCAGGGGCTCGGAGAACTTTGCATCGGCAGCCACTTGCAAGCGGTACCAGCGCACGCCCGGCACTTCGGTGCAGCGTAGCACGGCCGAGCCGCTGGGCACTACCGCGCCGGGTGCGGGTGACTGGTGCAGCGGTGCCACGGGTCGGGTCTTGATGGTGAAGGGCTGAACGGCGGGCAGGCCCGCAATCCCGGCCTCATCCACGGCTCGCACGGCCAGGTAGTAGCGGCCATCGTCCAGCGCTTTCCAGCGCAGTCGTCCATCGGCGAAGCTGCCATGGCGCAGCACCTGGGTCAGTGCTGCATCTTGCGCCACCTGGGCCTGGTAGCGTGTGGCGCCCGGGGCTGTGGGCAGGTCAATTGCCAGCAGGCTCGCATCGCCCAGCATGGCGGGTACGCCTGAGGT
>NZ_QAIH01000258.1:0-932 GCF_003060895.1 Acidovorax sp. HMWF029 | reverse complement strand
GTGCCGTCGGTGGCCACGGCCAGTCCTTGGCCCGGTGCCAAGAGGGCTGTAGGGGCGGTCAGCGATGCGGTGGGGTGGCTGTCGGTGTCGCGCCGGGACTGCACGGCCACCGAACCGTTGAGCACCGAGGCTGTGGTCTGGCCCGAATCCGCCATGGTCACGCTGAAGTGGGTGCCACGCACGCTGGTCACGGCCAGCGGGGTGCGAATCTCGAAGCGGCGCAGGGGCTCTGTGCTGGGGGGGACGGTCGATTCCAGGCCGCCCTTGTGCATCTCCAGTACCGACTGCACGCTGCCCGCACGGCCACGGCGGCGCAACTGCCGCAGCTGCAGCTCAGACTGCGCCTGCACCCGGACCACGGTGCCGTCGGCCAGCCTGACGGCCACAAATGATTCCGGGCCCACCTGCAGCGCCGTACCTTCCTCCAGCTTGCCGCCGGGGCTTACAGGGGCGGGGGCATCACCTGCCCGAGCCTGCGCAGTGACAGCACCTTGCACAAACTGCACGGTGGCCGACTCGCTGGGCTGCAGTCGCACTGGGATCCAGATCACTGAACCCGGCTGCAGGCGCCGGGGGTCGGCGACCTTGTTGCGTGCCTGCAGCTGCTGCCACTGCCGGGGGGCCGCAAGGTAGTCCCGGGCCAGGCCTTCCAGGGTGTCCCCCTCCTTGACGATGTGGGGCACCTCGTCCCCCAGGAAGGGGGGCGGGCTGGCCTGCGCTCCCCTGGCTGCCAGGCCTGTGGCGGCCACCAGGGCCAGCGCAGCGGCGGTACAGGGGGTCCAGCGGGTGTGGGGGATGGTGTGGGTCAACTCATATCTCCTTCATGCTGCCCGGCACAGGCGGGGCCGCTTGTGGCGGTGCCTGTCGGGTTCTTGTGCACTCCTGTCAGTCCTTGCGCTGCGCCTCGACGGCTTCAAAGCGGTAGCCTACGC
>NZ_QAIH01000257.1 GCF_003060895.1 Acidovorax sp. HMWF029 | reverse complement strand
AAAGGGCCTCGCCTGACGGCTCGGCCATACCGACCACGAGTTCAAAAAAAGGAGGCCCTACAGAAGCATCCACCCTATAGTTATCCACAGCTGGCTTCAAATGGAACCAGCTCTAGCCCCTGGTCAATGTTCGACTGGCACTGCTGATCACGATTGCACTGGCGCTAACAGGCTGTGGGTACGGGGTTGGGTGTGAGCCTGCAGGCTATAGTCCCTTCGCCCCAACGCGCTGGCTTTGCAGAGATTCACACTTGCGTTTGAACCCAGTGTCTTGGCCTCAAACCCAGGCTGCGAGCAGCTCTCAGGAGAGTTCTGTGTCCACGATATCCCGCGCCCTCCTGCCCATCGCACACGCATCTGCGGCATGCATGGCTGTCTTGCTCGGACCCGCTGTCCTGGCCATGCTGTGTGTGGGCAACGCACATGCCGCAGACGGAAACACATCCGCAGAGCAAAGGGCCCGGCTCGCAGTACCCCCCGAGTTTCGGCATCCCGGTTTTGTCTGGACCACTGCAGAAGGCGACTTGAACGGAGACGGCGTTCCCGACCTGGCCCTGTTGCTGACAAGGCACAAAGGAGAAGGCCAGCGAGAGGAGCGGTTGCTTGTCCTGACCGGGAGGGTGGATGGCAGCTATCAGGTGCTCTCAACGTCCGGCGAGTTCTGCCACCCCAGCAAGTTCTACAACCTGGACATCAAGAACAATTCATTGTTCGTTCAGGCGGTCTACTACGCAGACGCCGCCCGGTTCTCGGGCTTCACGCTGCAGTTTCGCTACAACGCCAAGATCAAAGACCTGGAACACATCGGCGAGCAGCAGGACGACGAAGACTATTCCAGCAACGCCTCCTACCGGGTGAGCCTCAACTACCTGACCAACGCCGCCATCCATTCGCGGCGTGCTGGAAAGAAGTACAAGGAAGTGAGAGGCCGGATCACCGATGCGCCTGGCGTGCTGCCTTTGAACGGGTTTGTCTGCGAAGGCTATGGCATGACGAGTTCTACGGTCTACCTGGATGAAAGTTTCAAGGTGCACAAGAAGGGGGGGGACGCCGCCATGATGCGGAGCGGGTTCGTCGGAAGCCCACCTGGGCGTTCAGCAGCGTGTAGCCTGGTGCGTTGATGCGTAGCATGCCGCTTTGTGCGAAGAACTCACCGCAGTACAACACGCCGCCGCCCACGCTCCAGCCGCGCAGTGTGGGCGATGTGAAGGCGTGGCGGCTTGCAGGAGTGCGTCAAACGTAAGTTGCCAATAGGGTGCTCAGTCGAGCGATTGAGCATCATCTGGCGCAGTGCATCAACGCGCCGTTGCGCCCTGTCCCGGCATCCGTTCTGTGAGTGACTAAAAAACGGGGGCTTATTCTGAAGCAGTAAGTCAAATAGCAGCTCGTTGAAAGATGCACGAGCAATGGGAGTTCGCAGGTTTACGGCTCAAGTTTTGTTTGTAGTGGGGGCGGTTCTCTTGGCTAACTGTGATCGGTTACCCGCCGTAACCAAAGAACGTTGCCCATGATCTGCATTGGCGCTCATTCCTGTGAAAATTGCCTGCTTGAAAATCACCAGTGCAAGAAAAGAGAGGGAATGTGAGCGATATTGTCAAGGTTCATGCGGAGCAACTGCGCGCAGCTTGAAAAGAAGCTGCCCCCCAAAAAATTGCGTTTTCAGCTTCTTGACATCCCAGAAGTTATGCGGTCGCGCTTGGGGTGGCCGGTTGCGGCGTCGTTGATGGAGAGGTGGTTTAGAAGTCCTGCGTTTGAGATGAGCGATTCAATAAAG
The DNA here is from genome assembly GCF_003060895.1 of Acidovorax sp. HMWF029. Taxonomy (GTDB): domain Bacteria; phylum Pseudomonadota; class Gammaproteobacteria; order Burkholderiales; family Burkholderiaceae_C; genus Acidovorax. The sequence goes on along the minus strand of NZ_QAIH01000257.1, from coordinate 3,680 downwards.
CGAAGTCTGACGCCCAACCAGTTACACAAGCTGCCTGAAGCCCAACTGGATGAGAACAAGGTCAGCATGGCATGGGCGCTGGGCTTTGTCAGGGTGCAGGCAGCGATGTTGCAGCTGCAGAAAAATTGGGCGAATCCTGCAGGACTGAAGCAACTGCAAACACGGATTGAGCGGCAAAGCAATGGCCGAAACCAGCAATGCTGGCGGTTCGGCAATCTCAGCCAGACTGCCAAGCTGCTGGATGCCAACTGCCAAGTCAATATCCAAAAAATCGGTGAATCGAGCGATCCCATGGACGATTTTTATGGTGCTATGGGTGAAGCTACGCTGAAGGTGGCTGTCTCAGGCATTGTCAGCCCGAAAGGAGCAGGAAAAGCAAAAATAGAAATTGATGAACTGGCTTTCTATTTGCGCGACTCCTACGATTTCAATGACGATTCCTTCGTGTCGCAGCCTTTGGGATTCTGGGGTTTTAATGGAGTGGTGCGCGCTCTGCGCTTTCCCAGCAATGTTCCCATCACAGATGAATGGGTGCACGAGGATGCCGCCAGCTTGCGAAGCAAGACGTATTTGGTTCAGAACAAGCACTTCAGGGAGTGGCGTGCCAAAAATGGCAAAGGCGGGGATTTCATGATCGTCTCCGACGTTCACCGTGTGCGACTCCCAATCCCATTGCAATTGGAGTGGTGATGAAGATGCCTGGTTTTAAAAAAATTCCATGTATTGTTTGGTGTTTGATATTAAATGCTGGTTTTTTTCTGTGTTGGTACGTGGCTACCCCTAGTCTTTTTAATAGCTATAATAGTCCGCATTATATTTATCGTCTTGAAGTTTATAATGCATCAATTTTGCAGAGAATTATTAATTATAAATTCAAAGAGCCGTCGGTGGTAAAGTTGTATCGTGTGGCACCAAAAATGTTACTGGGCGAAAGCAAGGTTGCCGATCTTTGGATGGATGGTGAAATATCATGGGTGCTGGATGCACCCGTGAAAATGGGTAGGGTTCATGTGGGGAACGAGGTGATTTTCGAAAATATCCCTCCTGAATGTGCGGAGGTGTCACCGATTCCAGGCTGCCCCAGATCCAATCCGTGAATTTCAAGGCGTATGTCTTAGTTGAAGTTAATGCGGTTTTTCGGAGAACGCTTGGCCAAAGCAAGATGATGCGGTTGTGCTTGCTGGCCAGGCGAATGCGCAAAGCCCGACCGCATCCTTCTCGTCATAGGCTTCGTCCCGCAGGCTGTCCACCCATAAGTGGGTGTTGATTTGGTAGCTCACCTGGGTGTTCAGGGCGGACAAAATAGTGCGGTTTTGCTATTGAATATGTAGCTATAAAGCCATGACCATCAGGCGGAAGAGGCCAAAATCCCTTGAATTTTTTGGCCCTTTGACCCCTTCCGCCATTCACCCCACCCTCAGAACCGCGTCCGCAACGTCACCTGCACCGCGCGCGGCGAGCCGGGCAGGATCAGGTTGTCGTTGCTGCCGTGGCTGGACACGTAGTACTTGCGGTTGGCCAGGTTCTTGATGTTCACGTCCACATCCCACTGGCCCAGCGTGTACTGCAGGGCCGCGTCCACCGTGGTGTAGGCGGGCAGGGTGACCAGGTTGGTGAGCGAGGTGAAGCGCGCGCCCACATGGTTCACGCCGCCGCCCACGCGCAGGCCGTGGCCCAGGTCCTTCATGGCCCAGAGGAAGGCGGAGTTGCGCGGCGTGAGAGCGGGCACCTTGCCTTGGGCTGCGATGGCAGCGGTGGGCAGCTGTGTGGACGTGGTGGTGGCCAGCGACTTGGTCATGCGGCCGTCCAGCCAGGCGTAGCCCGCGCTCACATCCCAGCGGCCGGGCAGGCGGCCATTGGCGGTCAGCTCCAGGCCGTTGGTGCGCTGGGTGCCCACGTTGATCTGGCGGGAGGGGTTGGCGGGGTCGGTGTTCTTGATGTTGGTGCGCTCCAGGTTGAAGAGCGCGCCGGTGATGTTCATGCGGCCATCGAGCAGGTCGAGCTTGACGCCGATTTCCTTGTTCTCGGTGATCTCGGGCTCGGCGCCGGTGTTGTTGGCGGCCAGTGCAAAGGTCTCTGCCGAGGGCTGGAACGATTTGCTGTACGACACGTAGTACGACACGGCATCGCTGGGCTGCCACACCAGGCCCGCGCGCGGGCTGAACTTTTTGTCGGTGCGCGACAGCGTACTTAGCTTGCGGTCAAACGTGGTTTCTTGCCCGAACACGTCGTAGCGCGCGCCCACCAGCGCCTTCCACTGCGGGGCCAGCGTGATCTGGTTTTGCCAGTACAGCGCTGCCGTGTCTTGCGTGGTGTGGCTGGGGATGGCGCTGTCGGCGTTGTAGCTGGCAGCCGGGATGGTGGGGGCAGGTCGGTTGCCGGGGTTGAGGATGGGCACGCGGTCGGCGCCGCCCGAGACGGATTCGGCACGCTTCTTTTGCTGGCCCAGTTCCACGCCCATCAGCCACTCTTGCTTCAAGCCGCCCAGCTGGTTGCGCCAGGTCAGGTCGGTCTGGTTGAAGAAGCCTTGTTCATCGCGCAGGATGAACGAGCGGGTGCGGCCCACGGTCATGTCCACGGGGTTGGTGGTCCCGCCCGGCAGGGTGTTGTAGCGGTCCAGCGTGTAGTCGTACACGCGCGTGACGTTGCGCACCGACCAGTCGTCGTTGAAGCGGTGGTTCAGCGTGGCTGCCAGCGACTGCATGGTGCTGGTGGTGGTGTCGTCCTGCGCGGCGTTGCGCGAGCCGTAGTAGGTGCCCGCAGGCACGTTCACGGGGCGACCATTGAGCGCGGGGATGCCGAAGTCCGTGAGGCGCTTGTCGCGCACGTTGGTGTATTGCAGCAGCAGGTCGGTCTGCGCGGCGAGCTTGAGCGCGAGCGAGGGCGCGAAGTTGTGGCGTTTGACGAACTGCTGGTCGCGGTAGCTGCCGGAGTCTTCGACGGCGGCGTTGATGCGCAGCGCTGCGGTGTCGCTGATGCCCACGTTCACGTCGGCTGTGGCGCGGCGGTAGTCGAAATTGCCCAGGCCCAAGCTGGCCTCGCCCGATGTCTCGCCAAACTTGGGCTTCTTGGTCACGCGGTTGATCAGGCCACCGGATGATCCGCGCCCGTACAGCACGGCGGCGGGGCCCTTGAGCACTTCCACACGCTCGATGTCGGCCAGATCGCGGAAGTACAGCGCGTCGTCGCGCACGCCATCCACAAACTGGTCGGCAATCGCGGTGAAGCCCCGGATCACCACCTGGTCGCGCTGGCCGTCGCCATGGCTCATGGCTACGCCGGGCACATTGCGCAGTGCGTCTTCCATTGACCGGGCGCCTTGGTCGCGCAGAAGCTGCTCGGGCACCACGTTCACGGCCTGGGGCACATCGCGCAGCGGCGCGCTGCCCTTGGTGGCCGATGTGCTGGCGGCGGGGGCGTAGCCGTCGTCACCGCTGGTGGATTGCACGGTGACCTCGCCCAGTGTCTGGGTGGGCGCAGAGGGCGGTGTGGCTTGTGCCAGCGCGGTGCCGCAGAACGCGGCCAGGACGGCGGCGGCCAGCGGGTGCAGGGCCTGGGGGTGGCGGAAGGGGCGTTGGAGGGAGTGGTGCAGAGATGCGTGCATGGTTTGTCCTTGGTGTGTGCACAACGCGGTTGAAAACGGCTCCGCAGGCACCGGACCTGGCGCAGGCCCGTGGGGC
>NZ_QAIH01000256.1 GCF_003060895.1 Acidovorax sp. HMWF029 | reverse complement strand
GCACTGCAGCCGCCGGGGCTGCCGCAGCTGCGGGGGCCGGCGTGGGTGCTGCGGGTGCAGGCGCTGCTGCGGCAGGCGCAGGCGCCGGGCGCTGTGTGGCCACTACGGCGGCGGGGGCGGGGGCTGCAGCCGCAGGGCGCCCGGACTTGCTGGCTGCGTCGGCAGAGAACAGCTCGCGGATCAGGGCCAGTTTGGGCTTGACTGAGTTGGCGCTGGTGGCATCCAGCTGCAGGGCCTTGTTGTAGGCCTGGCTGGCCAACTTGGCGTAAATGTCGCCCAGGTTTTCGTGCGCGGTGGCATAGCTGGGGTTGGTACGGATCGCCATTTCAAGTGCCGTACGGGCTTTGTCCAGCTGGTTCTGGTTGGCGTAAAGCACGGCCAGATTGTTGTAGGGCTCGGGCAGCTCGGGATACTCTTCAGTCAGCTTCGTGAACGTGGTGATGGCCTCACCCTGTTTGCCGCTGTCGGCCTGCGCCACGCCGCGCAGAAAGCGCAATTGCGGGTCGCGCGGGGTGGCGGCCAAGCGCTGATCGGCCTTGACCAGGGCTTCTGCGGCTTTGCCCGTCTTGAGCAGTTGCGTGATCTCAGAGTAGTCCTCGGCATGGGCCACGCCCGTGCCCAGCAGCGCGGTCAGCGCCACCAGGCGCAGGAGTTGTGGAAGGGTGCGGAGGACTGGCTTCATGGGGATTCCGGGGTGTTGGGCAGCGGCCCGCCGGGGCGGGGGCTTATACTGCGGCGGATTGTAGCTGAGGGGGTTGTCATGACGGAACGCTGTTGCCGCGGGTGATTTTGCTGTAGGCCCCCTGCCGGGCCAACCCCCGCCGAGGGCTCTGAAAACCTGTTCCAGACCCCCTCTGCTGCCGGGTGCATCTTGGCACCCAACCACCCCATCCCCTGACTGATATTTCATGAGTTTGCGCATCTACAACACGCTTTCGCGTGCATTGGAGGACTTTTCCCCGCTCGAATCCGGTCACGTGCGCATGTATGTGTGCGGCATGACCATCTATGACCTGTGCCACATTGGCCACGCCCGCATGATGATGGCTTTTGATGTGGTGCAGCGCTGGTTGAAAAGCAGCGGTTATCGCGTCACCTATGTGCGCAACATCACCGACATCGACGACAAGATCATCAAGCGGGCGCTGGAGCGGGGTATCACCATCCGCCAGCTCACCGACGAGATGGTCGCCGCCATGCACCAGGACATCGGCCTGCTGGGCATCGAGCCGCCCACTGTGGAGCCGCGTGCCACAGAGTACGTGCCCCAGATGCTCTCGCTCATTGGCCAGCTTGAAGGCAAGGGTCTGGCCTACCGCGCCAGCAATGGCGACGTGAACTACTCGGTGCGCAAGTTCGACGGTTACGGCAAGCTCTCGGGCAAGTCGCTGGATGAGTTGCGCGCAGGCGAGCGCGTGGCCGTGCTCGATGGCAAGGAAGACCCGCTCGATTTCGTGTTGTGGAAAGCCTCCAAGCCTGAGGAGCCGCCTGAAGCCAAGTGGGACAGCGTGTTCGGCTCGGGCCGCCCCGGCTGGCACATCGAGTGCTCGGCCATGTGCGGCGCCACGCTGGGAGAGACCTTTGATATCCACGGCGGCGGCGCGGACCTGCAGTTCCCCCACCACGAGAACGAAATAGCCCAGAGCGAAGGCGCCACCGGCCAACCTTTGGCCAGATTCTGGGTGCACAACGGCTTTGTGCGCGTGGACAACGAGAAGATGTCCAAGAGCCTGGGCAACTTCTTCACCATCCGCGACGTGCTCAAGAGCTACGACGCGGAGACGCTGCGCTTCTTCATGGTGCGTGCCCACTACCGCAGCGCCCTCAACTACAGCGACGCGCACCTGGATGACGCGCGCCAGGCTTTGAAGCGCCTGTACACGGCGCTGAGCCTGGTGGCCCCTGCCGAAGTGGCTTCCATCGACTGGAGCAGTCCCTATGCAGCCCGCTTCAAGGCTGCCATGGACGAGGACTTTGGCACGCCCGAAGCCGTGGCTGTGCTGTTCGAGCTGGCGGGCGAGGTCAACAAAACCCGCTCGGCCGAGCTGGCCGGGCTGCTCAAGGCGTTGGGCGGTTGCCTGGGGGTGTTGCAGGGCGATCCCAAGGCCTTCCTGCAGGCGGGTGCAGGCGCGAACGAAGCCGACATCCAGGCGCAGATTGCCGCTCGTGCCGCTGCTAAGGCCGCTAAGAACTTCGCCGAGGCCGACCGCATCCGCCAGGCGCTGCTGGCCCAGGGTATCGTGCTCAAGGACTCCGCTTCGGGCACGACATGGGAAGCCGCGCAGTGAACCCCACTTGTATGCGAAAAATGCCGCTGTGGCGCATGGGGTAAGCCGTGGCAGCTTCTAAAAAGATAGCGAGCGACGCTGCAACGCCGCCGTTGGTGCTGGCCACGCCCGACTACTGGGCCGAGGCGTGCAAACATCTGGTGAAAAAAGATCGGGTGATGAAGCGCCTGATCCCACAGTTTGGCGACGCCGCACTGCAGACCCGGGGCGACCCGTTCATCACACTGGCGCGCTCCATCGTGGGCCAGCAGGTGTCGGTGGCTTCAGCGCAGGCCGTGTGGGAACGTCTCGTGGCGCTGCTGCCGCGTGGCATGAGGCCCGCCAGCGTGCTCAAGCTCAAGATCGACGACATGCGCGCCGCAGGCCTGTCCGCCCGCAAGGTGGATTACCTGGTGGATCTGGCCATGCACTTTGAGAGTGGCAAGCTGCATGTGAAGGACTGGGCGGCGATGGAGGATGAGGCCATCATTGCCGAGCTGGTGGCGATTCGCGGTATCGGCCGCTGGACGGCCGAGATGTTTTTGATCTTTTATTTGATGAGGCCCAATGTTTTGCCCCTGGACGACCCAGGGTTAATCACCGGAATCAGCCAAAATTACTTCTCGGGCGACCCCGTGAGCCGCAGCGACGCCCGCGAGGTGGCCGAGGCCTGGAAGCCCTGGTGCAGTGTGGCGACTTGGTATATTTGGCGCTCGCTTGACCCTCTGCCGGTTGCTTACTGACGTCTTCTGACGCGTTTTAAAAAAATCGTTAACCGTCGGTTACAGTGCGTGCCATTCATCGTGGCACGCCCCCGGCGCGAGCCCCTAGGAGAACAACGTTGGCGAAAAAGACCTTTCTGGATTTCGAGCAGCCCATCGCTGAGCTGGAGTCCAAAATTGAAGAACTGCGCTACGTGCAGACCGAGAGTGCTGTCGATATCTCGGAAGAGATCGACCAGCTGAGCAAGAAGAGCCAGCAGCTCACCAAGGACATCTACAGCGAGTTGTCGCCCTGGCAGATCACCAAGATCGCCCGCCACCCCGAGCGCCCCTACACGCTCGACTACGTGCGCGACATCTTCACCGACTTCGTGGAGCTGCACGGCGACCGCCACTACGCGGACGACCAGTCCATCGTGGGTGGCCTCGCGCGCTTCAACGGCCATGCCTGCATGGTCATCGGCCACCAGAAGGGCCGTGACACGAAGGAGCGCGCCATGCGCAACTTCGGCATGAGCAAGCCTGAGGGCTACCGCAAGGCCCTGCGCCTGATGAAGACGGCCGAGAAGTTCAAGCTGCCCGTGTTCACCTTTGTGGACACGCCCGGAGCCTACCCCGGCATCGACGCCGAGGAGCGCGGCCAGTCTGAGGCCATCGGCCGCAACATTTTCGAGATGGCGCAACTCGAAGTGCCCATCATCACCACCATCATCGGCGAAGGCGGCTCCGGCGGTGCGCTGGCCATCAGCGTGGCCGACCAGGTGGTGATGCTGCAGTACGCCATTTACTCCGTGATCAGCCCTGAGGGCTGTGCGTCCATCCTCTGGAAAACCAGCGACAAGGCCCAGGAGGCGGCCGATGCCTTGGGCATCACCGCCCACCGCCTGAAGGCCCTGGGCCTCGTGGACAAGATCGTGAGCGAGCCCGTGGGCGGTGCCCACCGCGACCATAAGCAGATGGCCGCTTTCTTGAAACGCGCTCTGGGAGATGCATTCCGCCAAGTCGCAGATCTCAAGACCAAGGACTTGCTGGACCGCCGCTATGAGCGTTTGCAGAGCTATGGCCGTTTCAGCGACACCAAGGCAGACAGCCGCTAATTCCCTGGCGGCTCCCCGCCGCACATTTCACCAGTGGCCCTTCGGGGCCATTGTTGTTTTTGCAGCAGAGTCAGCCACTTTGTGTGCTAACCCCTACTGGCGCACGGCGCGATACCGGATGTAACATGCTTCACGCCCGTCTGTGCGGGTGCCACAAGAAGGGTGCTCCATGTCGCTCCTTAAGACGCTCAAAGGCCAGATTCTGGTGTTGTCCGCCCTGTGCATGGTGGGGGCCTTGTTGGTGCTGACACTGGTCAACTATTTTTCTGCGCGCGGGCAGGCGCAGGTGGCGTTGGCGGAGGAGGGGCTGGACACTGCCAAAAGCCATGCCGAGACCATCGAAGAGTGGGCACGTGGCAAGTCGGCAATCATTGCAGCGTCCGTTACAGCCTTTGAAGAGCCCGAGCCCGCCAAGTCGCTGGCCATGTTGCGGGACGCGGGCAAATTCAGTACAGCCTACTTTGGCTATGCCGACAAAAAGTACGTGTTTTCCGAGACACGCAGTTTGCCGGCGGACTATGACCCCACAGCGAGGCCCTGGTACAAGCAGGCGGCCCAGGCGGGTACTTCGGTCGTCACGCCGCCCTACATTTCCGCGTCGGACCAGAAGCTGGTGGTGACGTTTGCCACCCCGGTGGGCGCAGGTGCCAGCCTCAAAGGCGTGGCGGCAGGCGACGTCTACATGGAGTCGGTGGTGGCCAATGTGGCCTCGATCCGGCCCACGCCCCAGAGTTTCGGGTTCATGGTGTCAGCCGACGGCAAGATCATCGCCCACCGCGACCAGGCGCTTACCCTCAAACCCATCGCCGAGCTTTCTAAAGACATCGCGGTGGACAAGCTGGTCGCAGCTTCCAAGAACAGCACCAGCCTGCTGCAAGCCGACATTGGAGGGCGTAGCCGCCTGCTGAGTGTGGTCCCGATCGCCGGTACCTCGTGGATGCTGGTGGTCGCTTTGGATGAGAGCGAAGCGATGGCGCCCATCCGCTCCATGCTCGCGACATCGATTTTCTCCAGCGTGCTGGTGTTGCTGGTGGCCGTCGCGCTGCTGGGCGTGATCCTGACCAGGCGCCTTCGCCAGTTGACCTTGGTGCGCGACGCCATGCACGAGATCGGCGCAGGCGACGGTGATCTGTCGCGCCGCATTGACGCGCAGGGCGAGGATGAACTGGCGCAGATTGCCACCAGTTTCAACAGCTTTGCCGGCAAGCTAGCGGGCGTGCTGGCGCAGATACGTGATGCCAGTAGCTCGGTGCGTGTGGCCGCCGAAGAGATTGCAACAGGCAACCAGGACCTGAGTGGGCGCACTGAGCTCACGGCCTCCAGCCTGGAGGAAACCTCCGCATCCATGCAGCAGCTCACCGAAACTGTGCGCCACAACGCCGATGCCGCGCGACAGGCCAACCAACTGGTAGCGCAGGCGTCCAACGTGGCGCAGCACGGCGGTCAGGTGGTGGGGAATGTGGTCACTACCATGGACCAGATCAATGCCGCATCGCGCAAGATCAACGACATCATCGGAGTCATCGACGGCATTGCCTTCCAGACCAACATTCTCGCGCTGAACGCGGCCGTAGAGGCGGCCCGCGCAGGTGAGCAGGGCCGGGGTTTTGCAGTGGTAGCCGGGGAGGTGCGCAGTTTGGCCCAGCGCAGTGCAGAGGCCGCGCGCGAGATCAAGACGCTGATCAACACCTCGGTGGAGCAGGTCGAGAACGGCTCGCGATTGGTGCACGATGCGGGCACGACCATGAACGACATCGTCACCTCGGTGCAACGCGTCACGGACATCATGGCCGAGATCACTGCCTCCACCAACGAGCAGAGCACCAGCATTAACGAGGTAGGCCAAGCCGTGGCGCAGCTCGACCAGATGACCCAGCAGAACGCAGCGCTGGTGGAGGAAAGTGCTGCAGCTGCGCAGAGCCTCAAGGACCAGTCGGTGCGGCTGTCCGACGTGGTGGGTACCTTCCGCTTGTCCACGGAAGCGTCGCACACGGCGCCGCGTTTGTCGGCACCCGGCGGGTAAGGTGCTTCCAGTGCGCGCATGGCAGGCGAGGGCGGCCGCGATAATTGGTGCCCATGCCCCGCTGCCTTGTATGTTTAGTTGATTCTGCCTCCGGCCTTCGGTCCGGTCCCCGCCAGGTGCGAGAGCCGCTGGCATGACCCAATCCTTCGACGCCGCCCTGCAGGCTTTTGTACCCGCGCTTCCGTTGGCAGTGGCGCTGAGCGGAGGCGCGGATTCCACCGCGCTGCTGCTGGGCTGCGCCCGGCGCTGGCCAGGCCAGGTGCGGGCGATCCATGTGCACCATGGCTTGCAGGCAGCGGCCGATGGTTTTGAGCGGCATTGCACCGCGTTGTGCCAGGCGCTGGACGTGCCGCTGGTGGTGAGGCGACTCGATGCCCGCCATGCCCCCGGCCAGAGCCCGGAAGACGCGGCGCGACAGGCCCGATACCAGGCTTTTGAGGCCTTTGCGCGCGACCATAATGGATATTTTGCTATCAACTCTATAGCATTGGCGCAGCATGCTGACGACCAAGCTGAAACCCTGCTGCTGGCGCTGTCGCGCGGCGCGGGCGTGGCGGGTCTGGCTTCGATGCCTGCCCGCTGGGAGCGGGCGGGCCTGGTCTGGCACCGCCCCCTGCTGCATGTGGCAGGGGCGGACGTGCGACGCTGGCTGGTTGCGCAGGGTCAGGCCTGGGTGGAGGATCCCACCAATACTGACGAGCGCTTCACGCGCAACCGTATCCGCGCGCAGTTGCTGCCCGCGCTGGATGCGGCGTTTCCGTCCTTTCGCGACACTTTTGCACGCTCAGCCGACAACGCGGCCCAGGCTGCCGAATTGCTGCACGAGATGGCGCAGCAGGACCTGGCCCTGGTGGGGGTGCCCCCACAGATCAAGGCCCTGCAGGGGCTCAGCCGCGCACGGCAGGCCAATGTGCTGCGCCACTGGCTACGCCAGGTCCACCAAACCACGCCGGCAGCGGCTCAGCTGGGTGAGTTGCTCGACCAGATCTTGGCTTGCACTACGCGCGGCCACCAGATCCGCATCAAGGTGGGGCGTGGCTTTGTGGTGCGCTTGGGCCCTGGGCTTGATTGGTCCAGCCCCTAGATCAGCAGCCCAGCGCACGCACAACGCTGCGGTGCACCACAAGCGGCCCACTGCAGCACTTGAAGGAACATGAATATGGAACAAGCCGTCGTCTTCGGCATTGCGGTCAACAGCGACTTGGCCAAGGTCTCTGCGCTCGGTGTACCCCACCGGCCTGGCATTGCCGCCCATATCCTGCGCACCATGGCCGATGCCCACATCGAGGCGGGTGCGATCGTCCAGAACATGGGCAAGGACGGCAAGACCGATCTCAGTTTCACCGTGCACCGCAGCGACTGCGCACGTACCGTGGAGCTGCTGCGCGATCCAGTGCTTTCCGCACTGGGCACACGGGAAGTCGTTGGGGACACCGGAGTGCGCGAAGTCAGCATCGTCGGCGCCGGCACGCGCAGCCATATGGCTGTGGCCGACAAGATGTTCGGCACGCTCCGCGAAGCGGGCATTCTTGCCCAGATGATCTCCGCCTCCAAGACCAATATCTCGGTGGTGATCGATGAAGCGCAGGTGGAACTGGCTGTGCACAGCCTGCGCAAGGCCTTCGCTTTGGACCCGCTGACCGCCCAGGCTGCCTGAATCACCTCCGAAATGAGGCATAATAGCGGGATTGGAAACGTGACCGAGTGGCCGAAGGTGCTCCCCTGCTAAGGGAGTATGGGGTGTAGAGCCTCATCGAGGGTTCGAATCCCTCCGTTTCCGCCAAGATAAGCCCCAAGTGCTCCTTGCACTCGGGGCTTTTTCTTTTGCCTGATCCGCTCATACTCCCTGCCTTGTCCTGAAATCACTCCGTGCTTGCGCATGGTGATTCCCGCATTGCCAAGCGGTAGGGTTGCATGCCCAATCAGAGGGGCCTAAGAGCCTTGTCCGATCCCTGTGGACTCTAAACCCTGCCCACCGCTTCGGGTGGTGGAGTGGTGAAGTCCTGGAGTGTCTGGCTAGGTTTCAGCCCGCCCTGTGCGGGCTTGTTTTTGCTGTTGATCTCTCAGGCTGCGTTTGCCGCTGTGTTCTTGCTCGGATCAGTGTGGGGATGCTGGGTATTTCATGGGCTTGCATGCTGGCGGTTGATGCATGCATCGCACAAGGGCCCCATGACTCCCCACCGCACTGCGCACTCCCGTGAACTCCGTCTGACACCCAATGACCTGGATTTTTGCTACCTGCCACGGGTTGCAAGCTCTGTGTCCTCGTATGGCGGTGAACTGGTGTGCACCGTCGATGCGTCTCGCTTCTTTGTCAGCGGGGGGCACCACATCGTTTTTGCGGTCGATTGCGAAGGCGGGCAGGGCAGCTACAACCCGCACTGCGGTCCGATCTTCCGGTATGGCAAGAACCTGTGGGCCACAGCGCGGGGGGTTATCGTTTTTGGCGATGGTGTGGTGATGGCCGAGGGTTGGAACGGGACCGCCATGCCTGCGCTGGCCACCATCACCAACACCTCAGGCGCAGTGTTCGATCCGGGGCAGCAGCCGATTTTTACGCTGCGCATTGCTGCGGGCTATCGGCGGGGTGCTTTGGCCAACCGCATTGGGGTCGAGATTCGCGCAGGCGGTTCGGCAGAAGGCGCGCTGCTTTTTGCGGGGGGCATTGAAGGGCCGGAGTGGGGCGGGGACTGGAAG
>NZ_QAIH01000026.1 GCF_003060895.1 Acidovorax sp. HMWF029 | reverse complement strand
CCCGGTACCCCGCCCCCCGCGCCCCAACACATTGAGCTGCGTGCTGCGCGTGGTGGCGGCAGGGGCCCAGGCACCATCGGTTTTGCTGGTGGGTGACATCGAAGCCCCACAGGAGCAGGCTTTGCTGGCGCGTGGGGCTCCGTTGCGGGCCGACCTGTTGCTGGTTCCCCACCACGGAAGCAAGACATCGTCATCGCCCGCTTTCCTGGATGCCGTTCAGCCGCGCACCGCTTTGGTGCAGGCTGGATACCGCAACCGTTTCGGGCACCCGGCGCTCGATGTGCTGCAGCGCTACCGCGAGCGCAACATCCGTGTGGTGGAGTCGTCCCGCTGCGGGGCTGCTACCTGGGCTTCTGTTGACCCCGGTGCGGTGGCGTGTGAACGCGACACTGGCCGACGGTATTGGCAGCACAGCATGGTGCCACGGGGCGATTGATTCCGAAAGCATGGCGCAGTAGCGCCAGGGGCTGTTGCAAAAGGGGTGGGCGCACAACTTGCTATCCTGTTTGCAGGAGGCCAGTTCATGCAGAAATTTGACGAGATGTACGCCATGCTGCCTTTTGATGGCAGCGACGTGCGAGAACACTACAAGCGCTATGCGCAGTGGTTGAGCAAACAGCCCCCTGATGTGATGCAGGCCCGCAGGGCCGAAGCCGAGATGATCTTTCGGCGCGTGGGCATTACCTTCGCCGTCTATGGCGCGAAGGACGAGGGCGGTGCGGGCAACGAGCGGTTGATTCCGTTTGACTTGATCCCGCGCATCATTCCATCCCACGAGTGGAGCAGCATGCAGCAGGGGTTGGTGCAGCGGGTCACGGCGCTCAACCGCTTCATCCACGACGTGTACCACGGCCAGGACATCATCCGCGCCGGCATCGTGCCCGCCGACCTGATTCTCAACAACGCGCAGTACCGCCCCGAGATGGCAGGCCTGCATGTGCCGCAGAACATCTACGCGCACATTGCAGGCATCGACATCGTGCGCGCCCCCGATGCGCAGGGCAAGGGCGAGTACTACGTGCTCGAAGACAACCTGCGCGTGCCCAGCGGCGTGAGCTACATGCTCGAAAACCGCAAGATGATGATGCGGCTGTTCCCCGAGCTGTTCAGCCTGCACAAGGTGGCGCCCGTGGCCCACTACCCCGACATGCTGCTGGAGACCCTGCGTGCCAGCGCCCCTGCCACGGCCGATGAGCCCACCGTGGTGGTGCTGACCCCCGGCATGCACAACAGCGCCTACTTCGAGCACGCCTTCCTGGCCCAGCAGATGGGTGTGGAACTGGTCGAGGGGCAGGACCTGGTGGTCAAGGACAAGTTTGTTTACATGCGCACCACGCGCGGCTTGCAGCGGGTGGACGTGATCTACCGCCGGGTGGATGATGATTTCCTCGATCCGCAGGTCTTCCGCCGCAATTCCACCTTGGGCTGCTACGGCCTGATGGAGGCCTACCGGGCGGGCAACGTCGGCATCTGCAATGCCGTGGGCACGGGCGTGGCCGATGACAAATCGGTGTATCCCTATGTGCCCGAGATGATCCGCTTCTACCTGGGCGAGGAGCCCATTCTCAAGAACGTGCCCACCTGGATGTGCCGCAAGCAGGACGACCTGCAGCATGTGCTGGCCAACCTCAAGGACCTGGTGGTCAAGGAAGTGCACGGCGCAGGTGGCTACGGCATGCTGATCGGCCCTGCGGCCACGCAGGCTGAGATTGAGGACTTCCGCCGCGCGCTCATTGCCAACCCTGCGGGGTACATCGCGCAGCCCACGCTCAGCCTGTCGAGCTGCCCTACCTATGTGGAAAGCGGCATTGCCCCGCGCCACATCGACCTGCGCCCCTTTGTGCTCAGTGGTCGCGAGGTGCAGATGGTCGCAGGCGGCCTCACGCGCGTTGCGCTGCAAGAGGGATCGCTGGTGGTGAATTCGTCGCAAGGCGGCGGCACCAAGGATACCTGGGTGCTGGGCGAGGGCGCGCCTGCCGCGCCACCCAAGTCCGTGCAATCGCAGTCGCAATCCCAGTCGCAATCGCAGTCCCTGGGCCAGGGCCAGTCGCAAAGCCAATCGCAAGGGAGCCTTTGAACATGCAGAGCCGTACCGCCGACCACTTGTTCTGGATGTCACGCTACACCGAGCGGGCTGAAAAGCCCCATGCCATGGGGCTTTCGACGCAACACCGCGTGCGTGCGCAGCACGTGCGGGGTTCTCAGCCCTGCTCGATGAAGGAGGCTGCATGCTGAGCCGTACCGCCGACCATTTGTTCTGGATGTCCCGCTACACCGAGCGGGCTGAGAACACTGCACGTATGCTCAATGTGAGCTATGAAATGTCCCTGCTGCCGCAGTCTGCCGACGCAGCGCAGGTCGGTTGGGAGGGGCTGCTGTCCATCAGCGAGCTGATCCCCGCCTATACCGCCAAACATGGCGAAGTAACGCCGGCCAATGTGCTGGAGTTCATGGTGCGCGATGGCAACAACCCGTCGTCTATCCTGTCGTGCCTGCGCGCTGCGCGCGAAAACGCGCGGGCCGTGCGGGGTGCACTGACCACCGAGGTGTGGGAAACGCAGAACCAGACCTGGCTGGAGCTGCACCGGCAACTGGAAGGCGATGCGTTTGAGCGCGATCCGGGCCAGTTCTTTGAGTGGGTGAAGTACCGTTCGCACCTTTCACGGGGCGTGGTGCTGGGCACCATGCTGCAGGACGAAGCCTTTCACTTTTTGCGCATGGGTACCTTCCTGGAGCGCGCGGACAACACCGCGCGCCTGCTGGATGTGAAGTTCCACGCCGTCAAGAACGACTTCTTTGGCCGCGCCAGCGACCGCAACCAGGAGAGCGACTTCTACCACTGGAGCGCCATCCTGCGCAGCGTGTCGGCGTTTGAGGTGTACCGCAAGGTGTACCGCGACGTGATCACGCCCGGGCGTGTGGCCGATCTGCTGATCCTGAGCAGGGACATGCCGCGCTCGCTCCACGCCTGCCTGCGTGAGGTGGTGGACAACCTGGCTGTGTTGGCCAACGGGCAGTCCGCTGAAACCAGCCGCAGGGCTGGGCGGCTGCTGGCTGACCTGCAGTACGGCCGCATTGACGAGATCCTGGCCACGGGCCTGCACGCGTTTCTCACCCAGTTCCTGGACCGGGTCAACGACCTGGGTGGCGGTATCAGCCGCGACTTTCTGGTGACGTCGGGCGACTGAGCGGCCTCAAGATAGGGGCGCTGCGCGGGGAGTTGGTTACTCCTGCGCGTTGCGCCGCTGGTCGCGCAGCATGAAGAGGTAGAGGCTCTCGACTTTCTCACGCGCCCAGGGGGTCTTGCGCAAAAACTTGAGGCTGGAGCCCACGCTGGGGTCGATCTGGAAGCAGCGGATGGGGATCTGTCGGCCCAGTTCGTCCCAGCCAAAGTAATCTGCCAAGCCCACCACCATGGCCT
>NZ_QAIH01000255.1 GCF_003060895.1 Acidovorax sp. HMWF029 | reverse complement strand
AGGTAGGCCGGGGCCGCGCACAGCACGCGCCGGTGCTCTGCCGCCAACGGCAGCGCCACCAGGCCCGAATCCTGGGGCTTGCCATAGCGAAAGGCGGCGTCCACCGGCTCGCTGTACACGTTGGCCATGCGGTCTGACAGCTGCAATCGGACGGCGATGCCCGGGTGCTCGACTTGGAACTCGTCGAGCCAGGGCAACAACACATTGCGCCCCAGGTCGGACGGCGCCGCCAGCTGCAGCGTGCCGCTCAGCGCACCCGCCCAGCCGCTGGCCAGCTGCCCCTGCACCTGCTGCAGCGCGGCCAGCGCGGGCCGGCAATGCTCCAGAAACAGCGCCCCCTCGGGCGTGAGCCGCAGGCTGCGTGTGGAGCGCACAAACAGCAGCACGCCCAGCTCGGCCTCCAGCCTCTTGAGCGCCGCGCTGGCCGCCGCAGGGGTCAGGTCCAGCGCCCGGGCCGTGGCCGACAGGCTGCCGCTGTCCACGGTGCGCACAAAGATGTCGAGGTCTTGCAGGCTTTTCATGGCTTGAACGGAGTGATGAGCGGGGCGATGGACTGACTATCTTCAAATTTTCTTTGAATATCCATTCAATCACCAGCCTATTTAAAAAGAAACAAGACAAAGCAACCATACAAGCCTGTCCAGCCCACTCCATACGCCTCGACCATGACCCGCACTGCCACATCTCCCCTTTTTGCCCCCTTGGCGCTGGGCCCTCTCACCCTGCCCAACCGCATGGTGATGGCACCCATGACCCGCGCCCGCAGCACCCAGCCCGGTGATGTGCCCAACGCGATGATGGCCGCCTACTACGCCCAGCGTGCCAGCGCCGGGCTCATCGTGAGCGAGGCCACCCAGATTTCGCGCCAGGGCCAGGGCTACAGCTTTACGCCAGGCATCTACACCGAGACCCAGGTGCAAGGCTGGCGTCGGGTGACGGATGCCGTGCACGCCGCAGGCGGTCGCATGGTGATGCAGCTGTGGCACGTGGGCCGCATGTCGCACCCCAGCTTTCACGCCGATGGCTTGCCCGTGGCGCCGTCCGCCTTGTCGCCCGAGGCCAAGGTGTGGGTGGTGGGGGACGACGGCGTGGGCCGCATGGTCGATTGCCCGGTGCCGAGGGCGCTGGGCACGGCCGAGATAACGGGCGTGATCGACGACTTTCGGCGCGCCGCCGCCAACGCCATGCGGGCGGGGTTTGACGGGGTGGAAATCCACGGGGCCAACGGTTACCTCATCGACCAGTTCCTGCGTACCACGTCCAACCACCGCACAGATGCCTACGGCGGCACCATGGACAACCGCACCCGCTTCGCCCGCGAAGTGGCCGCCGCCGTGGCCAGCGAGGCGGGCGCCGAGCGCACTGGCATGCGCCTGGCCCCGTTCATCACCCAGCGCAACATGCACTGTCCCGAGATCATTCCGACCATGCTGCACCTCGCGCGCCAGCTGGACACGCTGGGCCTGGCCTACATCCACCTGGCCGAGGCCGACTGGGACGACGCCCCCAGCATCCCCGATGACTTCCGCCAGGCCCTGCGCAATGCCTACAGCGGCCGCGTGATCGTGGCGGGCAAATACACGCCCGAGCGCGCGCAGCAGATCCTGTCGTCCGGCATGGCAGACCTGGTGGCCTTTGGCCGCCCCTTCATTGCCAACCCCGACCTGCCTGCGCGCTACGCCGCCGGGCTGCCGCTGGCCGCATTCGACCCTGCGACCTTGTTCGGCGGCTCCGAGCAGGGCTACAGCGACTACGGCCCCGTCCACACAACCGCCGTGGAACCGACCGCCACCGCATGGGCGTGACC
>NZ_QAIH01000254.1:9122-11628 GCF_003060895.1 Acidovorax sp. HMWF029 | reverse complement strand
GAGGAAGGGGTGGGCAAGGCGCTCATGCGGGGCTCGGGGGCGTGGCCACGGCCTGGGCGGCGCGCAGCGCGGCGCGTTCGGCGGTGGTTTGTGCCACTTTATCGCGGATGTAGCGTGGCAGCGCATCGCTGGCGGGCACGGCCGCACCTGCGGCGATCAGCGCGGGCGCCAGGCGCAGCAGCGCGGTGGCGGTGGGCAGGGCCATGACATGGTGGGCACCACCCGCAAGCCGTTCGCCATAGGGCGCTTGGGCGTTGCCAGCCACCGTCCAGCCCGCAGGAACTTGCACGGATTCGGGCTTGCCCAGGCCAAAGTCGGCGTCGGTCAGCCATTGGCCAAGGGCCGCCTGCAATCCCGGCACATATCGGCAGCGCGTGTGGTAGACCTCGTCCATGCGCGCATCCAGCACGGCCACCACCTGGGTGCAGCCATGCTGCTGGCGGGCTTCCTCGGCCACGGCCAGCAGGGTGTCCACGGGCAGCACGGGCACGCCCTGGCCACCGCGCGCCCCAAAGGCCAGCCCCTGTGCCACGGCGCAGGCGGTGCGCAGGCCGGTGAATGAGCCGGGGCCCCGTCCGAAGGCGATCACATCCAGCGTGTCGAACGACAGGCCCGCCTGCTCCATCAGAGAGCGCAAGGCAGGGATCAGCGTGGCCGAGGCCTGCGCGCCGCCAGGCCCCTGGTGTTGCCAGATGCCGTCGCCGTGCTGTACGGCGATGGAAAGGGTGTCGGTGCTGGTGTCAAAGGCGAGCAGATTCATGGGCCAGGGGGTGTCTTGTGCATGTGCGTGAACTTGGTGTCAGCGAACGGCGCGGCGCACGGCCGTGCTGGCAGGGGTCTCTGGGGCAGGGTTCTTGCGCTGCACGCCCACAAGGATACCGGTGGTCACCAGCAGCAGCCCGGCGACAAGGTTCCAGTGCATGGGCTCCCCGAGGAACAGCACTGCTCCAATGGCCGACAGTCCGGGCACCAGCGCAGTGATCATGGTGGAGCGCACCGGGCCGAAGTGCTGGATCATGCGCGTGAATGCGATGCCCGAGACCACCACCGACCCCCCGCCCTGGAACACCATCTGGAAGGTGATCTCGGTCCATGGCGCCTGGGCCAGGTGGCTGGTGACCGTGCCCAGCCCCACCAGCAGGGCGTAGGCGGGCACATACACCAGGCACGCAAACGCCGTGATGGCGATCGTGGCCTGCACCGCATCCACCGCATGGCGCCGCGCCAGCACGCTGTAGGTGGCCCAGCATGCTGCGGCCAGCATGAACAGAAGGTCGCCCTTCCAGACATCACCGCCCGAGAAGGCCGCCAGCAGGCTGCGCCCCCCCACGAGCAGGTCGCCAGCCACGATCAGCGCCAGCCCGGCCGCCCGCAGGGGCGTGATGCGGTCGCGCAGCAGCCAGGCGGCCAGCAGCGCCGTCCATAGTGGCAGGCTGCCGGGCATGAGCACCGAGGCATGTGTGGCCGGAGCCAGAAAGAAGCCCGCATAGGCCAGCATGGCGTAGAGCAGGCCGCCAAACAGACCCAGCAGAGCCGTGGTTCGCAGAGGCAAGGGCGATATGCCTGCCAAGCTGGAGGGGGGAGCCGACGTACCAAGGGCCTGCGTGCGCCGCCACACCATCCATCCGCCCCAGGGCAGCAGCACCAGGCTGGCGCCGGTGATGCGCAGCAGGGCAATGTCAAATGGCGTGAGCGTGCGCTGGGCCGAGGCACGGGCAATGACGATAAAGCCCGTCCAGATGGTGACCGTCACAACGGCTGCCAGCAGACCCGCGGCGCGAGGAGAAAAACGCATGGGGGGGATTATCGGTGGCTGTTGTTGGCGGCGTTGGCGCGTGGACGCCCGATACCGGGCGATAGACTCCAGCCATGCTGTCTGTTCCTGTTTCCTGGCGCTGTCCCGCGCCGCGTGGTGTGTTGCTTGGAGCCATGTTGTGGCTGGCATTGGCAGGGGGCGCAGGCGCCCAGGCACCGGTGCCTTCGCCCAGCGCCTTGCCCGCAGAGGTGGAGGCCGCCCTGGCCCGGGCCCGGCTGCCCCGCGAGGCGCTGTCGGTGCTGGTGGTCGATGCCCAGGGCAGCGCACGCACTGCCCCCCGCCTTGCGCACCGTGCGCAGGTGCCCGTCAATCCGGCATCGGTGATGAAGCTGGTGACCACTTACGCCGCGCTGGAGCAGCTGGGCCCGGCCTATGTGTGGAACACTCCGATCTACCTGCAGGGGACGGTGCAGGACGGCAGCCTGCGTGGCAATGTCTACATCCAGGGCCAGGGCGACCCCAAGCTGGTCATGGAGCGCCTGTGGTTGCTGATGCGGCGCCTGCAGGGCCAGGGCATCCAGGTCATCGTGGGCGACATCGTGCTGGATCGCACGGCGTTCGAACTGCCCGAGCAGGACCCGGCGCGCTTCGACGGCGAACCGCTGCGCCCCTACAACGCCGCACCCGATGCCTTGCTGCTCAATTTCAAGTCTTCGGTCATGACCTTTGTGCCCGACGTGGCCGCCGGGC
>NZ_QAIH01000254.1:5187-9072 GCF_003060895.1 Acidovorax sp. HMWF029 | reverse complement strand
ACCTACGACGGCGCGCGAGAGGTTCTGCGCCAGTGGTGGCAGGGCCGCTTGGGCGACGTAGAGCAGCCCCACGTGGACAACGGCTCAGGCCTGAGCCGCGACGCCCGCCTGACGGCCCAGGCGTTAGCCCGCATGCTGCAGGGGGCTTGGGCATCCCCAGTAATGCCGGAGTTGCTTGCCTCGCTACCCATCTCTGGGGTGGACGGCACGCTGCGCCGCAGCCAGAGCCGTCCGGGCACCGCCCATCTCAAGACGGGCAGCCTGCGTGACGTGATGGCCATCGCTGGCTATGTTCATGCATCCAGCGGGCGCCGCTATGTTCTGGTGGCGATCGTCAATCACGCCAGCGCAGGTGCCGCACGGCCCGTGCTCGACAGCCTTGTCGACTGGACCGCTCGCGACCACTGACTGGACAACCCAACCCTCGGCGCAGCCCAGCTGCCCCGCCCACCATGCAACTCCCTGAACTCGTCGGCTATCTGGCCGCAACTCTTACCACCTGCAGCTTTGTGCCCCAGGCACTACAGACCTTTCGCACACGGGACGTGAGCGGCATCTCTCTGGGCATGTACAGCGTGTTCACGGTGGGGGTGGCGCTCTGGCTGGTTTATGGGCTGGCCCTGGCTGCCTGGCCCATCGTGATCGCCAATGCCATCACACTGGCGCTGGCCGGCACCATTTTGGGTATGAAGCTGCGCTACGGCGTGCGCGGCGCGGACTGATCTGGGCGGCCGCCCGGCGGCGGCTGTCGCGCAAGTGTCTTTGGACCCGGTTCCACGCGTTATCCCCTATGGATGCTGCAGCGCAGGTGCGCGCACGATGCATCGTTTTTCACTGACCCGAGGGACCCATCCATGAACTACTTCCGTCTTACCTGTGTTGCGGCTGCTGCGCTTGTGCTTGTTGCATGCGGGGGCTCTGACGACCCGGCACGTGGCGCACTGATTGACCCACCTGCCACGGTGACCACACTGACTGCAGCGCAGATCGATGCCAGTACCTCCAGCGCAGGTTTGCAGGCCCTCACCGGCAAGGCTAAGTGCGATGTGAAGGTGGTGGCGCTGAACTACGCCACTGTGGGAGCCAAGAGTGGCGAGAACACCAACGCATCGGGCGTGATGCTGGTGCCCGGTGGCAGTTGCACCACGGCAGCGCCGCTGGTGGCCTATGCCAAGGGCACGGATGTGCAAAAGCCCCGCACGCTTGCCAATCCGCAGGACTCAGAAACCTTCCTGCTGGCAGCCATGTATGCAGCCCAGGGTTATGCCGTGGTGGCCACGGACTACCTGGGTTTTGCCAAGTCCACCTACAGCTACCATCCCTACCTGCATGCCGACTCCGAAGCGACCTCTGTGATCGACTCGGTGCGTGCCGCACGCAATGCAGCGGGCACCGTGGGGGCCAACCTGTCGGGCAAGGTCATGTTCACGGGGTACTCGCAAGGCGGGCATTCGTCGATGGCGGCGCACCGTGCCGCCGAGCGCGACTACGGCACAGAATTCAACGTGGTGGCAGGCGCCCACCTGGCGGGCCCCTACAACCTGTCGGGTTCGCTGCGCATTCCTGATGCGATTGCGGGTGTGCAGTTCTTCGTGCCCTACCTCGTGACCTCGTGGCAAAAGGTCTACGGCAACGTGTACACCGACGTGAAGCAGGTCTTCAAGGCACCTTACTCGGGTTACATCGAGAACCTGCTGCCCAACCCTACGATGACCTACACCACGCTGCTCACTTCGGGCACCCTGCCCGCTGGCACACCCAACCAGGCGCGCGATGCGCTGTTCCAGTCCGACTTCATCACGGGCTCGCAGACCAGCACGACCCACCCGCTGTACCTGGCGGCCAAGAAGAACGACCTGCTCGGCTGGAGCCCCAAGGCCCGCGTGCTGCTGTGTGGCGGTGCGGGCGACCCCACGGTGCCACCCGCAGTGCACCAGGCTGTCATGAAGGCCGACTTCGACAGCCGGGGCCTGACCAATGTGAGTTCTGTGGACGTGGATGCTGCCATCCAGGCCACTTTCGGCCCGGGCGGCAAGGCGCCAACCGACCCCACGTCTGCGGCATTCGCCACCTACTACGGCGCCTACCACGGCACCTACGAGCCACCTTTCTGCCACGCACAAGCCCGAGCCGTGTTTGATACTGTCAAGTAAGCCGCCTTGGGCCACTCGGGCCCGATGGTGAAAAGAAAAAAGCCGACCCGAGGGTCGGCTTTTTTGCGGATGAAGCGCTAGCCCACGCATGCTGGGGTGGGCTGGTGCCCCGTCCGTTACCAGCGTGCGCGCAGGCGGTCGTAGGCGTAGGTGCCGAACTGGCGCTGGGCCGACGGGGTAAGGTACACGGAGTCGGCAAATACGTAAGAAGCCTGGTTGGCGCCCGACAGCAGCGTGGAGCTGTTGCACAGGGCGGAGTTGACCTTGCCCGCGCCGATGCCGATGCCATTGGTGGCGTCCACCGAGGTGCACACGGCCGTGGTGGCGTTGTTGAAGCCGTAGTTGCCAGGCACGCTGGTGTACAGGTTCACGTAGTAGGCCGAGTCCACGTACAGTACGTTGGCGCCCAGGTCCACGATGCCCACCAGCAGGCCATCGTTGAAGCGGCTGCTCGCGTCGGTCAGCAGGGCTTCGCGGCCAATCGACTTGGCCCAGGGGCTCTTGCTCAGGTCGTAGGTGCCGGTCACCACCACATATTTGGCGCCGGCCGCGACCAAGCGGCGCACCTGAGCGGCCAGGTCTTCACCCGCCTTGCGCGCAGCGGCCACCATGGCGGCCTCGGTCTGCGCGCCTGCGGTCACGGCAGCCATGCCGGCGATCACGTCGCTGACACCACCGCTCACGATCACCACGTCGGAGTTGGCAAAGCGGCCGCTCGCCAGAAAGGTGTCGATCTGCTCAGTGATGGTGCGGGTGCTGGCGTTGCCTGCGGCATCAGGCTTGGTGCTGACGCGTGCGTTGCCCGTGGCGTAGCTGGTGCCGCCTGCGGACGCTGGGGTGAGGGTCTTGCCGTAGTTGGCGACCACCTGCAGGGTCCAGTTGTTGACGCTGCCATCGTTGACGGTGTAGCGCGAACCGTTTTGCCCCACATCGCTCATGGCATCGCCAAACGCGATGAAGCGTTGGGGCGTGATGGCCGATTCAGTGGTGCTGGAACCGCAGGCCGCGAGCAACGCGGCCGATGCACATGCGGCGACCATGACGGTGCGGCGCATCCAATTTGCTGCCATGTATTTCTCCAGAAAAGTGGGGGGTAGTTTAACGACGCAAAGTCAACGCATGTAAAGCAGCGCCTTCGTGGCCGATCAGGCCGCTGCCGCTCGCTGCAGGCGATCGCGAACCCCCTCCCAATCCGGGCTGGCAGGAGGGGTCTCGATCCAGATCAGTTTCACGCCCTCGTCGTCAAAGCCGCGCAGCACGGCAAACAGCTGCTGGGCGGTGGCGGCGGCATCGTCTGGCATGCGCAGCAGTACGAGCCGGGACGAGTGCGAGCGCAGCGCAGAGCGGGCATACACGGCGATGTGGGCCGCGTCGGCGCCCAGCAGGTCCAGGCTGGTCTGCAAGGCCTTGGCGTCCATCAGCCGCACCTTGGCGGTGGGGGCGTAGTGGGCCTCCAGCGTGCCGGATGCGCGAGGCGTGAGCGCGGGCAGGTCTTCCTTGGACAGCGGCGCAATGCCGCAGGCCGCCGCAATCTGCGCACGCGTGATGGCGCCTGGGCGCAGCAGCACGGGCACGCCACGGGTGCAGTCCACGATGGTGCTTTCAATGCCCACGCCGCAGGGGCCACCGTCCAGCACCAGCAGGTCATCGCCCAGTTCGTCCTGCACATGCCGGGCGGTGGTGGGGCTCACGCGGCCAAAGCGGTTGGCGCTGGGGGCGGCCACGCCCCACA
>NZ_QAIH01000254.1:0-5177 GCF_003060895.1 Acidovorax sp. HMWF029 | reverse complement strand
CGGCAGGGGCCGCGCATGCCTCCAGCAGGGCGTGCGCGACCGGGTGCGCCGGGCAGCGCACGCCCACACTGTTCTGCCCGCCTGTGGCCGCCGTAGCCACGCCGGGCAGGCGCGGCAGGATGAGCGTGAGCGGGCCGGGCCAGAAGGCATCGACCAGTTTCTGCGCAAAGCCCGGCACCTCGCTTGCGAAGTGCGCAATGCCTGCGGCGTTGGCCACATGCACGATCAGCGGGTGGTCGCTGGGGCGCCCCTTGGCCACAAAAATCTGCGCTACAGCTGCATCGCTGCTGGCGTCGGCGGCCAAGCCATACACGGTTTCAGTGGGCAGGCCCAGCAGGGCGCCGTGGCGCACCGCGCGCGCGGCTGCGGCGATGGCCAGGGGGTCGTTGCCGTCGAGGATCATGGTCAGAACGCGGCGATGCCGAGCAGAGCAGCCGCCTTCAGCGCGGTGGTGCGGGCTGCTTCGGGCGTGGCACCCGTCACGTTGAGGTGCCCCATCTTGCGGCCACGCTTGGCATCGCGCTTGCCGTACAGGTGCAAATGGGTGCCGGACAGGGCCAGCACCTGGTCCCACGGCGGTGTTTGTTCTGTGTCACCCTGTGCAAACCACAGGTCGCCCAGCAGGTTGAGCATCACCGCCGGGCTGTGCTGCCGTGGCTGGGTCAGCGGCAGGCGGGCCATGGTGCGCACCTGCAGCTCGAACTGCGACACATCGCAGGCGTTTTGGCTGTAGTGGCCGCTGTTGTGGGGGCGCGGTGCAATTTCGTTGACCACCAGGCTGCCGTCCTGCAGCACGAAGAACTCCACGCACAGCACGCCCACGTACTGCAGGCCTTCTGCTACAGATTTCGCAGCTGCTACCGCTTGTGCAGCAAGCGCAGAGGGCAGATTTCCTTCATAAACCTCGGTCACTGCAAGAATGCCGTCGCGGTGCAGATTGCGCTGCACGGGCAGGTGCACCATGGCTGCGTCAGCGCCGCGTGCGACGATCACGGAGCATTCAAGCGCCAGTGGCAGCATTTTCTCCAGCACGCAGGGCACCTTGCCCACCGCATCCCAGGCGGCGGCCAGCTCGGCGATGGTTTTTACGCGCACCTGGCCCTTGCCGTCGTAGCCCATGCGGGCGGTCTTGAGGATGCCGGGCAACAAATCTGGCGAGGTCGCCGCCAGTTGTTCGGCCGTTTCGATCACCGCGTAAGGCGCACAGGGCACGCCGCAGGCCACAAAGTGCGCCTTCTCGCGGGCGCGGTCCTGCGCTACGGACACAGCGCTGGCCGCAGGCGACACCGGGCGCTGCGCGGCCAGCGTGGCCAGCGCGGCGGCGGGCACGTTTTCAAATTCGGTGGTCACCGCATCGGCCACGCGGGCCAGCTCGGCCAGGCCCTGCGGGTCTTCGTAGTCCGTCTGAATGTGGTGGTGGCTTACCAGCCCGGCGGGGCTGGTGGGGTCGGCATCCAGCACGGCGGTGAAGTAGCCCATGGCCTGTGCCTGGTGCACAAACATGCGGCCCAGCTGGCCGCCGCCCAGAACACCCAGTGTGCTGCCAGGCAGGAGGGGCTTGGCAAATTTGGTCATGCGGCGGGAGGCAGGGTCATGTTGCGGGCCACTTCCGTCTGCTCGGCGCGGAAGGCTTGCAGGTGCTGGCGCAGCGCGGGGCTTTCGTTGGCCAGCAGGGCCACAGCGAACAGCGCGGCGTTGGCGGCGCCCGCCGTGCCGATGGCGAAGGTGGCCACGGGGATGCCCTTGGGCATCTGCACAATGCTGTGCAGCGAATCCACGCCCTGCAGGTGGCGGCTGGCCACGGGCACGCCCAGGACGGGCACCGTGGTTTTCGCGGCGATCATGCCGGGCAGGTGGGCGGCGCCACCGGCGCCCGCGATGATGGCTTTGAGGCCCCGGCCTTCAGCGGCTTCGGCGTAGGCAAACATGTCGTCGGGCATGCGATGGGCCGAGACCACGCGGGCCTCGTGCGGGATACCGAACTGCTCAAGGATTTGCACTGCGTGCTGCATGGTGTCCCAGTCGCTGCTGGAACCCATGACGACGCCGATCTGGATGGGTTTCATGGTGTGGAGGGCGCTGGCGGGCAGGTTGCGCCTGCCCTGCCGCTGTAGGTGGAACCCGCGATTTTACTTTTTGCGCCTCCCTGGCGGGCGTGGGGCTGTTTCGATGGGCCAAAATAGCGCGCAAATCGCTCCACAGGCCTCTGGCCCGCCCACCATCATGATTGACGTCACCGTAGAAAATTTTGAAGCCGAGGTGGTTGCTGCCTCGATGAATATGCCCGTGCTGGTGGACTTCTGGGCGCCCTGGTGTGGCCCCTGCAAGTCGCTGGGACCGGTATTGGAGAAGCTGGAGACCGAGTACGCGGGCCGTTTCAAGCTCGCCAAAATTGACTCGGACCAGGAGCAGCAGCTCGCTGGCATGTTCGGCATTCGCAGCATCCCCACCTGCGTGTTGCTCATGAACGGCCAGCCCGTCGATGGCTTCATGGGCGCCCTGCCCGAAGGCCAGGTGCGCGCCTTTCTCGACAAGCATGTGCCCACTGCCGACGAGATAGTGGCCGAGGCCGAGGAAGAAGAGGCACAGGAAGCTTTGGCCGAAGGCGACACGAACACGGCGCTGGAGAAGCTGCAACACGCCGTGGTGACCGACCCTTCCAACGACGACGCGCGCTTTGATTACGTCAAGCTGCTGCTGCAGCTGCGCCGCGAGGACGACGCCAAGGTTGCGTTTGCCCCCGTCATTGCCAAGGCCGCCGTGTCACGCAAGCTGGGTGCGCTGAAGGCCTGGTTGGATGCTATTGATTTTGTAGCTGTTGGCGGTTATGGAGCGCGCGCAGAGGCCGATTTTGATGCAAAAATCACTGCCAACAAACGCGATTTCGACACCCGCTACGCCCGTGCCCGCTGGCTGATGGCCCAGCAGCGCTGGACCGACGCCATGGACGAGCTGCTTGAGATCCTCATGCGCGACAAAGCCTGGAACGAGGAGATCGCCCGCAAGACCTATGTGGCCATCCTCGAAGTCATCGAGGCCCCCAAGCCCAAGGTGGCCGAGGGGCAGATTCCGCCGGAAGACCCAGTGGTAGCCACCTACCGGCGGCGCTTGTCGAGCGTGGTGCTGAGCTGAAAGCATTCGGATGGGTGAGCGGCTGAGCGGCGTGCATGCATTGCCCACGTGGATGCTGTCGTGGCGGCCCTTGCTGGCGGGGTGTTTTCATCGCGGGGTGATGCCCCGCCTGTCCGCTGCGGCGTTGTGCTGCGCCCTACTGCTGGGGTGTGCTGGCCGACCTCCGGTCCCCGACGCCATTGTTTCGGGCGTGGCCTTGAACCGAGAGCGTGTGGTGCTCCCCCCGGAGGCCGTGTTCGAGGCCACGCTGTTGGATGTGACCCACCCTGATGCACCCCCGGTGGTGTTGGGCCGCCAGCGCAGCGCCCCAGCTGGGCAGGCGCCTTTTGCCATCAGGATTCCCTATCCCTCTTCGCGATTTGTACCCAAAGGGCGCTATGAGGTGCGGGCCACCGTGACCCTTGAGGGGCGCTTGCTGCTGGCGACGGATCAGCGCCATCCGGTCCCGCAGGATGCCGCCTTTCGCCGCGTGGATGTTCAGTTGCGGCGGTTGCCACCGCTCGCCGCCACGGTGGAAGCCAGCGTGCCCTTGGTGCTGACCCACTGGCGGCTCGTTGAGATAGAGGGCAAGGCAATCGGCCGTCCGGTCGCAGGGGCAGGGGCTCCGCACCTGGTGTTGCAGGCGGATGAGCCGCGGGTTGCGGGCTCGGGCGGGTGCAACCGTTTTTTGGCGGATTACACGTTGCAGGGTGCGCGACTGCGTTTTGAGCGCCTTGTCTCCAACATCACACTGTGCTTGCCAGCCAGCGGTACGGAAACGCGGTTTTTCGAGGCGCTGTTGGCGGTGCAGAGCTTCCGGCAGCAAGGATCGCAGCTGGCGCTGCGGGGCGACGAAGGGCAGACGCTGCTGCGCTTCGAGTCTGCCGAGACATTGCTGGACTGAGCGCCCTTTGATGGGCGGCTGGAGGCAGGCGCCGACGGCGCCCGCCATTTAGCGGGAGGTCAAACGCTCCAGCGCCTCGCGGTACTTGGCTGCCGTCTTCTCGATCACCTCCTGTGGCAGGCGCGGTGCCGGGGCGGTCTTGTCCCAGAGCTTGCCGCCCACCTTGGCCTGTTCCAGCCAGTCGCGCACGAACTGCTTGTCGTAGCTGGGCGGGTTGGCGCCCTGGGCCAGCGCGTCGGCGTAGCCTTCCACGGGCCAGTAGCGCGAGCTGTCGGGGGTGAGCACCTCGTCCATCAGCACCAGCGTGCCATCGGGCGCCAGGCCGAACTCGAATTTGGTGTCGGCAATGATCATGCCCTTGGTCAGCGCGATCTCGGCGGCTGCCTGATAGATCGCGATGCTCAGGTCGCGGATACGCGTGGCCAGATCCAGGCCGATCATCTCCACGGTGCGCTCGAAGGTGATGTTTTCGTCATGCTCGCCCACGGCGGCCTTGGCGGCGGGCGTGTAGATGGGCGCGGGCAGCTTGGCCGCATTGGTCAGACCTTCGGGCAGCGGCACGCCGCAGACCGAGCGCGATTCCTGGTATTCCTTCCAGCCGCTGCCAGCCAGGTAGCCGCGCACCACCGCCTCTACCGGGATGGGTTTGAGGCGCTGGACCAACATCGAGCGGCCACGCACCTGCGCGACTTCTTCGGGCTTGACCACGCTTTCGGGCGCATCACCCGTGAGGTGGTTGGGGCAGATGTGGCCCAGCTTGTCGAACCAGAACAGCGCCATCTGCGTGAGCAGCTCGCCCTTGCCGGGGATGGGTTCACCCATGATCACGTCGAAGGCAGAGAGGCGGTCGCTGGCCACCATAAGGATGCGGTCGTCGCCCACGGCGTAGTTGTCGCGCACCTTGCCGCGTGCCAGCAGGGGCAGCGACGTGAGGGCAGAGGTGTGCAGGGCGTTGGAGCTGGGCTGGGTCATGGTGTCGGTGTGGGCGGTCGATATCCGCAGCGGGCAATCCGAAGAAGAACGGGGGGGCGAAGCGCTTGCGGGCCGGGCCCGGCGCAACCCGCAGATTTTACGCGCCGGGCCCGGGCGCGCCTGCAAGGCCTCGGGTGTATGCAAAAACGGGACGGGCGCAGGTGGCGCGGGGCTGTATGGTGCGCGGGGG
>NZ_QAIH01000253.1 GCF_003060895.1 Acidovorax sp. HMWF029 | reverse complement strand
GTAAAGGTGGGGCAAGCCGTTGGATGCTTGCGGCGGCTCCTTCCGGTCTGTGTGCGCCATAGGAATCAAGCGATCGAAAAAAGTACCTCACCGGGTCAGCGACCCTGGAGCCCAGCCCACCATGCGTCCCGTTCCGAATTCCCTGCACGATGAAGTCGCCTCGCGGCTGCGGGATCAGATTTTTGCGGGTGACCTGCGGCCCGGCAGCTTTCTGGACGAGGCGGCGCTGTGCGAGCGGCTCGAAATCTCGCGCACGCCGCTGCGCGAGGCGCTCAAGGTGCTGGTGGCCGAGGGGTTGCTGCGCCATGAGCCGCGCCGGGGCTGTTTTGTGGCCGAGATCACCGACAAGGACCTGGACGACCTGTTCCCGGTGATTGCGCTGCTGGAAGGCCGTGCGGCGCATGAGGCCACTCTCAAGGCGAGCGGGGCCGATGTGGCGGCGCTGGAGCTGCTGCACCAGCGGCTGCAGCAGTGTGCGGCCGAGGGGCGCATCACCGATTACTACGAGGTCAACTACGCCATCCACGAGGCCTTTATCACGCTGGCCGACAACCGCTGGCTGGCCCAGGTGATTGGCGATTTGCGCAAGATCCTGCGCCTGGCGCGCCACCAGACGCTGCATGCCCCGGGCCGCCTGCAGCAAAGCCTGGCTGAGCACCTGGCCGTGTTTGCCGCCCTGAAGGCGCGTGACTCGGACGCCGCCGAAGAGGCCATGCGCACCCATCTGTTGCGCCAGCGCGATGCGCTGCGCGACATCGCACGCAATCAGCAATCGAGGTTGACACCATGATGAACGGCACCCCCGAATGGATCACCCGCAGCGTGTCGCGCCTGCGCACCAGTGCACCCGCCGCCGACAAGGCCGGTGAAAAGCTGGCCAAGGCCGCACTCGACAAGTCCGTGACCGATGTGGTGGCCAAGGTGGCCGTGCCACGCTCCACCAACGAGAGGCTGGCCGCCACGCTGCGCCGGGGGCAGGAGGCGCTGTCGCCGCGCGCGCTGCGCCGCCTGCTGGCCGACCTGCAGGAGGTCGTCGCACCGCAGGTGAGCGAGATTGAAGGCGGACGCCGCGCCCAGGCCGTGGCCGAGTGGTATGCGAAGGCCGAGCCCGAGGAAAGGCGCGACATGTGGCTGCTGATGTGCGAGCAGTTCGCGCCCGACGCCACGCGCTTCAAGTCGGCCCGCCAGCGTTACGAAGCGGCGGCGGGCACTGCCGAGGAAGGCCAGGCCGAGATCAGCCTGCGCCGCGCGCTGGTGTCGCCGCGCACGCGGCTGCTGCAGCGGTTCTCGGCCTTCCCCGAAGGCATGCGGTTTCTGGTGGACATGCGCGCCGAGATCTTGCCGCTGCTCAAGGCCGACAAGCGCCTGCTGCCGCTCGATGCCGAGCTGGAGCACCTGTTCTCGACTTGGTTCGACGTGGCGTTTCTGGAGCTGCGCCGCCTGTCGTGGGATTCGCCCGCGTCGCTGCTCGAAAAGCTCATCAAGTACGAGGCGGTGCACGACATCCGCAGCTGGGCCGACCTGAAGAACCGCCTGGACAGCGACCGCCGCTGCTATGGCTTCTTCCACCCCCGCCTGCCCAACGAACCACTGATTTTTGTGGAGGTGGCGCTGGTGGACAAAATCTCTGCCAGCATCACGCCCTTGCTGGACGAGGCCGCCGCGCCGGTGGACATCACCCGGGCCACCACGGCCATCTTCTATTCGATCAGTAACACGCAGACTGGGCTGCGCGGTGTGAGTTTTGGGGATTCGCTCATCAAGCATGTGGTGGAGACGCTCACGGCCGAGTTTCCGCGCCTGCGCACCTTTGCCACGCTGTCGCCCATCCCGGGTTTCCGCGCCTGGCTGTCCAAACATGCGGGCGCGATGCTGGAGCGCCTGGACGACAAACGCCGGGCCGAACTGGGTCGCGCCGTGGGTTTTGAGCCGCCGCAGGCCACGCACCTGCTGGGCGCTATCGACAAGGCGCTGGAGCTGGATGCCAGGTCGCCCGTGCGCCAGATGCTGCTGGAATGCGCCGCGTACTATCTGGGCCGCGAGATGCAGGAGGGCAAGCCGGTGGACCCGGTAGCCCGCTTCCACCTGGGCAACGGTGCGCGGGTAGAGCGTCTGAACTGGGCGGGCGACCCTTCCAGCAAAGGGCAGAAACAATCGTACGGGCTCATGGTGAACTACCTGTATGACTTGAAGCGCATCGACAAGCACCGCAGCTTGCTGGCGCAGGGCAAGGTGCCCGTGTCGGGGGACATCGACAGCCTTTGCCGCGACTGATCGTGGCGCCCGGTGCGGAGCCGGGCGGACCGCCTCTTTTTTAAAACGACAGGAGACAAGGAGTGAACATGAACCCATCGCGAATTCAACGCCGGGATGTGCTGCTGGGTGCAGCCGCTGCGGGCCTCGGCTTGGTCAGCGGCAGCAGCTGGGCGCAGGCCTCGGCCTGGCCCGCCAAGCCGGTGAACCTGGTGGTGCCGTTTCCGGCCGGGGGCGGCACCGATGCCTTTGCGCGCCCGCTCGCCGCGCAGTTCTCCAAGGCCACGGGCAAGACGCTGGTCATTGACAACCGGGGCGGCGCGGGCGGCACGGTGGGGGCCAGCTTCGCTGCCAAGGCGGCACCAGACGGTTACACCCTGTTCATGGGCGCCGTGCATCACGCCATCGCTCCATCGATGTACCCCAAGCTCGATTACGACATCGAGAAGGACTTTGTGCCGCTGTTCCTGTTGGCCAACGTGCCCCAGGTGCTGGTGGTCAACCCCAAGGCCGTGCCCGCGAGCAACTTTCAGCAGTTCATGGACTACGTCAAGCGCAACCCTGCCAAGCTCAACTACGGCTCGGCCGGTGCGGGCACCTCGCACCACATGGCGGGTGAGCTGTTCAAGCAGCAGACGGGCACATTCATCACCCACATCCCCTACCGGGGCGCGGGCCCCGCGCTGCAGGACCTGATCGGCGGCCAGGTGGACATGATGTTTGACGGCCTGGGTTCGTCGGCAGCACACATTAAGGCTGGCCGCATCAAGGCGCTGATGGTGTCGGGTTCCAAGCGCAACGCAGCCTTCCCTGACGTGCCCTGCGCTGCCGAAGTGGGCCTGCCCGACTACACCGTTACGACCTGGTACGGCCTGTGGGCGCCCAAGGGCACGCCCGCCGATATGCAGGCGCGCATCGTGGATGAGGTGCGCAAGCTGGGCAGCGCCGATGAACTCAAGGCCATCTGGGCCAACAATGGTGCGGAATTTGGCGGCATGACGCAGCAGCAGTTTGCGGGCATGGTGAGCAGCGAGGTCAAGCGCTGGGCGGCGGTGGTGAAAGCCTCTGGCGCAAAGCTTGACTAACCCCCTGAGGCGCTTCGCGCCATCCCCCAAGGGGGATGCCACCCGTGGCCTGGCGGAGCCAGTTCCACGGTGGCACTGGCGATGGCGCAGCGCGCACTCTTAGTGCTGAGTAGTGTGCATAACTTGATGGATTGCCAAGATGCCAGGTGAAGTGTTGATGAGTGTCGGTGAGGGCGGTGTGGTGCATATCACCCTGCGCCACACCGGGCGGTTGAACGCCATGTCGCGGCCCATGTGGCGGCAGCTGCGTGCGGTGTTTGAAGACATTCAGCGCCGGGCCGATGCACGCTGCGTGCTCATCACGGGCGAGGGCGGGGCGTTTTGTGCTGGCGGCGATATTTCCGAGTACCCCGATTTCCGTTTTGATGCAGCGGCGCTGCGCGACTTCCATGAAAACGACGTGTGGGGCGGGCTCCACGCCATGCTGGCTTGCGACGCGCCCATCGTGGCCAGCATCAGCGGGGCTTGCATGGGCGCGGGCGTGGAGATCGCGAGTTGCTGCGACATCCGCATTGCGGGCAGCACCGCCCGATTCGGCGCCCCCATCGCCAAGCTCGGCTTTCCCATGGCCCCGCGCGAGGCGCAGCTGGTGGCGGGCGCGGTGGGCGAGGTGGTGGCCCGCCAGATGTTGCTGGAGGCCGCCACCTTCAGCGCCCCCGACATGCTGGCGCGTGGTTTTCTGAGCCGGGTGGTGGCCGACGACATGGTGGCCGCCGACGCTCTGGGCAGTGCGCAGCGGGTGGCGGCGCTCGCCCCGCAGGCCGCGCGCATGAACAAACAGACTTTAAGGGCATTAAAAATGCCTTCTGCGCGCGACAGTAAAGAGTTTTCAGCTATCGAAAACATAGTAAACGGTGTGCCTGACCCCTACGGCTATGCGAACAGCGCCGAGCACCGCGAGGGCATCACCGCATTCCTGGACAAGCGTCCGCCGGTGTTTTGACCGTGCCGCTACAGGCCTGCCTTTCGTCTTCTTCCTTGTTTAAAAAGCAACAGCCCAAGCCATGAGCCAACAGAACCTCTTCAGCGCCTTGCGCGCAGCTTTCCCTGCCGACCTGTCGAGCACCGCCGTGGAGACCACGGCGCCCGATGGCACGCCCCTGTTCTACACCTGGGGCGACCTGGACCGCGCCAGCGCCCGCATGGCCAACCTGCTGGAGTCACTCAAGCTGCCCGAGGGCAGCCGCGTGGCCGTGCAGGTTGAAAAGTCGGTCGAGGCCATGGTGCTGTACCTGGCCACGCTGCGCGCGGGGTATGTGTTTTTGCCGCTCAACACGGCCTACCAGAGCGCTGAGATTGAGTACTTCATCGGCAACGCCGAGCCTGGCGTTGTGGTGTGCACACCCGGCAACTTTGGCTGGGTGTCAAAAATTGCCTTTACCCAGGGTACGGGCCATGTCTTTACGCTGGGCGACGACCGCACGGGCAGTCTGCTGGAGCGTGCTGCGCACCACAGCGACGTGCATACACCCGCGCAGAAATCGGCCGATGACCTTGCAGCCATCCTCTACACCAGCGGAACGACGGGCCGCAGCAAGGGCGCGATGCTCACGCACGGCAACCTGCTCAGCAATGCGCTGACCTTGAAGGACTACTGGGGCTGGACGGCTACTGGAGGGCCTGATGGACGTGGCGACGTGCTGATCCACGCGCTGCCCATCTTCCACGTGCACGGCCTGTTCGTGGCCATCCACGGTGCGCTCATCAACGGCAGCAAGATGATCTGGTTCGCCAAGTTCGACCCCAAGGCCGTGCTGGCCGCCATGCCGCGTGCCACTGTCTTCATGGGCGTGCCCACGCTGTATGTGCGCCTGCTGGCCGAAGCGGGGCTCACGAAGGAAGCGGCGAAGAGCATGCGCTTGTTCATCGCGGGCTCTGCGCCACTCTTGATCGAGACCTTCAACGAATGGCAGCAGCGCACCGGCCATACCATTCTGGAGCGCTACGGTATGAGCGAGACCATCATGCTCACTTCAAACCCCTATGCCGCTGACAAGCGCCACGCGGGGCAAACCGAGCGGCGCGGCGCCACCGTGGGCTTCCCGCTGCCGGGGGTGGGCCTGCGTGTGGTGGATGACGCCAACAAGCCCCTGCCTGTGGGCGAGATCGGCAATATCCAGGTGCGGGGCCCCAACGTGTTCAAGGGTTACTGGCAGATGCCCGAGAAGACCAAGGAGGAGTTCACGGCTGACGGCTGGTTCAAGACGGGTGACGTGGGCAAGGTCGATGAGCGTGACTATGTGAGCATCGTGGGCCGCAGCAAGGACCTGATCATCAGCGGTGGCTACAACGTCTACCCTGCCGAGATCGAGGGTTACATCAACGAGATGCCTGGCGTGGCCGAGAGCGCGTTGGTGGGCGTGCCACACCCCGACTTTGGCGAGGTGGGCGTGGCCGTGGTGATTGCCAAGCCGGGCGCTCAACTCAACCCCGATGCCATCGTGGCGCAGCTCAAGTCGCAACTGGCCAACTTCAAGATTCCCAAGAAGTGTTTTGTGGTGCCCGAGCTGCCCCGCAACACCATGGGCAAGGTGCAAAAGAACCTGCTGCGTGAGCAGCACAAGGGGTTGTTTGTCTGATGGCAGGGCGGGGGCCTGGCGGCGCGATCGCCAGGGTGCCCGGTTTCAGCGCCCCGGGGCCGCAGCCTCGGGCAACACAAACAAATGGGGCCATCACGGCCCCATTTGTTTTGCTCATTTTTTGATAGCTATTACCGCTTTGTGGATGCGCGGTAGGCCCTTTTTTTCTTAAAAACTTCTTATCTCAGCACCAGCACCGGGATGTGCGAGTGCGTCAGCACATGCTGCGTCTCGCTGCCCAGCAGCAGGCGCTTGAGGCCCTTGCGGCCGTGTGATGCCATCACGATCAGGTCGCACTTGTGCTTCTTGGCGGCAGAGATGATGGCCTCGGCCACCAGATCGGACTTGGCGATGACGGGCTTGACCGAAACCCCCTGGGCTTCGCCCTGGACCTTGACGCCATCGACCATGGCCTGGGCCGCATCGCCCCACTGCGTTTCGATGCGCTTCACATCGTTGGTGTCGACGGGCATGCCGCCTTCAAAGTAGCTGCGGGGGTAACGGGGAACCACCTTGAGGGCTACCGCAGAGGCGCCGGTGAGGGCGGCCAGTGCGAGTCCGTGTTCCACGGCTTTGTCCGATAGGGGGGAGCCGTCCGTAGCGATAAGGATGCGTTTGTACATAAAAAGGTCTCCTCAAAACGATGAATCAAGCTTAGGATGAATCATGTTCCGGGACTTGATGCAGGTCAATGTACCTGTCATGGCCCAACGATAGGCTTGAACCATGTCAATGTTTCGACCCGATGCGTCGGTGGCTTCCCCGGCGCATTTGCCTGATGGCATGGCGGACTCATCGCCCGCCGCGCCCCCCCAGTTGCTGGACGACCCGCAGGAATGGCTGGCGTTTGGTCGTCCGTGCACACCTGCAGGCAGCCCCTTGTCTGCCCATACTGCCGATGCAGCGCAGGGTGCCCCTGAATCTTCCACCTGGGACTCGCATGTGGTGTTGGAGGGCATGCATTGCGCGGCCTGTGCCCTCACCATCGAAGACGCGCTGCGTGCCGTGCCCGGCGTACTGCAGGCCGATGTGAGTGCGGCCACGCGCCGCGCGCGTGTGGTGTGGCAGCCGGGCAGGGTGCTGCCCTCGCAGTGGATGAAAGCCGTGCAGAACGCGGGCTACCGCGCCATGCCGGCCATGGATGCCTTTGCACGCGCGCAGCGCCAGCGCGAAAGCCGCCGCGCACTGTGGCGCTGGCTGGTGGCGGGCTTTTGCATGATGCAGGTGATGATGTACGCGTGGCCCGCGTATGTGGCGCAGCCCGGCGACCTGTCGGGCGAGATGGAGCAGTTGCTGCGCTGGGCGTCTTGGGTCATCACGCTGCCCATGGTGGTGTTCTCTTGTGGCCCCTTCTTTGCCAGCGCGCTGCGCGATGTCCGACTGCGCCGCGTCAGCATGGACCTGCCGGTGGCGTTGGGCATGGCGATCACCTTTGTGGTCAGCACGGCGGGCACGTTCGACCCGAGCGGTATCTTTGGCAAGGAGGTGTATTACGACTCCTTGACCATGTTCGTGTTCTTCCTGCTCACGGGCCGGTGGCTGGAGCTGCGCCTGAGAGACCGCACGGCCGGTGCGCTGGAGGCGGTGATGAACCGCCTGCCCGACAGTGTGGAGCGGCGTGATGACGCCACGGGCGCCTTTGCCCGTGTGGCCACGCGCCGCCTAGTGGTGGGCGACACCATCCGCGTGCTGCCGGGCGAGGCCTTTCCGGCCGATGGTTGCATCACCGCAGGCAACACCCACGCCGATGAGGCGCTTCTGACCGGCGAATCCACACCCGTGGCGCGCCCGGTGGGCAGCCGCGTCACAGCGGGCAGCTATAACCTTCAGTCGCCCGTCGAGGTACTGGTGGAGGGCACGGGAGGGCAGACCCGGTTTGCGCAGATCGTAGCGCTGATGGAAAGCGCGTCACTGCAGAAACCTCGGCTGGCACTGCTGGCCGACCGCATTGCGCGGCCTTTTTTGGTGGCCGTTCTGCTGGCAGCGGGGCTCGCAGCCGCCTGGTGGTGGCCGTCGGACCCTGGGCATGCGCTCATGGTGGCGGTGGCTGTGCTCATCGTGACTTGCCCTTGTGCGCTGTCGCTGGCCACGCCGGTGGCCATGCTCACCGCAGCGGGCACGCTGGCGCGCCACGGGGTGCTGGTGCGCAACCTGCAGGGGCTGGAGGCGCTGGCCCATGTGGATACCCTGGTATTCGACAAGACCGGCACCCTCACCCGCGACCGCATGGCGCTGCAGGTCGTGCGCGCTGCGCAGGGCTGGACCGCCGATGACGCGCTGGCCTTGGCTGCCGCCCTGGCGCGCCACTCCATGCACCCCGCATCGCGCGCGGTGGTGGCCGCAGCCCCGGAGTCTGCCCGTGGTCCCGGGGGGCGGTGGGCCGTGGCCCATCTGCAGGAAGACGCGGGCCTGGGCTTGAGCGCTGCCGTGTCTGACAACACCGGCGTCGTGCCCGATTGCAAGGTCTGGCTGGGCTCGGCCCGCCACGCCGGGGTTGCTCCGCAGCAGGGTGCCGCTGCGCTGCAGGTCGTGCTGTCGGCGCAGGGGCCTGATGGCGTTCCGGTGGAGCTGGCCCGATTCGATTTGGTGGAAGACCTGCGCAGCGAGGCACCGGCGGTGGTTGCCGCGCTGCGCAAGGAAGGTGTGGCCGTGCAACTGTTGTCCGGTGACCGCCTGGCGGCTGTGCAGCGCGTGGCCTCGCAGGCTGGCATTGCGCATGCGCAGGGCGAATGCTCTCCTCAGGGCAAGCTGGCGGCCCTGCGGGCGCTGCAAGCTGGCGGGCGGCAGGTGGCCATGGTGGGGGATGGCCTCAACGATGGCCCGGTGCTGGCCGGGGCACATGTGTCGTTTGCATTTGGCCGCGCCGTGCCGCTGGCGCAGTCGCGGGCGGACTTTGTGGTGCTGGGCGACAGCCTTGCGCTGGTACCGCAGACCGTGTTGCTGGCGCGCCGCACGCTGCGTGTGGTGCGCCAGAACCTGTGGTGGGCTGCAGGCTACAACGCGCTGTGTGTGCCGCTGGCCGTGGCAGGCTGGATGCCCGCCTGGCTGGCCGGGCTAGGCATGGCACTGAGTTCGCTGCTGGTGGTGCTCAATGCCGCGCGGCTGGCGCGTGGCCTGCCTGCATCGCCCGCCTTGGCCGATGCTGAGGCCGAGGCCTCTATTGCGGGCAAGGCGCAGCCATTGCCCCTGAATCCTCCCAAGACAACCCTGGAGCCCGTCTAATGGACATCCTTTATCTCCTGATCCCGCTGTCTGTTTTGCTGGTGCTTTTGATCCTGGGTGGGTTGTGGTGGGCTGTTTACCACGGCCAGTTCGAGAGCGTGGAGCAAGAGGGGGAGCGCATTCTCCGAGACGGTTGACTTGTGTCAATGCCCCACAGAGCCGACTGCAACAAACTCTTACTGCAATACAAAGAGGTGCCCGATGGATTCTCAAAAAACTATGACTGCGCACTACAACGATACGGTTGTGCGGCAGTTTTCTATCTTGGCCGTGGTTGTGGGGGTGGTAGGCATGCTGGTGGGCGTTGTCATCGCCGCCCAGCTGGCTTGGCCAGAACTCAACTTTGGCATTCCCTGGCTTAGTTATGGGCGCTTGCGCCCCTTGCACACCAATGCGGTGATCTTCGGTTTTGGCGGCAGTGCCCTGTTCGCCACCAGCTACTACGTTGTGCAGCGCACCTGTCAGGTCCGGTTATTCGCCGGGCCGTTGGCTGCATTCACTTTCTGGGGCTGGGTGCTGGTCATCGCCGCAGCTGTGGTCAGCTTGCCGATGGGCTACACCTCTGGCAAGGAATATGCCGAGCTGGAGTGGCCCATTGACATCTTGATCACGCTGGTGTGGGTGTCCTATGCCATCGTGTTCTTTGGAACCATTGGTACCCGCAAGGTCAAGCACATCTACGTGGCTAACTGGTTTTTTGGAGCGTTCATCCTGGCGGTGGCGCTGCTTCACCTGGTCAATAGCGCGGCCATTCCCGCAGGGCTCATGAAGAGCTACTCGGCCTATGCAGGCGTGCAGGATGCCATGGTGCAATGGTGGTACGGCCACAACGCCGTGGGCTTCTTCCTTACGGCTGGCTTCCTGGGGATGATGTATTACTTCATCCCCAAGCAGGCAGGCCGCCCCGTGTATTCGTATCGCCTGTCGATCGTGCACTTCTGGGCGCTGATCTTCACCTACATGTGGGCTGGTCCCCACCACCTGCACTACACCGCGCTGCCTGACTGGACGCAATCGGTGGGCATGGTGTTCTCTCTCATTCTGCTGGCTCCTAGCTGGGGCGGCATGATCAACGGGATCATGACTCTGTCGGGCGCATGGCACAAACTGCGTGACGACCCCATCTTGCGCTTCCTGATCGTGTCGCTGTCCTTCTACGGCATGTCCACGTTCGAAGGCCCGATGATGTCCATCAAGACCGTCAACGCGCTGAGCCACTACACCGACTGGACCGTGGGCCACGTGCACTCTGGCGCGTTGGGTTGGGTGGGCCTGATCTCGATGGGTTCGTTGTACTACCTTGTGCCGCGCCTGTTTGGCCGCGAAAAGATGCATTCCATCAAGGCGATTGAACTGCACTTCTGGATGGCCACCATCGGCATCGTGCTCTACATCGCTGCCATGTGGATCGCCGGTGTGATGCAGGGCCTGATGTGGCGCGCCATCAACCCCGACGGTACGCTGACCTATACCTTTGTCGAGAGCGTCAAGGCGACCTATCCGTTCTACGTGATCCGCGTGGCCGGTGGCCTGCTGTACCTGGCGGGCATGGTCATCATGGCCTGGAACGTTTGGATGACCGCGATCTCTGGCCGCTCGGTCAAGGTGGCCATTCCTGCCGTGAATGCTGCCCACGCCTGAGCCGAAGGAGTCTATTCATGTCCAATAACAATTCATCTTCCTCCACCGGCTTCTCGCACGAGAAGATCGAGACCAACAACTTCCTGATGATCGTGCTGATCCTGCTGGTGATCGCCATTGGCGGTCTGGTGGAGATCGTGCCCCTGTTCTTCCAGAAGTCCACCACCGAGGCCGTCAAGGGCGTGGAGCCCTACACCGCCACCCAGTTAGTGGGACGCGACGTGTATATCCGCGAGGGCTGCTACAACTGCCACTCGCAGATGATCCGCCCCTTCCGCGCTGAGACGCTGCGCTACGGCCACTACTCGGTGGCGGGCGAGTTTGTGTACGACCACCCCTTCCAGTGGGGCAGCAAGCGCACGGGTCCCGATCTGCATCGCGTGGGCGGAAAGTACAGCGACGAATGGCACCGCATCCACCTGAACAACCCGCGTGACGTGGTTCCCGAGTCCAACATGCCTGCCTATCCCTGGCTGGAGAAGAGCGTGGTGGACCCTGCGAGTGTGGCGCCCCGCATGAAGGCGCTGCGCACGGTGGGCGTGCCTTACACCGACGAGCAGATCGCCGCCGCCGCAGCCGAGGTGAAGGGCAAGACCGAAATGGACGCCCTCATCGCCTACCTGCAAGTCATGGGCCGCGCGCTCAAGTAAAGGAGATTGGCCATGGACATCACGACCATGCGCATCGTCGCCACCCTGGCATCGATGGCCTGCTTCATTGGCATTTGGGTCTGGGCCTACCGGGGCCGCAACAAGTCCCGGTTTGACGAGGCGGCTCAGCTGCCTTTCGAACAAGATTGACCCTCACCAGAACGAGAATATCCCATGAGTGACTTCACCAGCAATTTCTGGTCGGTCTTTGTGACCGCGCTGACACTGGTCGGCATCATCGCCTGCGGCATCCTGCTTTGGATGGCGGGCCGCAAGAAGGTGATGGCGACGGCCGACAACACCACGGGCCATGTCTGGGACGAAGACCTGGTCGAAATGAACAACCCCCTGCCACGGTGGTGGGTGTGGCTGTTCGTCATCACCATCATCTTCGGCCTGGGCTACCTGGCTGCCTATCCGGGCCTGGGCAGTTTTTCGGGCAAGCTGAACTGGACCCAGAAGGGCGAGTACGAGGCCGAAATGGCCAAGGCCAAGACCGAACTGGAGCCGCTGTATGCCCGTTTTGCCTCGATGAAACCCGAGGACGTTGCGGCGGACCCGCAAGCCCATGCCATTGGTGAGCGCCTGTTCATGAACAACTGCGCACAGTGCCATGGCTCGGATGCCCGTGGCAGCAAGGGCTTCCCCAACCTGGCGGACAGCGACTGGCTGCACGGCGGTGCCCCCGAAAAAATACGCGAAACGCTGGAAAAGGGGCGCGTCGGCAACATGCCTCCCATGGCGGCTGCAGTGGGATCGCCGGAAGACGTGCGTAACCTGTCGCACTACGTCCTTAGCTTGTCGGGCAGTCCGCACGACTCGCTGCGCGCTTCACTGGGCAAGTCCAAGTTCACGGCATGCGCAGCCTGCCACGGCATGGATGGCAAGGGCAACCAGGCGCTGGGTGCCCCCAACCTCACGGACGATATCTGGCTGCATGGCTGGGGTGAGGCGGCGATCACCGCCATCGTCAACAACGGCAAGGTCAATCAGATGCCTGCACAGGCAGACAAGCTGACGGAAGCACAGATCGGGGTCCTGTCGGCCTACGTGTGGGGTTTGTCGAACGGCAAGCAGGCGGCTGCCACCCGTTGATCGATGCTGCCAGGCTACCCGCAACTTGCGGTGTTTGCCTGGCTTCTTAGTTGTTAGGTTTTTAGACTCCCCGTGAGTAGATCGACACCATGAAGCCCCCCAGCGAGCCCGCTCGCAAGGTCATTCCCATCGCGCCTGTGGAGTCCGAGCCGTCCGCCCAGGGCGAGATCGTCTCGTTGTATGAAGCGCAGAAAAAGATCTATCCGCGCTCCATCAGTGGCCTTTTTGCGCGGTGGCGCTGGGGTATGGTGCTGCTCACGCAGATGTTGTTTTATGGGCTGCCCTGGTTTGAATGGGGGCAGCGCCAGATGGTGCTGTTCGACCTGGGTGCGCGCCGCTTCTACATCTTTGGGTTGGTGCTGTACCCGCAGGACTTTATCTACCTCACGGGGCTGCTGATCATTTCGGCGTTGTCGCTGTTCCTATTCACGGCAGTGGCAGGGCGTTTGTGGTGTGGCTTTGCCTGCCCGCAGACGGTCTACACCGAGATGTTCATGTGGATCGAGCACAAGATCGAAGGCGATCGCAGTGCGCGGCTGCGGCTGGACAACGGGCCCTGGACCTTCGAGAAGATCCGCAAGAAGTTCTTCAAGCAGGTGGTGTGGGTGGCGGTGGCCTTGTGGACCGGATTCACCTTTGTGGGGTACTTCGTGCCCATTCGCGAGCTGGGCAGCGAGTTGCTGGCGCTGCAGGGCGGCTGGCAGATTTTCTGGGTGCTGTTCTACGGCTTTGCCACCTATGGAAATGCCGGCTACATGCGTGAGCAGGTCTGCAAGTACATGTGCCCGTATGCACGGTTTCAAAGTGCCATGTTCGACAAGGACACGTTGATCGTGACCTACGACCCCGAGCGGGGTGAGCAGCGTGGCCCACGCAAGAAGAATACCGATTACAAGGCGCAGGGGCTGGGCGACTGCATTGACTGTTCGCTGTGTGTGCAGGTTTGCCCGGTGGGCATCGACATTCGCAAGGGCCTTCAGTACGAATGCATCGGTTGTGGCCTTTGTGTGGATGCTTGCAACACGGTCATGGACAAGATGCAGTACCCCCGGGGACTAATCCGATACTCCACCCAGAACGGCGTGGCCCAGCGGTGGGTCCAGTCGCAGATGTTGCGGCGTGTTCTGCGGCCCCGGGTGCTGATTTACAGCGCGGTGCTGGTGGCTTTGTGTGTGGCCATGCTGGCCAGCTTGGTCGTGCGCACTCCGCTGAAGGTCGATGTGGTCCGGGACCGAGCGGCGCTTTCGCGCATCGTGGCGGGTGGCAAGCTGGAAAACATCTACCGCCTGCAGATCATGAATGCTACGGAAAGCGAGCAACGTTATCGCATCAGCGCTCGGGGGCTTGAAGGGCTGGAGGTTTCCTCGGATGCCGAGGTGGATATCGGCCCTGCGGAGTCGCGCTGGGTGGCCGTGCGTTTACAGATCCCTTATGGTTCGACAAGCTCGGGCTCCCATGCCGTCCAGTTTGATGTGCAGGCCATTGGCTCCGCTGCCCATGTGACGGAAAAGTCAGTGTTCTTGGTGCCACGCTGAGCCGCACCCTGGTGCAAGGTCACACCGGCCTTGTGTTGATTGAGATGATTGTGAAGGAGTAAATCGCCATGTCCTCAAACCCAGCCATTGCCCCCGTTGCGGCAGCGCCCTGGTGGAAATTCGGCCATGTCTGGCTGGTGATTGCCGGCCCGGCCATTGTGATCGTCGCGGGTTTTGTGACCTTGTGGTTGGCGTTGTCTCGGCCAGATCCTGTGGTTGCGGAGGATTACTACCGTCAGGGGATTGAGATCAATAAAACGCTGGAAGCACCCGAGAAGAGTCTGGCGCCAGCCATGAAGGGACGCAACCACGCCGCCACACCCGTGCAAGACCAACCGCGTTGAAGCTGCGCAAGGCCTTGGCTTACCAGTAGTGCAGCCTTGCTGCAATCGAGCTCCCGAAGAGACAGGAACGATATGTGGACGCAACGCCTGATGTGGATTGCATGGCCTGCCTTCTTGATGGCAGGGGTGCTGGAGATGCTTGTTTTCGCCATGGTAGACCCCCAGGATCTGCAGTGGTTCGGGCAGCCCCTGGCGCTGTCGCGGCAGGGTGTCTACACGCTGGCTTTTTTTGTTTTCTGGATCATCGCCATGGCATCCAGCGCGTTGACCACGTTGCTGGCCATGTCACCCTTTGAGCTGAACCGCTGCCCGGTGCCCGAGGAGGAGCGACCGGACGATTGCCGCAAGACATCTTCCTGCTCCTGAGGAAAGAGCGGGGCACTTTTGGCCGGCTGGTCGGCGGTTGGCGAGCGGACCAGGAGCGTTGCCAGATCAGTGGCAGGCTTGCTGGCTGTTGACGATGCGCTTGAGGGCTTCCGTATCCTGGATGCGGACATGGCGCTGTTTGACTTCCACAATGCCTTCTTCCACAAACTTGGAGAAAGTGCGGCTGACAGTTTCGAGTTTCAGGCCCAGGTAGCTGCCGATTTCTTCGCGGGTCATGCGCAGCACCAATTCGGACTGCGAGAAGCCGCGTGCATGAAGGCGTTGGACCAGATTCAGCAAAAAGGCGGCGAGGCGTTCTTCGGCGCGCATGCTGCCCAGAAGCAGCATCACGCCGTGTTCACGCACGATCTCGCGGCTCATGATTTTGTGCACATGGTGCTGAAGAGCTGTGACTTCGCGGGAGAGTTCTTCAATGCGGTCGAAGGGCATCACGCAGACCTCCGCGTCTTCCAGAGCCACTGCGTCGCAGGTGTGGTGGTCGTTCACGATGCCATCAAGGCCAATGATCTCGCCAGCCATCTGAAAACCGGTGACCTGGTCTCGGCCATCTTCGGTGGCGACACAGGTCTTGAAGAAGCCCGTACGGATGGCGTAGAGTGATGTGAAGGATTCACCATTGCGGAATAGCGTGCCACCCCGTTTGACTTTGCGGCGCACTGCAACGACTTCATCGATGCGCTGC
This sequence comes from Acidovorax sp. HMWF029, assembly GCF_003060895.1. Lineage (GTDB taxonomy): Bacteria > Pseudomonadota > Gammaproteobacteria > Burkholderiales > Burkholderiaceae_C > Acidovorax. The sequence goes on along the minus strand of NZ_QAIH01000253.1, from coordinate 7,407 downwards.
AGTTGCTCCTCGTTAAGGCCCACTGGCATGCACAGTTCGCGCAGGTTGCAGTTGGAGCAGGCGACTTTGATGGAGAGCGGGTTCATAGGCACGTTAGCTGGGATGTTAGGTGTCGAGCATATCGCGCCCGATGCGAAAAGCTGGGAAGACCTTGCTCGGGCATCTGAGTCTGAACGACTGACACGCATCAAATTGTCGCTCGTGGGTTTGGTCGTTCGCTTGATGCAGGTCAAGGACATGTTTTGGAGGGTGCGGCACAGTCAAGGTGTACGCAAGGATATTCCCCCATGACCGCTGTTTCGCCCGATCTCCTGCGCCGTTTTGACGTGCCGGGGCCCCGCTACACCTCCTACCCGACAGCTGACCGGTTTGTCGAAGCGTTCGGGCAGGAAGACTACGTCCTGGCACTGGAGCAGCGCCGAACGGGCTCGGGGGCAAAGGCCTTGCCGTTGTCCTTGTATGTGCACATTCCGTTCTGCGAATCGCTTTGTTACTACTGCGCCTGCAACAAGATCATCACCAAGCACCATGACCGTGCTGAAGTCTACCTGCGCTACTTGAGCCGCGAGATCGATCTGCACACCTCGCACTGTGGAGTGGGTCAAGTTGTGAGTCAGTTGCATCTGGGTGGGGGGACGCCCACGTTCATGTCGGATGCGGGTTTGCGTGAACTGATGGCCATGCTCAAGCGCAGCTTTACCTTGGCGCCGGGCGGTGAATATTCCATTGAGGTGGATCCCCGTACTGTGAACGCCGACAGGCTGGCGTTGCTGGCCGAGCTGGGGTTCAACCGGCTTAGTTTCGGGGTGCAGGATTTTGATGCTGAGGTGCAGAAGGCCGTGCATCGCATCCAACCTGCCGAACAGGTGTTTGCACTGGTGGAGTCCGCACGCTCGCTGGGTTTTGACTCGGTGAACGTGGACTTGATCTATGGCCTGCCACGCCAGACGCCGGAATCGTTTGATCGCACCTTGGCTCGGGTGGCGCAGTTACGGCCGGACCGCATTGCGCTGTACGCCTACGCGCATCTGCCTGAACGTTTCAAGCCGCAGCGTCGCATCGTGTCGGCCGAGCTGCCCACGGCGTCTAGCAAGCTGTCCATGCTGTCTCGATCACTCGATGCGTTCATGGACGCAGGTTATGTCTATGTGGGCATGGACCACTTTGCGCTGCCCTCCGATGCCTTGGCGGTAGCCAAGCGCCAAGGGCGCCTGCACCGCAACTTCCAGGGCTACAGCACACAGCCTGATTGCGATCTGATCGGCCTGGGTGTGTCTGCCATTGGTCGTGTGGGCGCGACTTACAGCCAGAACTCCAAGACGCTGGATGAGTATTACGACTTTCTCGACCAGGGGCGCCTGCCAGTGGTGCGTGGCCTAGCGCTCACGCGTGATGACCTCGTGCGGCGCGCTGCCATCATGGCCCTGATGTGCCAGGGTGAGCTGCTCTACGAATCCATGGAGCAGGCTTGGCTGATCGACGTGCGACAGTACTTTGCAGCGGAGATCGCCCAGCTCGAAAGCATGGCGGAGCAGGGGCTGGTACGGGTGGGGCCTGAGGGGATTGAAGTAACGGGCATGGGCTGGTTTTTTGTGCGGGGCATTGCCATGGTGTTTGACCGCTATCTTCAGGCGGACCGCAATCGCGCCCGGTTTTCCCGCATCATTTGAGGCCTATGCTTGCAACCATTGCCTGGACGGCTTTGCTCATGGGGCTCGCAGGCGGGTCCCACTGTTTGGTCATGTGTGCCGCGCCCTGTGGCGCCCTGGTGGGACGTGGTGCGGCGGCTGAAGGAGTGGGCAGTTTGGCGCAAGACGGTTCTGTTGTGCAGGGCGTCCAGTGGGTGCCCCGTGGTGGTGTGGTTTTGCGCACCCTCGCGTTTCACGGGGGGCGACTGGTGGGCTATGCGTCAGCAGGAGCCCTGGCAGCCTTGGCCATGGACAGTCTGGCGTGGCTTACTCAGCAGACCACGGCCCTGCGGCCGGTATGGACCCTGATGCATGTGGCTGTTATGGCCTGGGGGTTGATAATGATGGTGCAGTCGCGCCAGCCTGTTTGGGTGGAGTTGGCTGGGCGGGCTGTGTGGGGGCGTGTGCGACCACTGGTAGGGGCACCCGCTGGTGTGCTGGCAGCAGGTGTTCTGTGGGCCTTGATGCCCTGTGGTTTGCTGTACTCGGCTCTGCTGGTCGCCGCTTTGAGTGGTGGGGCTTTGGAAGGGGCGCTGACCATGGTGTTGTTTGCCATGGGTAGTGGGGCGTGGATGCTGGGTGGTCCCTGGGCATGGAGCCGACTTCGAAGCCGCCTCAATCTGGTGCGTGCCGAGTGGGGCACCCGGGTCGCTGGAGGTCTGCTGACTGCGGTAGCCGTTTGGGCACTCTGGATGGACCTGGTCTACAAGCCTTCACTTTGGTGCCGCTGAGGCTGCGGGCTTTTCGAGCCGGGGCGGCATGTGCGTCCGTGCCCAGGCAGCCGGTGAGGTTTCAAGACACTATGTACTGTGTTTTCAGACTGTATGCCACGCCATGGGCTGTCTGTGAGCAAGCTTTGCTCAAGTGTTGCCGTATCGCCGCGATGGTGATGCGCTTCTTCGACAAGCCTTCGTAACTGGTGATAATCTGCGTAACTATTGGTGGCATTGATGCCGCCATGTTTCGCGTGCGCCTGAAGTGAACTCTTCCATCCTCATCGACATCAGCCAACTGCGAGTGGGCATGTACATTCAGCTCGATGTTGGCTGGATGCATCATCCTTTCCCGACCAGTAGTTTCCGGGTGGCGTCGGCCGAGCAGATCGCCACCTTGCGGGGACTAGGGTTGACAGAGGTGCGCTACCTCCCCAAGAAGAGTGACCCGGCACTCAAGGAGCTGGTGCCTGCTGCCTGGAGCGTGCCCGAAATGGTGGTTTCCCAGGCCAGCAGCCCGGAGTCCGCTGGTGGTCCCGCAGCAGTGGACACCGAGGCCCTGCGGCGGCGCGAGTTGTTGGAAGCCCAAAATAAGTCGCTGGCCGCCTGCAATCAGCGATTCACTGAGGCGACTCGGCAGTACCAGGCGCTTGAGCGGGCTGTTTCCGAGCAACCGGACCTAGCGCGTGAAAAAGGCGTGGTGCTGGTGTCCGGTTGTGTTTCCGAGCTGCTGGAAAACGGTGATTCGGTGATCCGGCTGTTGTCGGAAGGTGTGGGCGAACGCAACGCCCTGCACCCTATCAATGTCATGGTTATTTCGCTGCTGCTTGGTCGTGCTTTGGGCATGAAAAGTGAAGAGTTGCAGGGCCTGGGGGTGGCGGCCTTGATTCACGACCTGGGCAAGCTCAAGCTGCCGCCGAATCTGCGGCAGCCCACGCCGTCGATGCCCTTGATGGAGCGGTCGAGGTATGAAACCCATGTGGCGGAGTCTGTGGCGATGGCCAAGCGCATGGGTTTTCCTGAGGCTGTGGTGCTGGCGGTGGCCCGGCACCATGAAATGGCTGATGGCAGCGGGTTTCCGCTGCGGCTCACCGGTGCAGACATGGGGCGGGCGAGCCAGGTGCTGGCGCTTGTCAATCGTTACGACCGCATGTGCAACCCTGCAGTGGGTGTGGATGCCCTCACACCCCACGAGGCGTTGTCCGTCATATTTGCCCAGCTCAAGGCGAAATTCGACTCCGTGGTGTTGGGCGCTTTCATCCGCATGATGGGGGTGTATCCGCCAGGCTCTATCGTCCAGCTGGTCAACGACCGTTATGCGATCGTAGCCTCGGTGAATTCTTCGCGCCCCTTGCGGCCCAGGGTCATCGTCCACGACTCAAGGGTGCCCAAGGATGAAGCCCCCATCATGGACCTAGAAAGCGTTCCCGAGCTAGGTATACGCCGCAGCCTCAAACCGGCACAGCTACCACGCGACGCGCTTGACTACCTGTCACCGCGGCAGCGCATCTGTTACTTTTTTGAGCGAGCGGTCAGCCCCGGTCCTGAAGAGGCGGGTACGTGACCGATTTGCAATCGCAAGGCTGGCTTGATGGGTTGCAGGAAGCCGTCTGGCTGGTCGACGAGGTACACCACCTGATCCTGCATGCGAACGCTGCAGCCGCGCGCCTGGTGGGTATGCCTGCAGCCGACATGGCGGGCAAGTCAGTGCTGAGCCTCGCAGCCACTCCACAAGACCAGGCGTTCTGGGCTGAACCGCTGGAAGTGATTGCGGCTGGAATCCATTCGTACACCAGCCTGGTGTGCGCCAATGGCCAGTTGGTGCCTGTGGAGCGGCATGTGGTGCGTGTGCCCTGGGGGCTGGATGGGCGCATGGTCTTCATGCTGACCATGCTCGACCGCAGCGCCCAGGAGGCGACTGAACGCGAGCTGGAAACCTTGTTGTCTGAATTGCGTGCGACGCTGGATTCTGCGGCAGACGGCATTTTGGTGTGCGGGCTGGACCGCAGTGTGCGCGCCTTCAACCAGAGGCTGGCCCAGCTCTGGGGCTTGCCGCGCCAGCTGCTGGTAGAGCGCGACGATGCGGCCGTGTATGCCTTCATGGCCAGTCAGGTGGCAGATGCCCGCACCTACGCCGAGCGCATGGCTGCCATTGAGCGCGAACCCATGCAGGAGAGCACGGATGTCCTGGAGTTGCGCAGTGGTGTGGTGCTCGAAATGCGGACCGTGCCGCAGTTTCGCCAGGGGCGAGCTGTAGGGCGCGTCTATTCGTACCGGGACATCACTCGGCAGACTGAAATCCAGGCCAGCCTGCGCTTGGCAGCTCGCGTGTTTGAGTCCAGCTTGGATGCCATTTTTATCGCGGACAGTCAGCACCGCATCATGCGCATGAACCCGGGCTGCGAGCGTCTGGTGGGGCCGGCGGCCAAAGCCTTTGAGGGCTGCATGGCGGCATCGCTGTTTGGTGGCGGCTCGGATGCTACCTTCATGGAGCGGGTGCAGCAGGGCTGGTCGCGTGACGGCTTCTGGGAGGGGGAGCTTTGGTTGCCCCGAGACAACGGGGCCTACTGCGCTGTGCAACTGTCCTGGGTGGCGCTGCGTGACGACGAGGGACGTCTGGTGCAGAGCATTGGCTTCATGCGTGACCTTACGCTGCAGCATGCTGCGCAGAAACGCATTGAGGAGCTGGCCTACAGCGACGTGCTTACCGGCCTGCCGAACCGGCTGCTGTTGTCTCAGCGGGTGGACACTGCGATCCAGGGGGCGCGGCAGAGCGACACCGGGTTTGCCATCCTCTTTCTGGACCTGGACCGTTTCAAGATCATTAACGATTCCCTGGGACACCCGTTTGGCGACCGTGTGCTGCAACTGGTGGCTGAGCGCTTGCAGACCTGCCTGCGACAGACCGACATGCTTTGTCGGCTAGGGGGAGATGAGTTCGTCATCTACCTGCACGGTGGTGATGCACCAGTGGCTGAGAGTGTGGCGCGCCGCATCCTGGACGACATGCTCAAACCCTTCATGCTCGACAGCATGGGGTTCTCTATCCAGTGCAGCATTGGTATTGCTTTGTATCCGCAGGATGGGGCGACGCTGGATGACCTGATCAAGCAATCTGATACTGCGATGTATCGGGTCAAGGAGCGGGGGCGTGGCAGCTACGGCTTCTACCAGCCTCAGATGAATGCCAACCTGTTGGCCCGCATGCAGATGGAGCATGCCATGCGACAGGCTCTGGGCCTGCAGCGCCTGGCCGTGCATTACCAGCCCCAGGTCAACATGGCCACAGGGCGCATTACCGGGGCTGAGGCACTGATTCGGTGGACTGATCCCGAGTTCGGTGCGGTCTCGCCTGGCGTGTTCATTCCGCTGGCGGAGGAGTCGGGCTACATTGTGACTCTGGGCGCTTGGGTGATGGAGCAGGCGGTACGCGAGGCGGCGGTGTGGATGCACAGCGGCATGCCGATCATGATTTCTGTGAACGTGTCTGCCCTTGAATTCCGTCAACCCGATTTTGTGGATCGGATTACGCGCCTGCTGGCCGTGCACCAGCTCCCGCCGACCTTGCTGGAGCTGGAGTTGACGGAAACCATCCTGTTGCAGGATGCGCAGGAGATGGAGCTGCGTCTGCGCGTGCTGGCCGATCTGGGCATTGGCTTGGCCATTGATGACTTTGGCACGGGGTACTCCAGTCTGGCCTACCTCAAGAAGTTGCCGATCCACAAACTCAAGATCGATCAGTCTTTTGTGCGTGGCTTGCCCGATGACGATGGTGACCGGGCCATCGTGAGCGCCATCATCAGCATGGGGCGCGCCATGCACATCGAGGTGGTGGCGGAAGGTGTGGAAACCGAAACTCAGCAGGCCGTGTTGCAGCAGATGCTGTGCGAGCACTACCAGGGCTTCCTGTGCGCCCCCGGGCTTCCGGCCGACAAGTTTCGTGCCATGCTGCGTGAGCCCCTGCCGCTGAAGGCGCAGGGAAAGCACAGTCCGATCATTTCCTAAGCCCCTGTTGAGAGCTGGCGGGCGAAGTTCCCAGCTGTTTTGGCCAGCTCGGTGGCTCTGGTTGCGCCGCAGCCTCAAAGGGCTGTCACGCCCTTCCATAACATGTAGGCCGCTAGGCCAAACAGCAGGTAGGCGAAAACGCGCTTGAGCTGCTTCACGGGCAGGCTGTGCGCTGCCTTCGCGCCCAGTGGTGCGGTCAGCACGCTGCAAGTGGCGATCACAGCGAGCGCGGGCAGCCAGACATAGCCCAGGGATGCCGTGGGCAAGCCCGCCACGTTCTGCCCGCCCACCACGTAGCCGACCACATTGGCCAGCGCAATCGGAAAACCGAGCGCTGCACTGGTGGCCACTGCGTTGTGGATGGATACATTGCACCAGGTCATGAAAGGCACACTCACGAAGCCACCGCCGGCCCCCACCAGGCCGGACAGAAATCCGATCACACCGCCGGCTGCCATCTGGCCAGCACCACCGGGCATCTGGCGCGTGGGAGCAGGTTTTTTGTCAAGGAACATCTGCGTGGCAGAGAAGCTCACGAAGAGTGCAAAGAAAATGGCCAGGAAGGAACCCTTGAGCAATGCGAACACGCCCAAGCTCGCCAGAAAACCACCCAGCACGATACCGGGAGCCAGGCGCTTGACGATGTCCCAGCGCACCGCACCCCGCTTGTGGTGAGCGCGCACGCTGGAGACCGAAGTGAACATGATGGTGGCCATTGACGTGGCAATCGCCATCTTCACGGCAAGGTCTGGGGCGACTTTTTGTGCTCCCAGGATGTAGGTCAGGAACGGCACCAGCAACATGCCGCCACCAATGCCCAGCAGGCCGGCGAGAAAGCCGGTGGCCAGGCCCAACACACCGAGTTCAACAATCAGGAGAGGGTCCAGCATGGCGCGATGAGAATAAATGAAAGACAGGGGGCGTGGCCCAGAGGGAGGGGGCGATGCCCTGCCCGGAGGGGGCAGCGGTGGCGTGCGATGGCAGGGGCATGGGGTAGAGGG
>NZ_QAIH01000252.1 GCF_003060895.1 Acidovorax sp. HMWF029 | reverse complement strand
ACCGGGATGATGAGCGTGCGGGTGTCTGCCAGGCCCGTGGCCTTGATGGGCAGCTGCAGGCGGTTGCACACGGGCAGGCATTGGTCGGGGTTGCGCAGCTCGAACGACAGCAGCCAAGAACCTGCCTTGAGGTGCTTTTTGGCAAAGGCGTGCTGGGGGTGCGATGGCAGCAGCGGGTAGTGCACGCGCGCGATGGCCGGGTGGGCCTCCAGCCACTGCGCCAGGGCCAGGGCCGTGGCGCTGGTGCGGTCCATGCGCAGGGCCAGGGTCTCGGCGCCCAGGGCCAGCTGATGGGCGGCGTGGGACGACAGCGTGCCGCCCATGTCGCGCAGGCCCTTTTTACGCAGCTGCTGCAGGCCCCAGCCCTTGGCGTCGCCCTTGCGGTAGGCGGCAAAGATGTTGGGGTAGCCCGACCAGTCGTACAGGCCGGTGTCGGTGATGGCACCGCCCAGTGCATCGCCCAGGCCGCCAATGCTTTTGGTGAGCGAGTTGACCACCAGCCCCGCACCCACCGTGGCGGCGCGGAACAGATACGGCGAGGCCACGGTGTTGTCCACCACGTACAGCACGCCGCGCTGCTGGCAAAGCGCGCCAATGCCCTCCAGGTCGGGGACCTGGGTGCCGGGGTTGGCAATGGTCTCGACAAACACCATGCGGGTGTTGGGGCGCAGCGCGGCGGCCACGTTGGCAGCATCGGTCACGTCCACCGTGGTCACTTCAACGCCGAGGTCTGCCAGCGTGCCGAACACGCTGTTGGTGTTGCCAAACACAAACTGGCTGGCCACCAGGTGGTCGCCCGCCTTGAGCAGGGTGAGAAACACGGCGCAGATACCCGCCATGCCGGTGGAGAACACGATGGTGCCGTGGCCGCGTTCCATCTTCGTGATCTTGGCCTCCAGCGCCGCCGTGGTGGGCGTGCCCTGGCGCGCATAGTTGAAGCCGCCCTTGGCCGTGCCCTGGAAGACGGCGATCAGGTCTTCAACTTTCTCGTAGCCGTACTGCACCGAGGTGTGGATGGGCTGGTGGATGGCGCCCAGCTCGGCGCCGCCCAGGCGGTCGGCATGCACGATCTGGGTGGTGAAGCTCTGGTTTTGCGGTGTCGTCATAAAAATCTGCGGCTGTTTTGTTTCGGCGGGTCGGCGTGCAAGGCGGGGCGATCAGCAATGGCGCGCCCTGATGCCACTGCCCCCATCAGGGAAAGGCGCGCAGCCCCTCATACGGATTCACGTTCGATCAATTAAAACCGTTCGGGCTGAGCTTGTCGAAGCCTTGCACGGCGCTTCGACAAGCTCAGCGTGAACGGATTGATGTCTTTGAACGCGGACCGCTGTGAGAGTAGCTACCGCTCCGGTGCAATGTGTTCAGCGTAATCGTACAAGGCACCCAGGATGTCCTGCGTGCGGTCGTCGTCGGCGGTCTCTGAAAGCGTATCGATTTCGGTGAACAGCTGCTCCACCGTGCGCGCCCCGCCCTGCCCGTCGAACAGGCAGGCGGCGCGGTGGGCCTCCCAGCGCTCTTGCTCTTCGGGGGTGAGGGTTTGCGGAAAGTTGCGCGCCCGGTAGCGCCAGACCAGCTCGGTCAGGCGCGGGTCATCAAAGCCCGTGCGGGCGGCAGCCAGCTTGGCGCCCGACATGCTGCGCAGGTCGTTCAGGTAACGCCGGTCGTTGTTGCCCACAAAGCCGCCATACAGGTCCTGGTCCACATCGGGCGTGGGCTCTGCGGGCCGGGCAAACACGGCGGGCCAGACGCCGCTCATGTCGGGCAGGCTGCGCGCCACCTCGGCATGCTGCGCGGCCTGGGCCAGGTCGATGCCCCAGCGCTGCGCCAGCGCGGGCGTGAGGGTGTTCACATTGCCCACCACCATGGGCGACTTGTTGAGGTGGATGGTCTTGATGGGCAAGCGCGTGACGCCCTCGGGCAGGTCAGCCGCGCGGGTGAACATGCGCAGGCGGATGTCATCCACGTTCAGCGTGGCCAGCTCGCGCGGGTCGTGGGCCAGGTCCCAGGCGATCAGCTCGTTCTTGTTGGTGGGGTGGCTGGCCAGCGGCCACATCACGCCCAGGCAACCGCGCTCGGTGGGGAACATGCCCGACACATGCAAAAACGGCCGCGCCGTGGTGGCCGTGGCAGGCAGGCGCAGCTCGGTGGCCACGCGGTCTTTTTTGTGCAGCGCCAAGGCAAAGTCAAACAGCTTGGCGTTGTGCTGGCGGATGAGGCGGGCCAGCGCAATGGTGGCGCGCACGTCCGACAGTGCATCGTGCGCTGCTTCATGCAACAGGCCATTGGCTTTGGAGAGGTGTTCCAGCTTGAAGCTGGGCGCGCCATCTTCCTTTTTGGGCCACTGGATGCCGTCGGGCCGCAGCGCATAGGTCATGCGCACTACGTCCAGCAAATCCCACCGGCCGCACTGGTTTTGCCACTCGCGCGCATAGGGGTCGATGAGGTTGCGCCAGAACATGAAGCGCGTGATCTCGTCGTCGAACCGGATGGTGTTGTAGCCCACGCCGATGGTGCCGGGCTGCGCAAACTCGGCCTCGATGCGATTCGCGAATTCACGCTCTGGCAGGCCCTTTTCCAGGCACAGCTGGGGGGTGATGCCGGTGATGAGGCAGGACTGTGGGTCGGGCAGGTAGTCGTTGGCCGGCTGGCAGTAAATCATCAGCGGCTCGCCGATCTCGTTGAGGTCGGCATCGGTGCGGATGGCAGCGAACTGCGCCGGGCGGTCGCGGCGGGTGTTGGCCCCGAAGGTTTCGTAGTCGTGCCAGAGAAAGGTGTGGGCAGCCATGGTCGGTGGACAAACAGGGGG
>NZ_QAIH01000251.1:2392-3695 GCF_003060895.1 Acidovorax sp. HMWF029 | reverse complement strand
GCTCGGCAGGCACGATGACCTCGGCCGCGCGGCGCAGCAGGCCCGATTGCAGGGCCCAGATGCCTGCCACATGCAGTGCAATGACGGAGCCCACGATCACGGTGTTGCGGCTGACACCCCCAGGAGTGGCAAAACGATCAGGGTGAGACATAAAAAATGATAGCAACCAGCGCTTGCGTATCAGGCGCCAGGTGTCTAAAAGACCGATATTACTTGCGGAAGATCCACCAGGCAGAGCCTGCCACGAGGATCAGGCTGCCAGCGAGTGTTGAGAGGAGTTCCATGACTTGCTTTCCAGGATGGAGCTGGCAAGCTGGATCGGCTGCGGTGCCACGTCATTGTGCAGTGCGGCCACAGGATTCGAAACACTGCACTGCGCCACCACGTCGCGGGCGCAGCTTTCGCAGCAACCGCATTGGGTGGCCACGCCCAGCTCGAACTGGATTTCGTCAAAGCTCATGCCGGCACGCGCATGGCGGGCAATCTCACGGTCGGAAACCCGGCGGCAAACACAGACGATCATGGGAGGCAGGCAGTGTGGCTGGCTGTTGAAGGGATGGCTGCATTATAAATACGAATCTCTCGCATTTGCAATAAATCATTCCTACCGACAGGGGGAAGGGCTTTGCCCGGCATCAACACCCGTCACCGGCAACCGCCCGTGGCCATTGTTTTTGGCCATCGCCAGGCATCAGGCATCACCCGCCGGGGCGAAACGCCTTGTCCTCTGTGGCATCCAGCAGCGCTGGGGTGGCGTTCGCCAGCGTGGCGCAGCCGGTCAGGGCCATGGCAACCTCCAGCTCATCGCGCAGCAGGCGCAGCACATGGGCCACACCTGCCGCCCCGGCATTGGCCAGGCCCCAGACGGCGGGGCGCCCCACCAGCGCGGCCGATGCGCCCAGCGCCATGGCCTTGAGCACGTCGGTGCCGCGCCGGATGCCGCCGTCCACCAGCACGGGCACTGCGCCGCCCACGGCCTGCACCACGCGTGGCAGGGCGGTGGCGGTGGCGGGGGCGGTGTCCAGCGTGCGGCCACCGTGGTTGGAGACGATCAGGCCCGCCGCACCCATCGACACGGCCTGGCGCGCGTCGGCCGGGTGCAGCACGCCCTTGAGCAGTACCGGCAGGCGGGTGATGGACTGCAGCCAGGCCACGTCGTCCCAGGTGGGGGCCTGGAGCAGCAGGCCGTCAAACAGTGCGCTCTCGCCGGGGCGCAGGTCGGGCGGTGGGGCCGGGGGCAGGCCCGCGAGGTTGACCGGGCCCATGCCGGGCGGCAGACGGAAGCCCGTACGCCGTTCGCGGT
>NZ_QAIH01000251.1:0-2362 GCF_003060895.1 Acidovorax sp. HMWF029 | reverse complement strand
CTGGCGGGTGCATCCACCGTCAGCACCAGCGCCTCGTAGCCCGCTGCCTCAGCCCGCTGCACCAGCGCCTGGGTAAAGCCCCGGTCGTGCTGCAGGTAGAGCTGGAACCACAGCGGGCCGCGCCCCGGGTCGGGCAGAACAGCGTCGGCAATGGCTTCGAGCGCCACGCTGGCCTGGGTGCTGAGCACCACGCCCGCGCCCAGCGCCGCCGCTGCATAGGCCATGGCCAGTTCGCCATCAGGGTGGGCCAGGCGCTGAAAGGCGACCGGGGCCAGCAAGATGGGGTGGGCCAGCGTGCGGCCCAGCAGCTGCACCCGGGTGTGGCCGCCCGCCAGCGGCCGCAGCACGCGAGGCCACAGGGGCAGGGCGTCCCAGGCGCTGCGGTTGGCGCGAAGGGTGATCTCGTCGGCAGCACCGCCGCTGAAGTAGGCCCAGGCGTTGTCGTCCAGTTGCTGGCGTGCCAGCAGTTCGTGGTCGGCCAGGTTGGCGATGTCGGGTGGCAGCCTGTGCCGGGCGGGGGTGTGGTTCATACCAATGAAAAAAGCACCCTGCGCCCGTTCAGCAAGCGTAAGGTGCTATTGAAATAGGAGTGATTCTGGCAAGGCGCGAGGGCGCTGCGGGGCCTTGGTGTTGAAGGTGGTGGCTCACACGTCGGCCCACATGCGCAGCAGGTTGTGGTACGTGCCGGACAGTGCAATCACCGATGGGTCTGTTTCGCCCACGCTTTGGCGTAGCCGCAGTAGCGACATGTCCATGTCGAACAGCAGCTGCCGCTGCTCCAGCCCGCGCACCATGCTTTCAACCCAGAAGAAGCTGCTGATGCGCTGCCCGCGTGTGACGGGCGACACCTGGTGCACCGTGCTGCTGGGGTACATGACCATGTCGCCTGCCGGGAGCTTGATGCGTTTTTCGCCCCAGGCTTCGGTGGCTACCAGTTCGCCACCGTCGTATTCCTCGGGCGGCGTGAGAAACAGCGTGCACGACAGGTCGCTGCGCACCCAGCAGTTGTCGGCCTTGGAGTGCATGACGGCGCTATCGACATGGTTGCCGTAGGCGTTGGCGCCACCGCCGTAGTGGTTGAACAGCGGGTTGTAGATGCGGCGCGGCAGGGCGGCCGAGAAGAACAGTGCGTTGCGCGCCAGGGCGGCCTTGACCAGACCTTGCAGCTGGGCTGAGAGCTCGCTGCCCTGCGCCAATTGCAAGTTGTTTTTCTGGTGCACTGCCTGGCCGCCTGCGCTGCGGGCGCCGTCCACCCACGGGGTATCGGGAGCCCAGAGCTGTTGCCGGAAGAAGGCGACTTCTTCGGCGGTGAGAACGTTGGGGATGTGCAGAAACATGGAGGCCGATTGTGACTCCGCCCCAGTGAAGGGGCGGAGTCGTTTCTTCAGAACATCAGCGCATCAGCGTGTTGGCACTTCGAAGATCAGAAGCGCGTCTTCACGGACACCTGCACGGCGCGGGGGGCGCCCGGCGTGTAGAAGCCACGGTACAGGCCATCGGCGTAGGTGCGGTCGAACAGGTTGCTCACGTTCAGCTTGAGCGTGGTCTTGTCGTCGAACGCGTACTCGGCCATGGCGTCCATCACGGCAAATCCGCTGGCGTACACAGCGCGCGAACCCTCGGGGTTTTGCTTGCTGCGGTAGGTCAGGCCTGCGCCCAGGCGCAGCTTGGACGTGACGGCATAGGTGCTCCACACGCTGCCGCTGTGCTTGGGCGTGAGGCCGGGGCGATCGCCCTGCACCTGGGCTCCGCCGCCGTTGGCGGCCAGCACCACGTTGCTGCGGTCGATCTTGGCCGAAGGAATCCAGGTGTGGTTGGCGAACACCTCCCACTGGGGCGTCAGGCGGCCGGCCAGGTTGAACTCCATGCCACTGGCGTGGCGCTTTCCGGAGAGCAGCTCTTGCTGGGCAGCGGTGTCAGGGTCGGTGTTGCGCTCGTTGTATTTCTCGCTGCGGAACACGGCCACACCCAGCAGGGCACGGCGCTCGAACAGCTCCATCTTGGTGCCGATCTCGAAGTTGCGGCTCTTTTCGGGGTCGGTGTTGGCGGTGCGTGCCGTGTTGTTACCGGGGTTGCCGAACTGGTAGGTATCGCCCGAAGTGTTGTACGAGGTGCCGAACGAAGCGTAGTACGAGAGCAGCTCGCTGGGCTGGAACAGCACGCCCACGCGGGGGCTGACTAGGCTGTCGGAGCGGGAGTTGCTCAGCGCGCCGGTGGCGTTCTTGTAGGAGGCCTTGAAGTTGTCATAGCGCAGGCCACCCACCAGCTTGAGGGTGTCGTTCAGCGCCATTGTGTCCTGGAAGTACAGGCCCAGGTTGCGCGACTTGAAGGTGTTCCACTGCACGGGCGCGCGGCCATCGGC
>NZ_QAIH01000250.1:10271-29226 GCF_003060895.1 Acidovorax sp. HMWF029 | reverse complement strand
GTCCTTGCCGACCAGGCACACCACCTCATCACCAAACAGGCGGCCCATGTGCAGGTCATCGGGCGGCTGGGGCCAGTTGCCGATCACCACATCCACATCGCCCAGCGCCAGGTGCGCGTGGTAGTGCGCGTCGGCCGACAAGGGCAGGATCTCGATGGGGCACAAAGGCGCTTCGACCTTGATGCGGGCCACGAGCTGGGGCAGAAACAGCGGGTCCAGGTAGTCGCTGGCCGCCACGCGAAATGTTCGGGTGGCGGTGCGCGGGTCGAACCCGCGTGCATCCGAAAACAGCGCCTCGGCCGCTCGCAGGATGGCCCCGGCGGGCTCCACCATGCGCAGCGCGGCGTCGGTGGGCATCATGCTCGCGCCTGAACGCACCAGCAGCGGGTCGCCTGACAGGTCGCGCAGCCGCTTGAGCGCAGCCGACACCGCCGGCTGGTGCATGCCCAGGCGGACGGCGGCCCTCGATACGCTGCGTTCTGTGAGCACGGTGTGCAAGACCCTTATGAGATGGAGGTCTATCTTGTCGAAAAGGGCGTGGTCTCTCATAGCAGTGCGTGCATTGATGTCATAAGCTTGTACTTATGCTGAAGGCCTCGGGGCGCCCTACCCTCTGATGAGTTGAAGAATTGATAGCAATCGAAGAAGCGGCATCCGTCATGACCACCCAACCCTTGCAATTCCTGCGCCGAGGCCAGCCCGTGGCGCTGGGCAATGTACCACCCGACCGCACCCTGCTGGAGGTGCTGCGCGAAGACCTGGGCTGCACCGGCACCAAGGAGGGCTGCGGCGAAGGCGACTGCGGCGCCTGCACCGTGGTGCTGGGCGAAGAACGCGGCGGCCAGCTGCACTACAGCGCCGTGAACAGCTGCATCCGCCTGGCTCATTCGGTCAATGGCATGGCGCTGTGGACGGTGGAGGACCTGGCGGAAGACCCGCTGATCCAGCCGGTGGGCGATGCCGCCGCTGCCCGACAAACGATCACGCTCCATCCCGCACAGGAGGCCATGGTCCAGTGCCACGGCTCTCAATGCGGGTTCTGCACGCCCGGCTTCGTGATGAGCCTCTTCGGCATGTACCAGAACCATGTCTGCCACGGTGAAGCCATCACTCGCGAACTGGCCCAGGAAGAACTCTCGGGCAACCTGTGCCGCTGCACCGGCTATCGCCCCATCCTCGACGCCGCCCAGCAGATGGCATCGCTGCCCGGCATGGCGGTAAATGAAGCCGAAGTGCTACAAAAATTGAAGCAAATGGCGCACAACCAGAGCGCGCAGACAGCCGATTTTTCTTATATCGCCCCCACCAGCCAGGCCACCCTGCTGGCTGCACGTGCCGCCCACCCCGCTGCGCAGATCGTGGCCGGTTGTACCGACGTGGGGCTGTGGGTGACCAAGCAGCACAAGCAGTACAGCCAGGTGCTGGACGTGACCCGTGCGGTCGAGCTGCGGCAGGTGGCACAGCACCCCGACGCCATCCACATCGGCGCTGCCGTCACGCTGACCGACGCGTTTGCAGCCCTCACCGCACAGTGGCCGCAGCTGCACCGATTTGCCACGCGGTTTGCGGGGCTGCCCGTGCGCAATTCGGGCACGCTGGGCGGCAATGTGGCCAACGGCTCTCCGATTGGCGACTCCATGCCGCTCTTGATCGCCCTGCGCGCCCAGGTGGTGCTGGCCAGCCAGGCCCGGGGCGAGCGCCAGCTGCCGCTGGAAGACCTCTACACCGGCTACCGGCAGAACGTGATGGCGGCGGATGAGCTGCTGGTGCGCATCGTTGTGCCCCGCCCCTCGGCTCAAGAACAGCTGCGCGCGTACAAGATTTCGAAACGCTTTGACGACGATATTTCTGCCGTGTGCCTGGTAATCAACCTCGACATCGCTGACGGCACCGTGCAGCGCGCCAGCATAGGCGCGGGCGGCGTCGCCGCCACCCCGGCGCGTGCCCGGCAAACCGAAGCCGCGCTGGTGGGTCAGCCCTGGACCGAAGCCACCACGCAGCGCGCTGCGGCGGCACTGCAGGCCGAGTTCAGCCCCATCTCGGACATGCGCGCCAGCGGCGCCTACCGCCGCCAGGTGCTGGGCAACCTGCTGCAGCGCTACTGGCTCGAAAGCCAGGGCCAGCCCTCGGTCAGCCTGGACACTTTGACGCTGGAGGCCACGGTATGAACGCCCCCGAACACATCCCCACCCAGGCACTACCCTCGCCCACCCGGGCCGCGATGGGCCACTCGCACATCCACGAAAGCGCCCGCGCCCAGGTGGCCGGGGCTGCCCACTACATTGACGACCTGCCCGAGGTCAAGGGCACGCTGTACGCGGCGCCCATCCTCTCCACGGTGGCGCATGGCCGCCTGAACGGCGTGGATGCCACCGCCGCGCTGACCCTGCCCGGCGTGCGCGGTGTGGTGCTGGCGGGCGATGTACCCGGCGACAAGATCCTGGCCGCCTTCGCGCACGACGAACCGGTGTTTGCCGAGGGCAGCGTGCAGTTTGTGGGTCAGGTGATCGGCCTAGTGGTGGCCGACTCGGTGATGCAGGCGCGCCGCGCGGTGCGCGCCGTCAAGCTCGACATCACACCCCTGCCTGCCGTGCTGACGGTGCAGGACGCGCTCCAAGCCGAAAGTTACGTGCTGCCCCCCGTGTTTGTGCACCGGGGCGATGCAGCCACAGGTCTGGCCCAATCGGCCCACCGCCTGAGCGGTGCGTTTGAAGTGGGCGGGCAGGAGCATTTCTACCTGGAAGGCCAGATCGCCTACGCCATGCCCCTGGAGCAAAAGCAGTGGTGGGTCTACTCCAGCACCCAGCACCCGGGCGAGGTGCAGCACTGGGTCTCGCACGCCTTGGGCATCGACAACCACGCAGTGCGTGTGGAATGCCGCCGCATGGGTGGCGGCTTTGGCGGCAAGGAGACGCAGGCAGGCCATCTGGCCGTGTGGGCCGCCGTGGCCGCCCACAAGCTGGGTCGCCCCGTCAAGCTGCGGCTGGACCGCGACGAAGACTTCATGGTCACCGGCAAGCGCCACCCATTTGCGTACCAGTACGACGTGGGCTTTGACGACACGGGCCGCATCACGGGCCTGAAACTGCACATGGCCGCCAACTGCGGTTTCAGCGCCGACCTGTCAGGCCCCGTGGCCGACCGCGCGGTGTTCCACAGCGACAACGCGTACTACCTGAGTGATGTCGAGATCGCCTCCTACCGCTGCAAAACCAACACCCAGAGCCACACCGCGTTCCGCGGCTTCGGCGGTCCGCAGGGTGTGATCGTCATCGAAGCCATCCTGGGCGACATCGCCCGGGCACTGGGACGCGATGCGCAGGACGTTCGCCTGGTCAACCTCTATGGCAAGGACGCGAGCAGCGGCCGCAACGTCACCCACTACCAGATGACCGTGGAGGACAACATCCTGCACGCGCTGCTGCCCACGCTGGAGCAGACCTCGGGCTACCGCCAGCGCCAGGCTGAGATTGCGGCGTGGAACGCACACAACCCGGTCATCAAGCGCGGCATCGCCATCACGCCTGTCAAGTTCGGGATCAGCTTCACGGCAACGCTGTTCAACCAGGCCGGCGCCCTGGTGCATGTGTACACCGACGGCAGCGTGCAGGTGAACCACGGCGGCACCGAGATGGGCCAAGGCCTGCACACCAAGGTCGCGCAGATCGTGGCGGACGAACTGGGCGTGCCCCTCGCCCGCGTGCTGGTCACCGCCAGCGACACCAGCAAGGTGCCCAACGCCAGCGCCACCGCTGCCAGCAGTGGCACCGACCTGAACGGCCGCGCCGCCCAATATGCGGCGCGCAACGTGCGAGACAACCTGGCCTCGTTCGTGTGCGGCCTGGACGGCTGCGGCGCGGGCGCCATCCAGTTCGCGGGCGGCCAGGTGATCTCGCCCAAGGCTGTGCGCAGCTTCGACGCCGTGGTCAAAGAGGCATACGCCAACCGCATCCAGCTGTGGAGCGACGGCTTTTATCGCACGCCCAAGATCCACTACGACAAGGCCACGCTCACGGGTCGGCCGTTCTACTACTTCAGCTACGGCGCGGCCTGCACCGAGGTGGCCATCGACACCCTCACAGGCGAGAGCCGTGTGCTGAAGGTGGACATCCTGCACGACGTGGGCCACAGCATCAACCCGGCCATCGACATCGGCCAGATTGAGGGCGGGTTTGTGCAGGGCATGGGCTGGCTCACCACCGAGCAGCTGGTGTGGAACGACAAGGGCACCCTCGCCACCCACGCGCCCAGCACGTACAAGATCCCGGCGACGGGGGACATTCCGGCGCACTTCAAGGTGGACTTGTGGCCCGAGGCGAACCGCGAGGACAACGTGGGTGGCAGCAAGGCCGTGGGCGAGCCACCGTTCATGCTGGCGATCAGTGTGTATGAGGCGCTGCGCAATGCGGTGGCGGCGGGGCGTAGCGGTGTGGATGCTGCGGTGCCGGTGGTGTTGACGGCGCCGGCGACTGCGGAGAATGTGCTGCGGGCTTTGGGGCGGGTGGAGGATTGAGGATTTTTTGGCCTTTACCGCCTGCTGATCATGTCTTTTTAGCTAGTTTTTTTATAGCATTCTGCTTCCTGCCCGGCATTCGGGTTGAGTGGGTCGAGACCTGCTCAACACCTTCCATCCGTGCGGGCTGAGCTTCTGTCGAAGCCTGGGCGCGACCCAGGAGCCGTTCGCGGGCCACATGAACTTCGACAGACTCACCCCACACGGCCAGAAAGCAATCACTACAAAAACAATAGCTATCAAAAAAATCAGCAGGCGCTAGGGATGTCCTGCATAACCCTCGCGAGTCGGTGGTAGTGCGGATCGGGACAGGCCGCAAGGCGTCTTTTGGCAGCCAATAGCCCGGCTATTGGCAAGAAAAGCAACGCAGCGGACTGCCCGAGGCCGCGCTATCACAGACCGCAGGGAGTTATGCAGGACATCCCTAGCACCCCAGAAAGGCTCAAACCGGCCCCAACGCCATCCGCCCCGATGCCGACACAGTCGCTTGGCGCGCATGCCGCGTCTCCACCCGGTTGCGCCCCGACCGCTTGGCGTCATAACAAGCCATGTCCGCCGCGTACAACACCGACGGCACGTCCTGCAAGCTTGCATCCAGCACCACCAGCCCGATGCTTACCCCCAGCGTAAAACTGCGCCCCTGGTACGACGGCTCCCAGGCATGCACCGCCAAACGCAGCTGCTCGGCCACCGCCTGGCCGCGTGCCAGGGCACAGCCGGGCAACACCACGGCAAACTCGTCCCCCCCCAGGCGCGCCGCCCAGCCGATCTGGCGCACCTGCGACGCCAGCAGCCGGGCCACATGGCGTAGCACATCGTCGCCCGCGTCATGGCCCGCAATGTCGTTGACCACGGTGAAATGATCCAGGTCGAGGAACATCACCACCCCATCGCCCTGCGGCTCCTTGCCGTCCAAATCCTCTGCGGCGCCGCGTTGGCGCGTCGAGCGCTCGGCCATCAGCAGGCCCAGGCGCTCGTCAAAAGCAGCGCGGTTGTAGAGCTGGGTCAACGCATCGTGCGTGCGCTCCCAAGCATGCTGAACCTGGGCCTCGCGGGCGGCGGTGATGTCTTCCAAAATCCACACGGTGCCACCATGGATCTCGTCGGGCCGCACGCCGCGACCCTGCACGCGGGCCCATACGGGCGTGCCGTCCTTGCGCATGAAGCAGATGTCGCCGTCAAATGCACCGTGCGCAGCCATCTCGGAGCGCACGCGCGCGCCCACCTGGGCATAGTCCGCGTCACTGGCGTACACGGTGCGCGCGGGGCGGCCCTGCAACTCTTGCACGGTATAGCCCAGCATCACGCAGGCCTGGCGCCCCACCACGTCCAGCATGCCGTGGCGCGAGATGATGATGCCCACCGAGGCGTTGTCCAGCACGGCCTGGAGCTGGCCGTCCAGCGTGTCCTTGCGCTGCTCTTGCTGCCGGCCCTGCTGCACCAGCCCCTGGAATACGCGCACCAGTTCGCCCACCTCACCGCCTGCGCGGGGCCAATCCTGGTCTGCAGGGGGCTGCTGGTGGCGGGTGCTGGTCTTGAGCAGCTGGCGCGCCTTGTAGGTGAGCTGCGCCAGGGGTTGGGCCATCCAGCCCATCAAGGCCACCGCCAGCAGCATGCACAGCAGCATGCTGGCCGCGGCCAGCCACCAGGCTTCGCGCTGGGCGCCGCGCAGGGGCGCGAGCAGCGCCTGCGATGTGCTGACCCGCGCCACGATCCACTGCGGCAGCGGCATGCCCGCCATGCTCACGATGTGGTCGGACTGCACATGGCTCATGCCGCGCCCCACTACGGGCTGGGCTTGGGTCAGCCAGCGGGCATACATCGGCGCCAGCCCGGCCTCGTCGCGCACCTGGCCCAGGATGCGGGAAGAATCCGGGTGCGACAGGATAGTGCCGTCGCGCGTAAAGACAATCAGCTGAGAATCCTCCCGTGCGGGCAGCGTCATCGACGGGGGCAGCAGGCTTTGCGACTGCAAACGCAGCGCCCCAGCCACCACGCCCAGCACGGTGCCGTCTTCGCGGTGCAGCGGCATGGTGAACATCACGCGCGGCTCGCCACCGCGCCCGGCGATCAGCTCGGACACCAGGGGCTTGCCATCCACCAAGGTGCGGCGCAGAGCGTCACGCTCGGCCGGGTCCAGGTCGGCGGCCTTTTGCTGCTGCCCGGCGCGCAGATTCAGGCGCAGCTCGCCGTTGTCGCGGGCCACTTGCATGGTGTCGAAGAACTGCACGGCGGGCAGGCCCTGCTGCAGCAGCCATTCGAGCGAGGAAGGGGATTCGAGCATGCCGGGCGTGATGCCCGCAGCGACAGTGCGCAACACCTTCTGGCTCTGTTCGATCTTGCTTGCCAGCAGGCGGGCCAACACTTCAACTTCATCGGTCTGCTGGTTGACCACCCGGCGCACGGCCTCTTGCCCGGATGCACGGGTGACCAGCCAGGCCGCCACGGCCCCCGACAAAGCCACGGCCAGCGCCGCCACCAGCATGAGCCGCAGCACCAATGTCCCCGGCACCAGCCAGCCGGGTGCATCATCGGGCTCAGCCGAAGGTGCGGGGGCCGTCATGGACACCCCGGCACGGGAGCGTCGCAGGCACGCATGAAGTTAGGCATGGGGACGGGTCACAACAGACATGTCCCAACAAATATACGCAGCCCCCGGGGCCGGGGGCTTGGGTGGAACCCTTGGAAAACCGCAAGGAAAAACCCTGAGTGCGGCGCCGCCCCGCTGCGCGGGGACGGCGGGCCTTCAGCACCCCGCCATGGACTGCAACGCCCGGGGTTGGGGCAGGTTCAGCACGTTGCCAGTGCCATGGATGAGGCCCAGCTCCCGCAAATGGCGCAGCACGCGCGAAAAGGTCTCGGGGGCAATGCCCAGTTGCGCCGCAATCAGGCGCTTGCGCTGGTGCAGCGTGACCTGCATGGCGCCCGTCGGGTCTGATTCGGCGTGCTTGAGCAACCATTGGGCACAGCGCGATTCCGCGTCCTGCGCAAGGCGGCTCACCGCCAGTTCAGACTGTTGCCGGTAACCCTGCGCCATGTCCAGCAGCAGGGCGCGAGCACCCGCTGGCATGGCGGCCAGGCTGCGGCGAAATTCTGCAATCGGCAGGCGCCGCACCTGCAGGCGCGTGTCGGCCACCATGTCCACCGGGAAGGGCATGCCCAACAAGGCCGATGCGGCATCGAGCCAGAACGGCCCCTCCACCGCGCCCAGTTGGTGGCGCAGGAAGCCGTCGTCCAGCACGCCGCGCAACACGCGGCCGCTTTCCAGGTGCAGTACGGAGGTGAGGACCTCGTTGCGCCTGCGCAGCACTTCGCCGGGGGCGATCACCTCGGTTTCGGCGGGCAGGGAGAAAAGGGTAGAGGGCAGCATGGAAGCCACTTTGCCGCGTCGCCCCGCCCAGGGCATTGAGCAAGATCAAAGCCAAACCACGTCGCAAACCCCGTCCTGCAAGGGTTTTGCGAAAGAACACAAAAAAGCTGCGTGAAGAACTGCTACCGCCCGCGTGCCCGCGCCCTGCCCTTTGGCATGCAGTTGTAAGAACCTGTTTCAGCAAGGGCACGGAAATTGCGAACTCCTCGCGCGCGGGCCCGCCCCTGCACCAACGTGCAACCTGGGTCGCACGCAACCCTTCCCAACGCCGGGCGTCCGGCATTTCACCACCAGGAAAATTCATGAAAAAAAACCTGACCACACTGTCACTATCTCTCGCGCTGGGCAGCCCACTGCTGTTGTGCGCCACCGGGGCCCAGGCCCAAAGCTCGGTCCAGCTGATGGGGCTGACCGACGTGTATGTCGGCTCCATGAGAAACGCCGGTGACGCAGGCCGCAGCGCGGTGGTGGGCAGTGGCGGCATGACCACATCGTGGTTCGGCGTGAAGGGCACGGAGGACCTCGGCGGCGGGCTCAAGGCCAACTTCGCGCTTACTTCTTTCATCAAGGTGGACAGCGGCGTGCAGGGCCGCTTCGCCAACGACACCTTCTTTTCGCGCGATGCCAACGTGGGCCTGTCGGGCAACTTCGGCACCCTCACCGTGGGCCGGGGCCTGGCGCCCAACTTTCTGCCTTCCATCCTGTCGAACCCGCTGGGCGATTCGTTCACCTTCGCGCCCGTTATCCTGCACATGAACGTGCCGCTGTTCAACGGCACCGGCTGGGGTTCCACCACGCCGTCGGACACGGGCTGGGCCAACGAGATCATCTACAGCACGCCGAGTTTCGGCGGGCTCTCGGCCAACCTGCACTACCAGTTTGGCGAGATCGCGGGCAGCAGCGGCAAGAAGAACGTGGGCATCAACGCGCTGTACTTCAACGGTCCCGTCACCCTCACCGGCTTTTATGAGCGCGACCAGATAAGCAACCCCGCCGTGCCCAGCACCTACCTGGGCACCACCAAGACCGACTGGATGCTGGGTGGCGCCTATGACTTCACGGTAGTCAAGGCCTTTGCCAGCTACGGCCAGGCCAAGGCCGACAACACCACCAACAAGGCAAAGACCACGCAGCTTGGCGTGTCGGTGCCCGTGGGGGCCACCGGCAAGGTACTGGCATCGTGGGCGCAAACCACACTGAGCGCCACCGACATCTCGCGCAAGACCTTCACCGTGGGCTACGACCATTTCCTGTCCAAGCGCACCGACCTGTACGTGATGGCCATGGCCGACCGCATTACCAACCAGGCCCAGGGCAGCAGCGTGGGCGTGGGCGTTCGCCACCGCTTCTGATACGTTTTAGTGGGGCATTTTTTGAAGAAAAAAGGCCTTTTCCGCGCTACAGTCATACCTTGAAAGCTATCAAAACAGTAGCGTTCATCGTTTTGTAACCAAAATGTCACAGCGACTGGGTATCTTTGCGTCCTTGCTCAGGGACCCACAACGCGATGCAGAACACCCAATGGAGCCGGCTGGAGGCGATGATGGCGCTGCTGTCGCCCGCTGCACGCCATGGCACCGGCCCGCTGGCACGGCTCATGCAGGGTGGTGGGCTGCACTGCGTCTTCCAGCCCCTGGCCGATCTGCGCGAGGGCAACATCCATGCCCATGAGGCCCTGATCAGGGGCCCCGAGGGCAGCCCCCTTCACACCCCCGATGTGTTGCTCAACCTGGCGCGGCAGGAAGGCATCCTGCTGGACTTCGAGCTGCTGTGCGTCTTCACCGCGCTTGCCCAATGGGGCCAGCAGGAGGCGCCGGGCCGCCTCTTTGTGAACATCAGCGCCGACGCGCTCGTGCACGGCGTGGCGTTGGTGGGCTCCGAGATGCTGGGAGATACGGTGCGCAGCTTTGGCCTGAGCGCCCGCATGCTGGTGCTGGAGATCACCGAACACGAGCGCGTGAGCGACATGCCCGTATTGCGCCAGGCGATCAAGGCCGTGCACGCCTGCGGCGCGCGTGTGGCGCTGGACGATTTTGGCGACGGTCGCTCCAGCCTGCGGCTGTGGTCCGAGGTCAAGCCCGACTTCGTGAAGATCGACAAATACTTCATCCACGACATCAGCGACCACCCCGAGAACCTGCAGATGCTGCAGGCCATCAAGGGCATTGCCGACGTGTTTGGCACCAAGCTGATTGCCGAAGGCATCGAAACCCGCGACGACCTGCGCGCGCTGCGCGACCTGGACATCCCCTACGGCCAGGGCTGGCTGCTGGGCCGCCCGGCGCGCGAGCCACGCCACACGGTGGACGGCCCCGCGCTGGAGGTGATGCAGGACCGCCGGGTGGCCGTGCTGCCACACCTGGGCCAGACCGCGCGCCCCGGCATCCTGCGCAGCCTGCTGGTGGTGCAGGCGCCCACCGCATCGCCCGCCACCAGCAACGATGCGGTGGCCGTGATCTTTCACCAGCACACCGACCTGCACGCGCTGGCCGTGGTGGATGGCACGCGCCCCGTGGCGCTCATCAACCGCCAGCAGTTTATGAACCACTACGCCACCCTGTACTTCCGCGAGGTGCATGGCCGCAAATCGTGCCTGGCCTTCGCAAACCAGGCGCCACGCGTGGTGGAGCTGGACTGCGACGTGGACCAGCTGGTGGGCATCCTCACCTCGCAGGACCAGCGCTACCTGAGCGACGGCTACATCGTGACTGACAACGGCCGCTACCTCGGCCTGGGCACGGGCGACCAGCTGGTGCGCGCCGTGACCGAAACCCGCATCGAGGCCGCGCGCCACGCCAACCCGCTGACCTTTCTGCCCGGCAACATCCCCATCAGCCTGCACATGCAGCGCCTGCTGGAGAGCGGCACCGAGTTTGTGGCCTGCTATGCCGACCTGAACAACTTCAAGCCCTTCAACGACCACTACGGCTACTGGCGCGGCGACCAGATGATCCGCCTGGTGGCGCGCCTGGCCACGGCCCACTGCGACGCGCGCCGCGACTTTGTGGGCCATGTGGGTGGAGATGATTTCATGCTGATCTTCCAGAGTAGCAACTGGCTGCAGCGCTGCAAGAACATCGTGGACGAGTTTGCGCGCGAGGCGCACACGCTGTTTGACGATGGCGCCCGGCTGGCGGGCGGCATCCACGCAGAAGACCGGCATGGCGTGCGGCGGTTCTTCCCGTGCACCACGCTCGCCATCGGTGCGGTGCGCATCACCCCCGGGCGCTTTCGGCACGCCGAAGAGGTGGCCAACCTGGCCGCCGTGGCCAAACACGAGGCCAAGCTGGCCGCCACCGGTGTGGTGCTGCACGGCGGCTTCACCGAATCCAGCCTGGGCGCGCTGGCCGCCACGCGGGCACTGCAGGATGTGCTGGCGGCGTAGGGAAAAGGGGGCAGCGCTGGTTGTTAGGTTTGTTGCGCGACTACACCGCGATGCGCGTGCGAGGAGCGAACTCCACGAGAGCTACACCATGCTCACCATTAACGCCGAATGAACATCCGCTCTTGAGTCGAATGCACAAGCTAGACCCCCAAGCTGGCAGCAGATGCGCAGGACAAGCGCAGCGTCACTTCTCTTGAGCCAGATTTCTAAAAGAAAACCGCCTTGGTGGGCGGCTTCTGTTGGCGAAAAAACGAACGGTGACGGACACTCAGCGAGATCGCAGAGAAGAGCGCTTAGCATCGCCGTTCTTTCTTGCTAGTCAGCGATTACGCTGACCAGACATGCAGTTATTTTTGAATACCTCACAACGCCTTGTTCTTTTCTTTGCTATTCGCCTCAAAGCACTCATCCAAATTGGAAAACTCATAACGCACACTTATGTAGCCCGTGTCAGTCTGAGTTGCCTCACTCTCGATAAGGATGGTCTTAATGTTGTTTGGAAGCTCTACTCCTTTGGGGTTTTTGGGAGTCTTTTGCTGCCAAGCCGTCATCAATGTGCGATCCTTCTTCAACATCCCCATGGTCCAATACTTGCGTTCGGTCCAAATGCTTCCGTTTTTCAAAAAATCGAAGTGTTCAGTCGGTTTACCGTATTTTTCCGTGAGAGCGTCCTTCATCGCCATGTGCGCACTCTTGAGTTCATCGCCAAAACTACTTGTCGAAATGTCTTTTCCAATGGCAGCAATCTTGCATAGCCCAGTAGGCACAGAAGCAATCAGCGAATAACTTTCGAACGCATCATGCGCCTTCGGTGGGGTTGACGCACTAAAAAAGTTGGGTTTAATGGTCTTTATATCGGGAATTGCTGCCGCAAGCTCTGCTTCGCTCAGACCCATTTTTAGGCCAAACGGCCCTTCCCATGGGCCTTTATCAACTTTTGGTTCGGGGCTCTTAGGCGCTGCAATTTGTGCCACCGCTGGTTTTGGAGATTCAGGTTCAGATTTTTTCTCAGCCTGATCCTGTTTATCGCACCCCGAAAATGCAATCATCGCAATTATTGCCAGTGAAAATTTTCTCATCCTTCGCTCCTTTAATTTTCAATTATTGAAAGCGCTCCCCAAAAGAAGGCCGATGCTCCAACAGACTCGCCTAATTTATTCCATTTTCCGTCGGCCCGTTGAGATACGTCGTGCTCCCGTAGGTCGAGCTTTCTTGGCTCCAGTTAATCCCCGGTTCCCGCGTTGTAGTCCTGTGTGTTGGTAGTTCTTCAATACCGCTTGACGTAGTGGAATTAACAGAGTTGTCGATGCAGGTCTGGCCTCTCCCACTAGCAAAACATGAGGTACTCCCGATTAATAGCAGTGCCAGAACCACGCCGAAAAAATAGATACATCTGCGACTCTTAGGTTTTGACGAGAAAGCGCCCAAACATGCTTCAACATGTTACACAACAAGTAGCGTTGAAGGCACCAATTTGCGAACCCTGGGCAACGGCAGCCAACTTGCGGTGCTTCCACAGCGCCATAGCCCATGCTGAGTGTTCGACAGCGACTCTGCAACCCTCAAGGCCCCGCAGGCGCCCCTGCCTCGAACCAGCGCTTGACCAGCGCACGCTCCGCATCCGTCATGCCCGTGGCGTTGTTCATGGGCATGAGCTTTTGCACCACCACCTGCTGGTAAACGGCCTGGGCATGCTGCTGGGCCAGCGCGGGCGAATCGAGCCGCAGGTTTTTCATCTGCACTTGCTCGCCGTGGCACATGTAGCAGCGCTGCTCCAGCACGGCCTGCACCGACTTGAAGTCAATTTGGCCACCTGCGCCCGCTGTGCCCGCCCCATCAGCTCCTGAAACAGGAGCAACACCGGCAGCAGGTGCGGGGGTGGCCACGGCTGCAACAGCGGCAACGGGTGCCGGGCGCATCCAGGCGATGGCGCCCACAATCACCGCCACCCCCACCAGCGCATAGGGCAGCGGGTTGCCATTGCGGCCGAGCTTGTAGCCATGGCGCATGACGAAGAACTGGCGGATGGCCGCGCCCGCAAACATCATCAGGATGAGCACCAGCCAGTTTTGCGGGTGGCTCCAGGTGAAGCTGTAGTGGTTGCTGAGCATCGCAAACAGTACGGGCAGCGTGAAGTAGGTGTTGTGCACGCTGCGCTGCTTGCCACGCTTGCCGTGGATCGGGTCCACGGGCTCGCCGGCCTTGATTTGGCGGATCACGGTGCGCTGGCCGGGGATGATCCAGAAGAACACGTTGGCGCTCATGGCCGTGGCGATCATCGCGCCCACCAGCAAGAAGGCCGCGCGGCCCGCAAACCAGTGGCAGGCCAGCCACGAGGCTACGCACACCAGCACAAACACCAGCGCACCCACGATGGCGTCGCCGTTCTTGCGCTGGCCAAAGATGCGGCAGATCGCGTCATACAGCAGCCAGAACACCACAAAGAACGCCAGCGCCACCACGATGGCCGTGGCAGGCGCCCAGTCCATCTTCGACTTGTCGATGAGGTAGGTGCTGGCGCTGTAGAGGTAGGACACCGTGAACAGCGCAAACCCGCTGATCCAGGTGCTGTAGCTTTCCCAGAAGAACCAGTGCAGGTGCCCCGGTAGCTTGGGCGGCGAGACGGCGAACTTGACGGGGTGGTAGAAGCCGCCGCCGTGCACGGCCCAGAGTTCGCCGGAGACGCCCTGTTTCTTGAGGTCGTCGTCCTCGGGCGGCGTAAGGCTGCTGTCGAGGAAGACGAAGTAGAACGACGAGCCAATCCAGGCGATGGCGGTGATGACGTGGACCCAGCGCAGCAGCAGGTTGGCCCAGTCGAGAAGGTAGCTTTCCATGGTTCTCGGCCTTGGCGGCGTGGGAAACACGCCGCTTGTACAACCTGCTCACCACTGCGGGCGCTCTGAGCAGAAGAAGGGGGTCGCGCACCTGGGCAGAAAAGCATCTGCTGGGCACCGCTGCGACCGGTGAATCAAAGTGTATGCAGAAATTGTTCCCGCTTCCAGCCCCAGTCTGGTGCCTGCGGGGCGGGAATTACCCGCATTCAAGCTGTTGTGACGGCAGGTGCATGAATCGTTCCAGCCACCTTCGCTCAGGCTGACTTCAGGCTGAGCAACAGCTGCGCCGCCACGGCCACGGCGATCACCTCGGGCTCCTTGCCTTCGATGCCGGGGATGCCGATGGGGCAGGTCACCTGCGCCAGCTCCTCCTGGCTGAAGCCCCGGCTGCGCAGGCGGCTTCCGAAGGTGGCCCACTTGGTCTGGCTGCCAATCAGGCCGATGAAGGGCAGGTCCCGCTGCTGCCGCTGGCGCTGCAGGCAGGCGGCCACCACGTCCAGGTCTTCGGCATGGCTGAAACTCATGATCAGCACGCGGCTGCCCGGTGCCAGGCCCGGCACGGCCCCCTGCACGGGGTCGGAATGCTCGCAGACTGCGCCGTCGGGCGGTGGCTCTGGGAAGATGCCGTCGCGGCTGTCGATCCAGGTCAGCGCGAAGGGCAGCGGCGCCAGCACACGGGCCAGCGCATAGCCCACATGGCCACCGCCAAACAGCGCCACGGGGTGCTGGTGCGGTGCCAGGCGGGCGGCCAGCCCCGGGGCGTCAGCCGCCGTGAGCAGCGCAAAGCCCAGGTGCACCACGCCACCGCAGCATTGGCCCAGCGCTGGGCCCAGCGCATACCGCACGGGTGCTGGGTTGCTGACGGCAGTGCCTGACAGGCGCAAGCGCGCTTCGGTAATCGCCTGGAGCTCAAGATGGCCCCCGCCGATGGTGCCCACCAGGCGGTCGGCAAAAACGGCCATCCAGGCCCCGGCCTCGCGGGGCACCGACCCTTGGGTAGACTCTACGGTTACCAGGCATGCTGGACCGGTTTTCAAACCGTCCAACAGCAAACGCAAATTTGTCACCGCCATTCCTTTGTCGTTAACGCCCCTGGCCGCTGGCACTGCTGGTGGCCACTGCCTCACACCAACCCATGCCCGACACGCCACCCACCCGCTCCCCCGGTCCGCGCAGCCACTGGCTGCTGGCAGGCATCATGGCCCTTGGCGCCGCACTGGTATCTGCCTGCAAATCCCCACCTGAACCCGCCCCGGCGCCTGACAGCGTGCCATCCACCAGCGCAGAGCCTGGTGCTGTCAAGGGCCCGGTGCCCGCCGCAGCCGGGTCGGCACGCCCTTCGGCCGCAGCCACACCCCTGGCCTACCGGCAGGATGCGGCCACCCACCTCTATGGGCTGAACCGCGAGCGCATCTTCAAGGGCAAGCTGCCCGCCCAGTTGTATGCCATTGGCGTGCTGCAGGTGGACATTGACCGCAGCGGCAAGGTCACCCGCCTGCACTGGATGCGCGCCCCGCGCCACGCCCCTGAGGTGGTGGCCGAGATCGAGCGCACCGTGCGCGCTGCGGCGCCCTTCCCTGTGCCAACGCGCATGGGCAAGGTCACCTACACCGACACCTGGTTGTGGGACAAGGGGGGGCACTTCCAGCTGGACACCCTCACAGAAGGTCAGCTTTAAGGGCATCCCCTGCGCGGCCTCCAGAGGTGGCCGCGATGCCTAAGAGCCTCGGTATGTTGAGTAACTCCAGGGGCTGACCAGCAGCGGCACATGGTAGTGCTGGTCGGCATGCGCAATGCCGAAGTCCAGACTCACCTGGTTCAAGAAGTTGGGTTCGGGCAACTGCACGCCCCGGGCCTTGAAGTAGCCCGCCACATCAAAACGCAAACGGTAGGTGCCGGTGCGCAAGCTGGCGTTGTCGAACAAGGGCGCATCGGTGCGGCCATCATGGTTCAACAGCAGGCGCTTGATGAGGGTGGCGTTGTCACCATCGGTGGCATACAGGGCGACCTCCATGCCGGCGGCAGGGCAGCCGTTCATGGTGTCGAGAACGTGGGTGCTCAGTCCCATAGGGAATCTCCTGAAGTGGGGACCACGGCCAATCGGCGAGGATTGCCAGATCGCTGTGTGTAGACCAAAAGTGTATACACTTTTCGCCATTCCAACGTATCATGCCACCATGGAATCTTCATCCACCAGTGCGATTGTCGAGGCGCTGACCCGCGCCATCGTGGAGCACCGCCTGCAACCCGGCACCAAACTGGCCGAGCAAAAACTGGCCGACCACTTCGGCGTGTCGCGCACGCTGGTGCGCCAGGCGCTGTTCCAGCTGGCGCAGAACCGCCTGGTCACGCTGGAGCCCGCACGCGGCGCGTTTGTCTCCACGCCCTCCGTCGAAGAAGCCCGCCAGGTGTTCGCCGTGCGCCGCATGCTCGAAACCGAAATGACGCGCGCCTTTGTGCAAACCGTGACCCCCGCCAAGATCAAGGCCCTGCGCGCGCATGTGGCCAGCGAGAAGGCCGCCATGGGAACGGCCGACGCGAGCAGCCGCACCGAACTGCTGGGCGACTTTCATGTGCGCATGGCAGAGCTCATGGGCAACGAAGTGCTGGCGCAGATGCTGGGCGACCTGATTTCGCGCTGCGCCCTGATCACGTTGATGTACCAGTCCGCCAGCGCCGCCGAGCACTCGCATGAAGAGCACGGCGACATCGTGGCAGCACTGGCCGCGCGCGACGAGGCGCTGGCCGTCTCGCTCATGCAGTCGCACCTCGAACATGTGGAAGCCAGCCTGACGTTTGACCGCAAACGCCCGGCCAGCGACCTGGCCGCAGCGCTCATGCCGTGACCCTTTGAATCACTGACACCCATGATCTACGACTCCACCCAGCCCTACCCCCGCGACCTCATTGGCTACGGCAAGACCCCGCCCCACGCGCAGTGGCCGGGCGGCGCGCGCGTTGCCGTGCAGTTTGTGCTGAACTATGAAGAAGGCGGCGAGAACGCCGTGCTGCACGGCGACGCGGGCAGCGAGCAGTTTCTGTCGGAAATGTTCAACCCCGCAAGCTACCCCGAGCGGCACATGAGCATGGAAGGCATCTACGAATATGGCTCGCGCGCTGGCGTGTGGCGCATCCTGCGCGAGTTTGAAAAACGCAAGCTGCCGCTCACCGTGTTTGGCGTTTCGAGCGCACTGCAGCGCCACCCCGAACTGACAAACGCCTTTGTGGAGCTGGGCCACGAGATCGCCTGCCACGGCCTCAAGTGGATCCACTACCAGCACATCCCCGAAGAAATTGAGCGCGCGCACATGGCAGAGGCCATGGAGATCATTGAGCGCATGACCGGTCACAGGGCCCTGGGCTGGTACACCGGCCGCGACAGCCCCAACACGCGGCGCCTGGTGGCCGACTTCGGCGGTTTCGAATACGACAGCGACTACTACGGCGATGATCTGCCCTTCTGGATGAAGGTCAAGAGAACCGATGGCAGCGCGGTGCCCCAGCTCATCGTGCCCTACACACTGGACTGCAACGACATGCGCTTTGCCCTGCCACAGGGCTACTCGCACGCCGACCCGTTCTTTCAGTACATGAAGGACACGTTCGACGCGCTGTACGCCGAGGGCGACCCCGCTGGCGACAACGCGCCCAAAATGATGAGCATCGGCATGCATTGCCGCCTGCTGGGCCGCCCTGGCCGCATCACGGCGCTGCAGCGTTTTCTGGACCACATCCAGCAACACAGCAACGTCTGGGTGTGCCGCCGCATCGACATCGCGCGCCACTGGAAACAGGTGCACCCCTACCCTTCTCAGAAAGCAGGCTGATACATGGCCCTGACCCTGGAACAACTCAACGCCGCCAGCCCTGCCGAGGCCCTGCAGCTGCTGGACGGCCTGTACGAACACTCGCCCTGGATCGCCGAGCAGGCGCTGGCGCAGCGCCCCTTTCGTTCGCAGGCCCACCTGCAGCATGCGCTGGCCCAGGTCGTGCGCACGGCGGGCCAGGATGCGCAGCTGGCGCTGATCCGCGCCCACCCCGAACTGGCGGGCAAGGCCATGGTGGCGAAGAATCTCACCGCCGAATCCACCAACGAGCAGAGCAAGGCGGGCCTCACGCAGTGCACGCCCGAGGAGTTCGCACGCATCCAGGCGCTCAACGCCGCGTACAACGAGCGCTTCGGCTTCCCGTTCATCCTGGCGGTGCGCGGGCCGCGTGGCACGGGCCTGCCCAAGCAGGAGATCATCGAGACCTTTGCGCGCCGCCTGGACAACCACCCCGAGTTCGAGCTGGCCGAGGCCCTGCGCAACATCCACCGCATCGCAGAGATTCGCCTGAACGACAAGTTCGCCGCCGAGCCGGTGCTGGGCAACGAAGTGTGGGACTGGCAGGAAAAACTTGCAGAACACTCCGACCCGGGCTTTGCCGAAAAAGACCAGCTCACCGTCACCTACCTCACCGACGCGCACCGCGCGTGCGCCCAGCGCATCAGCCACTGGATGCGCGACTGCGGCTTTGACGATGTAGAGATGGATGCCGTGGGCAACGTGGTGGGCCGCTACCACCCGGCCACGGAAGGCGCGCGTTACCTCATGACTGGCAGCCACTACGACACCGTGCGCAACGGCGGCAAATACGATGGGCGCCTGGGCATCTTTGTGCCCATGGCCTGTGTGCGTGCGCTGCACCAAGCAAAGCAACGCCTGCCCTTTGGCATCGAAGTCGTTGCGTTTGCCGAAGAAGAAGGCCAGCGCTACAAGGCCACCTTCCTCGGCTCGGGCGCGCTCATCGGCGACTTCAACCCCGCCTGGCTCGACCAGAAGGATGCCGACGGCGTGACCATGCGCGCGGCC
>NZ_QAIH01000250.1:0-10261 GCF_003060895.1 Acidovorax sp. HMWF029 | reverse complement strand
CCTGTGCATTGACGACATCCCCAAGCTGCAGCGCGACCCGGCGCAATACCTGGGCTTCATCGAAGTGCACATCGAACAGGGTCCCGTGCTCAACGAACTGGACCTGCCGCTGGGCGTAGTGACCTCCATCAATGGCAGCGTGCGCTTCATTGGCGAGATGATCGGCACCGCCAGCCACGCGGGCACCACACCCATGGACCGCCGCCGCGACGCGGCCGTGGCCGTGGCAGAACTGGCGCTCTATGTGGAGGAACGTGCCGCGCAGGACGGCGACTCGGTCGGCACCATCGGCCAGTTGCAGGTGCCAGCAGGCTCGATCAACGTGGTGCCGGGGCGTTGCCTTTTTTCATTGGATCTGCGCGCGCCCACCGACACACAGCGCGACGCCCTGGTGCGCGATGTGCTTGACACGCTAGCGCGCATTGCGCAGCGCCGTGGCCTGCGCTACACGATCGAAGAATCCATGCGAGCCGCCGCAGCGCCCAGCACGCCAGCCCTGCAACACCATTGGGAGCGCGCCGTGGACGCCCTGGGCGTACCCGTGTTCCGCATGCCCAGCGGCGCGGGGCACGACGCGATGAAGCTGCACGAAATCATGCCGCAGGCCATGCTCTTCGTGCGCGGGCTGAACTCCGGCATCAGCCACAACCCGCTCGAATCCACCACCAACAACGACATGCAGCTGGCCGTGGACGCCTTCACCCAGGTGCTGCGCCAACTTGCAGAGGAACAACAACCATGACCACCCCCACCCACTACGCCGCGCTGGACGCCTGGATCGACCAACACTTTGACGAGGAAGTACGCTTTTTGCAGGCCCTGGTGCGCGTACCCACTGACACCCCGCCCGGCAACAACGCGCCCCATGCCGAGCGCACAGCAGAGCTGCTGAAGGACTTCGGCTACGAGGCCGAAAAGCACGCTGTGCCCGCAACAGACGTACAGGCCTACGGCATGGAGTCCATCACCAACCTCATCGTGCGCCGCCAGTATGGAGAGCAGGGCGACGACGGCAAGACCATTGCCCTGAACGCCCACGGCGACGTGGTGCCGCCCGGCGAAGGCTGGACGCGCGACCCCTACGGCGCCGAGATCGTCGATGGCGCCATGTACGGCCGCGCCACCGCCGTGAGCAAAAGTGACTTCGCATCGTTCACCTTCGCCCTGCGCGCCCTGGAAGCCGTGGCCAAGCCCACGAAAGGCGCAGTGGAACTTCACTTCACGTACGACGAGGAGTTTGGCGGCGAACTGGGCCCCGGCTGGCTGCTGAAAAACGGCCTCACCAAGCCCGACCTGATGATTGCCGCAGGCTTCAGCTACGAAGTGGTCACTGCCCACAACGGCTGCCTGCAGATGGAAGTGACCGTGCACGGAAAGATGGCGCACGCTGCCGTGCCCCACACCGGCGTGGACGCGCTGCAGGGTGCGGTGCACATCCTGAACGCGCTGTATGCGCAAAACGATGAATACAAGAAGGTCACGTCCAACGTCACAGGCATCAAGCACCCGTACCTGAACGTGGGCCGCATCGAGGGTGGCACCAACACCAACGTCGTGCCCGGCAAGGTGACGTTCAAGCTCGACCGCCGCATGATCCCCGAAGAGAACCCGGTCGAGGTCGAAGCAGCCATCCGCCGCGTGATTGAGCAGGCGGCGGGCGAGCGCGACGGCATCCGCGTGGAGATCAAGCGCCTGCTGCTGGCCAACGCCATGACGCCGCTGGCAGGCAACGCACCGCTGGTCGATGCCATCCAGAAACACGCACAGGCCGTGATCGGCGAGCCCGTGCCCGCCGTGGGCACGCCGCTGTACACCGATGTGCGCCTGTATGTGGAGCGCGGCATCCCCGGCGTGATCTATGGCGCCGGGCCACGCACCGTGCTCGAATCGCACGCCAAACGTGCCGACGAGCGCCTGCAACTGGAAGACCTGCGCCGTGCCACCAAGGTGGTTGCACGCACGCTGAGCGACCTGCTGGCGTAGAACGGCTATTGATCAGGCCTCTTTGAACTTGATCTATCCGTTCGGGTCGAATTCGTCAAAACCTGGCGTGCCGCTTCGACAAGCGCAGCATGAAAGGTTCAAGTAGGTTCGTGCCGGATCAATAACACAACTCTTCTGGCGCCGTTGCAGTGTCTTGCCGCGTCTTGCTGCATTACGCGCAGTGCCTCGGCGCGGCGCCTGGCAAAGCGGCTGCGCTGGGATTCTTGGCTTTGATGCACGAAGCGGTCCGGTGGACAGGTAGCCCGTCTATCTTTCGACTTGTGCAACAAAGCCGTTCGAAGGCATCTGCCGCCAGGCCCTGCCGGGTCGAACAGGGCTCGTGCCCGGCCTTGTACTCCTTTCACAGGGATGACACACAGGCATGGGGTGAATACGCAATGGCATCACCACCGCCCACGGGTGGGGCAAACGCACCCTACACTTGCTGCAGCCCCCTTGCGGGGCGACATCCCCTTCCCTTTCCTTCCAACCAAAAAACCAAGGAGCAGCTTCCATGAACATCCGACACACGCTGCTGGCCTCCAGCCTTGCGCTGGCACTGGCCAGCCTCACGGCCTGCGGCAGCGCACCCACCACGGCAGCAGCGCCCGCGCCCGCCGTGCAGCAGACGGCCGCCGCCCAGGCCGCCAGTGCCGCCTATGACTTCAGCATGGACGTTTTCCACCCCGTGGTGGCGCGCAACGGCATGGTCGCCACCGAACAGGAGCTGGCCTCGCAGATCGGCCTGGACATCCTCAAGGCCGGTGGCAACGCGGTGGACGCAGCCGTGGGCATTGGCTTTGCGCTGGCCGTGGCCCTGCCCAATGCGGGCAACCTGGGCGGTGGCGGTTTCATGGTGGTGCACGATGCCAAGACCGGCAAGAGCGTCGCCCTGGACTTCCGAGAAGTGGCCCCATCGAAGGCCACGCGCGACATGTACCTGGACGCCAAGGGCAATGTGGTGGACGGCAAATCGCTGTACACCCACTACGCCGTGGGTGTGCCCGGCACGGTAGCGGGCATGGAGCATGCGCTCAAGACCTGGGGCACCTTGCCCCTGTCACGCGTGATCGCACCCGCCATCGAGCTAGCCGACAAGGGATTCCCAGTGAGTGAAACGCTCGCCAAGATCCTGCAGCAGGAAAAGAAGAACATGAGCAAATGGCCCGCCACCCAGGCCATCTTCTGGAAGAACGGCGAACCCCTGAAGGTGGGCGACCCGCTGGTGCAGAAGGACCTGGCCCAATCCATGCGCCTCATCGCCCAGCAGGGCGCCAAAGCGTTCTACGAAGGCGAGATCGCCCAGAAGATCGCAGCCGAGATGGCACCCCACGCGGGCGCCATCAGCCTGCAGGACCTGCGCGAGTACAAGGTGGCCGAGCGCGTGCCCACACGCGGCACCTACCGCGGCTATGAGATCGTGACCATGCCGCCACCCTCCTCTGGCGGCCCGCACCTGGTGCAGATCCTGAACATGCTGGAGCCGCTGCCGCTATCGCAGTGGGGCCCCAACAGCGCGCAGACCATCCACTACATGGCCGAGAGCAGCAAGCTGGCATACGCCGACCGCTCCGAATACCTGGGCGACCCGGACTTCGTGAAAATTCCACTCAAGGGCCTGACCTCCAAGCGCTACGCCGAATCGCTGGCCAAGGGCATCGACGCCAACCGCGCGCGCCCGGCCAAGGAGATCAAGCCCGGCCAGCCCCAGCCGTATGAAAGCGACCAGACCACCCACTACTCGGTGGTGGACAAGGCGGGCAACGCCGTGGCCGTGACCTACACGCTCAACACCAACTTCGGCAGCGGCATCGTCGCCAAAGGCACAGGCATCCTGCTCAACAACGAGATGGACGACTTCTCGGCCAAGCCTGGCGTGGCCAACGCCTACGGCCTGGTCGGCGGCGACGCCAACGCCGTGGCCGCCAAGAAGCGCCCCCTGTCGTCCATGACGCCCACCCTGGTGCTCAAAGACGGCAAGCCCACGCTGGTCACCGGCAGCCCCGGCGGCGCCCGCATCATCACCACGGTGCTGCAGACGGTGGTCAACACCATCGACTTCGGCATGAACCCTGCAGAAGCCGCTGCCGCACCCCGTGTGCACCACCAGTGGACGCCGGATGAGCTGCGCGTGGAAAAGGGCCTCTCGCCCGACACGCTGGCCCTGCTCAAGCAGCGCGGCCACAACATCGCCGTGAAGCCGTCGATGGGCCGCACGCAGACCATCCAGATCCGAGGCGGCGCGCTGTATGGCTACTCAGACCCGCGCAACCCAGATGGGAAGACGCTGGGGTATTGAATGCTATTTAATTGATAGCTACCAGCGCTTGATGAAAGCGCGGAAACGGCCAATTTGAATCAAAAATCCCGCTCACCGAAAGGTCAGCGGGATTTTTCATGGTGGCCTGCGTCATGCTGGCGATGCCTGTCCAATCTCAAAATTCGCCATCTTCTCCAGCGCCCGCACCATTGCCGAGTGGTCCCAGCCCTGCCCGCCATGGGCCACGCAGGCGTTGAACAGCTCCTGCGCCATGGCCGTGTTGGGTAGCGGCACGCCCAGCGCCCGCGCGCTCGACAGCGCGAGGTTCAGGTCCTTCTGGTGCAGCCCGATGCGAAAGCCGGGCTCGAACGTGCGCCGGATCATGCGTTCGGCATGCACCTCGAGGATCTTGGACGAGGCGAAACCGCCCAGCAGCGCCTGGCGCACACGGGCCGGGTCGGCGCCCGCGCGGGCGGCAAACAGCAGCGCCTCGGCCACGGCCTCGATGTTCAGGGCAACGATGATCTGATTGGCCACCTTGGCGGTCTGGCCGTCGCCGTTGCCGCCCACCAGGGTGATGTTCTTACCCAGGCGTTCGAACAACGGCCTGATGCGCTCGAACACCGCCTCGGGGCCACCGACCATGATGGACAGCGTGGCGTTCTTCGCGCCCAGTTCGCCGCCCGAAACAGGGGCGTCCAGGTACTGCGCGCCAACGGCCTCGATGCGGCGCGCGAAGTCCTTGGTAGCCACGGGCGAGATGGAGCTCATGTCCACCACCACCTTGCCCACGCTGCCTTTCAAGCCTTGAGCCACGCCGTCGGCACCGAACAGCACCTTCTCCACATCGGGCGTGTCGGGCAGCATCAGAAAGACGATGTCGGCCCGCTCAGCCACGCCGCGCGCGGTGGTGCATTGCGTGGCACTGCTCTCGGCAATCTGCGGCGCCACGCGGCCCCGGGTGTGCACATACAGCTGGTGGCCTGCGGCGATGAGGTGGCCGCACATGGGTGCGCCCATGATGCCCAGGCCGATGAAACCGAGTTTGAGGGGGGCGTCAGTCATGTTCGTGTTCTCCTGTTTTTGTGTTGTGGTTCATTCGCTTTCATGCGGTCAAGGCACTGCGCCATGAAAGGCCGATCTCGGTCGTGCGCGCGGGCCGGTATTCGCACCCCACCCAGCCGCCGTAGCCGATGCGGTCCAGGTGCGCGAACAGGTAGCGGTAGTTGATCTCGCCCGTGCCCGGTTCGTTGCGGCCGGGGTTGTCTGCCAGCTGCACGTGGCCGATGCGCGCCAGGTGCTTTTGCAGCGTGGCCGCGATTTCGCCTTCGGTGCGCTGCGCGTGGTAGATGTCGTATTGCACAAAGGCGTTGCTGGCATCCACTTCGTCCAGGATGGCCAGCGCCTGGTCCGTGCGGGTCAGGTAGAAGCCCGGGATATCGAAGGGGTTGATGGGCTCGATCAGCAGGCGCAGGCCCGCCGCCCTCAGCTCCGTGGCAGCAAAGCGCAGGTTCTCGACCAGGGTGCGGCGCAGCACCGCAGCATCCACCCCTTCAGGTGCCTTGCCCGCCAGGCAGTTGAGCTGCGGCACGCCCAGCGCCTGGGCGTAGGTGATGGCCTGGGCCACACCGGCGCGAAACTCCGCGATGCGCGCCGGGTCGCAGGCAATGCCACGCTCGCCAGCGGCCCAGTCGCCTGCGGGCAGGTTGTGCAGCACGATCTGCAGCTGGTGGCGGTCAATGCGCTCGCGAATTTCTTCCGCTGCAAACTCGTAGGGAAAGAGGAACTCCACGGCCTCGAAGCCGGTGCGCGCAGCGCGCTCGAAGCGGTCGAGAAAAGGCACCTCGGTGAACAGCATGCTGAGGTTGGCAGCAAAACGGGGCATAGAAAAACTCTCCGTGACAATGAATCAGAACAATGGGACTGGCGCCGTGGCTCGCTTTCTCCCACCACCGTTCGGGCTGAGCCTGTCGAAGCCAGGGCTCGGTGTGGCCTTCGACAGGCTCAGGCTGAACGGTTGGGGGGATGAATCCGCGCACCACCAGGCGCTGCGTCAATCCAGTATGGCCAGTGCACTGGGCGCGTCGGCCGGTTGCGTGGCCAGCTCCTCGAACTCAACGATGTTGTCGATCTCGGTGCCCATGGCGATGTTGGTCACGCGCTCCAGGATCACCTCGATGACCACCGGCGTGCGGTGCTCGGCCATCCAGGCCTCGGCCTGTGCGATGGCGGGTGCGAACTCCTCGGGGCGGTGCACGCGGAGGGCTTTGCAGCCCAGGCCCTCGACCACCTTCACGTGGTCCACGCCGTAGCCGCGCGCCACCTCGCCCTCGGGCATGTTCACGTTGTCAAACGCGAGCTGCACGCAGTAGTCGATGCTGAAGCTACGCTGCGCCTG
The DNA here is from genome assembly GCF_003060895.1 of Acidovorax sp. HMWF029. Taxonomy (GTDB): domain Bacteria; phylum Pseudomonadota; class Gammaproteobacteria; order Burkholderiales; family Burkholderiaceae_C; genus Acidovorax. Next base: position 3,620 of record NZ_QAIH01000250.1, on the reverse strand, counting down.
GCGGATCAGACCCAGGTAGCTGTTGTTGACCAGCACGTGGATGTAAGGCAGCTTGAATTGCGCGCCCACGGCCAGCTCCTCGATCATGAACTGAAAGTCGTAGTCGCCCGACAGCGCCACTATCTTGCGCGCCGGGTCGGCCACCCGCACGCCCAGGGCTGCGGGCACCGTCCAGCCCAGCGGGCCGGCCTGGCCGCAGTTGATCCAGTGGCGCGGCTGGTACACGTGCAAAAACTGCGCGCCCGCGATCTGCGATAGGCCGATGGTGGAGACGTAGCACACGTCGCGGCCCAGCGCGCGGTTCATGCACTGGTACACGCGCTGCGGCTTCATGGGCACGCTGTCGAAGTGAGTTTTGCGCAGATAGTCCACGCTGTTCTTGCGGCCCTGGCACTCGGCCGCCCAGGCGCTGTGGTTGCGCAGCTGGCCCACGGCCTTCCATTCACGCGCCACCTCCACAAAGAGCTTGAGCGCAGCGCCCGCGTCGGAGACGATGCCGAAGTCGGGCGCAAACACGCGGCCGATCTGCGTGGGTTCGATGTCCACGTGCACGAACTTGCGGCCCTTGGTGTAGACATCGACCGAACCCGTGTGCCGGTTGGCCCAGCGGTTGCCGATGCCCAGCACGAAGTCGCTGGCGAGCATGCTGGCATTGCCGTAGCGCTGGCTGGTCTGCAGCCCACACATGCCGACCATGAGCGCGTGGTCATCCGGGATGCAGCCCCAGCCCATGAGTGTGGGGATCACGGGCACGCCCAGCACCTCGGCAAACTGCACCAGCAGATCCGACGCATCGGCGTTGATGATGCCGCCACCCGCCACGATGAGCGGGCGCTCGGAAGCATTGAGCATGGCGAGCGCCTTCTCGATCTGTGCACGCGTGGCGGCAGGCTTGTAGGGCACCAGCGGTTCATAGGTGTCGGGGTCAAACTCGATCTCGGCCAGTTGCACATCGATGGGCAGATCGATGAGCACCGGCCCGGGGCGCCCCGAGCGCATGAGGTGAAACGCCTGCTGGAACGCCTGCGGCACCTGCGCGGGCTCCAGCACCGTGGTGGCCCACTTGGTCACACTCTTGGCAATGCTGGCGATGTCCACGGCCTGGAAGTCTTCCTTGTGCAGGCGGGCGCGCGGCGCCTGGCCGGTGATGCACAGGATGGGTATGGAGTCCGCACTGGCCGAGTACAGGCCGGTGATCATGTCGGTGCCTGCCGGGCCGCTGGTGCCGATGCACACACCGATGTTGCCAGCCACAGCACGCGTGTAGCCCTCGGCCATGTGGCTGGCGCCCTCCACATGGCGCGCCAGGATGTGGCCAATGCCGCCGTGCGTCTTGAGCGCCGCATACAGCGGGTTGATGGCCGCGCCGGGCACGCCGAACGCAACGCTCACGCCCTCTTTCTCCATCACCTTCACGGCGGCCTCGATGGCCTTCATTCTTGCCATTGCACATCTCCTTCGGTTTGTGGTCGGTTGAATCGGTGGGATGAAGCAACTCTAGGCAAGCCCCCCCTGTGGCGGAAGGTGGCGGCAGACCATAAAATTTATTCCACACAGGAATAAGCCACGGCGCACGCCCGCGCCACCATGCACAGCACAGGAGACAACCACGATGGACCGGCTCGATGCCATGGAAATGTTTGTGCGCGTGGTGGAGACCGGCAGCTTCACCAAGGTGGCGCAGGAGTTCGCCACCACGCAGCCCACGGTGACCAAGCAGGTGGCAGCGATGGAGGCGCATCTGAAGGTGCGGCTGCTCAACCGCAACACGCGCGGCGTGAGCCTGACCGAGCCCGGCGCGCTGTACTACGAGAAGTGCAAGGCCATCGTGACCGACGTGGCCGAGGCCGAGAGCGTGGTGCGCGTGCGCCAGACGCAGGTGCACGGCCAGCTGCGGGTGGGCAGCTCGGTGGCGTTCGGGCGGCGCGTGGTGGTGCCGCTGGCGCTGGAGTTCATGGCGCAGAACCCCCAGGTGCAGCTGGACCTGAGCTTCGAGGACCGCTACACCGACCTGGTGGCCAATGGCATCGACGTGGCGATCCGCCTGGGCAAGCTGGCCGACTCGGCCCTGGGTGCGCGCACGCTGGGCATGAACCCCTGGGTGCTGGTGGCGTCACCCACTTACCTGCGCCGCCACGGCACGCCGCGCAGGCCGTCGGACCTGAAGGACCACTCGGCGCTGATCTACAGCAGCGTGCAGGGCAACGACCTGTGGCGGCTGCGCAATGCAAGCGGCGAAGCGGTGTCGGTGCCTGTCACGGGGCGGCTGCGGTCCAACAACCTCTCTGCGCTGCTGGCGGCGGCGCGCGCGCACATGGGCATCGCGGCGCTGCCGCACTACGTGGCGGTGGATTCGCTGGCGGCCGGGCGCGTGGTGGAGGTGCTCAAGACCTGCCGCCTGCCCGAGCAGGAGATCCACGCCGTGTACCCGTCACCGCGCCTGGTGCCGCAGAAGGTGCAGGCCTTCGTGGCGTTTCTGCAGGGGCGGTTTGCCAAGGACTGGTGGGAGGAGAAGCGGCCATCGCCCTGAGCGGGGCATCGCCGGACGTGGCCCGCGCCAGCGGGGCACCGGGTGCCACAGACGAAAATCTCAATAAAAACGGCCCTACCGCGCGTCCATCATGGTTTTAAAGCTACAAAATCAGTAGTGCGCGAAAGTCATTCACGTTGGTGTGCGTGGGCCCGGTGATGACCAAATCGCCCAGCGCATCGAAGTAGCCATAGGCATCGTTGCGGTCCAGGTGGTCTGCGATGGACAGGCCCTGCGCTGCAGCGCGCGCCAGGGTGTCGGGTGCCACACGGGCACCGGCGTTGTCCTCCACGCCGTCGATGCCGTCGGTGTCTGCCGCCAAGGCCCACACGCCCGCCTGGCCTTGCAGCGCCTGCGCGAGCCCCATGCAGAACTCGCCCGCCCGGCCGCCCCGGCCCTTGGCGGCGCCGGGCGCACGCGGGCGGATGGTGACCGTGGTCTCGCCGCCCGAGAGGATCACGCAGGGCCGCGCAAATGGCTGGCCGTGCCTTGCCACGGCGCGGGCCAGCGCGGCATGCACCTTGCCCACCTCGCGCGACTCGCCCTCGATCTCGTCGGACAGGATGTACGCCGCCACCCCCGCCGCCCGCGCGGCATCGGCCGCAGCCTCCAGCGACTGCTGGGGCGTCGCCGTCATGTGCACCATGTGGTTTGCAAATACGGCGTCGCCAGGCTTGGGGGTCTCCAGCGTGCCTGCTTCAAGGGCTGCACGCACTGCGGCGGGCACCTCGATGCGGTAGCGGTCCAGGATGGACAGCGCATCAGCGCAGGTCGTGGCATCAGGCACCGTGGGGCCGCTGGCAATCACCGAAGGGTCGTCCCCCGGCACATCACTGATGGTGAGCGTGACTACGCGCGCCGGGGCGCAGGCCGCCGCCAGCCGCCCGCCCTTGATGCGCGAGAGGTGTTTGCGCACGCAGTTCATTTCGTCGATGGCAGCGCCGCTCTCCAGCAAGGCTTTGTTGATGCGCTGCTTGTCTTCGAGCGAGAGCCCGTCTGCCGGGAGCGTGAGCAGGGCCGAGCCCCCGCCCGAGATCAGGCACAGCAAGAGGTCGTGTTCGGTGAGGCCCTGCGTGAGCGCGAGGATGCG
>NZ_QAIH01000249.1 GCF_003060895.1 Acidovorax sp. HMWF029 | reverse complement strand
TCACCGGCCTGCAGCAGCGCGTGCCGGTGCAGGTGGCAGGCACCGTGGCCGCCGGTGGCGCCCCGCTGGCGGTGATGGACATTGGCGCCGCGCAAGACCTGTTTGGCCGCCAGGGCGCACTCACGCGCATCGACCTGCAACTGCAGCCCGGCACCGACGCCGCCGCCTGGCAGCGCACGCTGCGCGCCGATCCCGGCTGGCCCGCCAACGCCGTGTTGGCGCAGCCGGGCGATGCGGCCCAGCGCATCAGCAACCTCTCGCGCGCGTACCGCGTCAACCTCACGGTGCTGGCGCTGGTGGCGCTGTTCACCGGGGCCTTTTTGGTGTTCTCGGTGCTAGCCCTCAGCGTGGCGCAGCGCGGGCCGCAGTTTGCGCTGCTGGCCGTGCTGGGCGCCACGCCGCGCCAGCGGCTGCTGCTGGTGCTGGCCGAATCCGCCGCGCTGGGCCTGCTGGGCAGCGTGCTGGGCATTGCCCTGGGCACCGCCCTGGCAGCCACCGCCTTGCAGCTGCTGGGTGGCGACCTGGGCGGCGGCTACTTTGCAGGCGTGCAGCCAGCGCTGCAATGGAGCGCCCCCGCCGCGCTGATGTACGGCGCGCTGGGCGTGGCCGCAGCCCTTGCAGGCGGCTGGTGGCCCGCACGCGCCGCGCAGCAATTGCCCCCGGCCCAGACGCTCAAGGGCCTGGGCACCGCCGCCAGCCAGGCCGACAAAGGCACGGTGGGCCTGGTGCTGCTGGCGGGCGGCGCCCTGCTGGCCCTGGCGCCCCCCGTGGGCGGCGTGCCGCTGGCGGCGTATGTGGCCATCGGCCTCTTGCTGGTGGGCGGCATTGCGCTGCTGCCCTGGGGCATGGCGCGGCTGCTGGCCGCGCTGCAGCCGCTGGCCGCGCGCCACACACTGCCCCTGCTGGCGCTGGAGCGCGCACGGCGCATGCGCGGCAGCGCCGCCATTGCCGTGGGCGGCGTGGTCGCATCGCTCAGCCTGGCCGTAGCGCTGACGGTGATGGTGGCGAGCTTTCGCGGCTCGGTCACCCAGTGGCTCGACGCTGTGCTGCCGTCGCCGCTGTACGTGCGCTCGGCCCTCAGCACCAGCGGCACCACGGGCACCGAGGCCGCGCTGCTGCCCGCCGGTTTTGCCGAAGCCGTGGCCCAGCTGCCCGGCGTGGAACGCGTGCAGTC
>NZ_QAIH01000248.1 GCF_003060895.1 Acidovorax sp. HMWF029 | reverse complement strand
CGCCATCTCCACATGCGCCACCCCCTGCACCAACCGGTTGTCCGCCCCCCCCAACGCCGCCGTAGACGCCGGAAACACGATGTTGTCGCAGTTCGAATACCAACAGGTAAACAGAGCCGCCCGCCCCGCAGGCTCCGCCCGCTGCAAGGCCAGCACCCAATCCGCCGCCAGGCTCATCTGCCGCCCATTCACCGCGCGGCTAAAACGCCCCAGCCACGTGCCGCCATGTGGCGTGCCCAACGTCAACACCCGGTGCACCCGGCCATCGGCCCGATGCGCCCGCAGCCAAGCACGCACCGCCAAGCCCCCCATGCTGTGGCACAACAACACCGGCGCCTGTCCCGTGGCCGCCGTCACCTTGCGCACGGCGTCTTCAATGATGTCCGCATACGCGTCAATCGACCCCATCACCGGCTCCAGATTGACCGCCAAATAGGCATGCCCTCGCGCCTGCAAATGCGCAAACCACGGCAACCAAAGGCCCCGGTTGCACATGAAGCCGTGCACCAACACCACGCCGCGCTTTCCGGTGGACTCGGAGGGCAACCAATCGGGAACGGAATCATGGCGAAACGGCTGGCGCCAACAAAAAACCCGCAGCGACACCCACACCTCGGCCCACCAGGCGCTCAGCACCTGCAGCAGCCGGGCACGGGGCGCAGCATCGGCACGGTTGGTGATGTGCATCAACACAAACTCCACAGCCATCACCGCCAGATAAACACACAGCGGCACCAAGGCCCCCAGCACGGCGCGCCAGGGTGAATGGGGCCATTGCCACACCAGCCAGGCAGCCATGGTCAGCAGGACAAAAAAGAGCAGGATTCGTTGCCAGCGCGCAATCATGGTGGTGATGGGCAGATGTTGTAATTGACCAGCCGCATTGTGCGACCTGGCCGCCGCCCGCCATCGCACCCCGCCCCTCCGCAGAACGCAGAAAGGACCCCGCCCCATGGATGCCGCCCAGACCATCCGCGACTGCATCGCCGACGTGACCGCGCTGCGCCTGCACCGCACGGGCGACCCGGCGCTGGGTGCAGCGGTGGGCTGCGTGAAAAGCCTGCAGGCGCGGCGCTTTCGCGGCACCTATGCCGACCTGATGGCCTCGCCCACGTTCGGGCCCGCAGCGCGATTCTTTCTGGAAGAGCTGTACAGCGACACCGACTACACCGACCGCGACCTGCAGTTTGGCCGCATCGCAGGCACGCTGCAGACCATGTTCCCCCAGCCCGTGGTGGCCACCGCCGTGGCCCTGGCCGTGCTGCACGCACAGACCGAAGAGCTGGACCAGGACATGGGCCGCGCCTGGCGGGTGCATGAAGCCGATACGGCCCACGATGCCGCCCGCTACACCGCCGCGTGGCGCACCGTGGGCCAGCGCCACGCGCGCCAGCAGCAGTTGGAGCGCGTGCTGGCCATGGGCGCCGACCTGGCACGGCTCACGCGCATGCCCGGCCTGCGGATGATGCTGCGCATGATGCGCGGCCCCGCCAACGCAGCAGGCATGGGCGCGTTGCAGAAGTTTCTGGAGGCGGGGTTTGACACCTTCGGCCAGCTCGCGCGCCAGCGTGGCGGGGTGGAGCAGTTTCTGGCCGCCATCGAGCAGCGTGAGCGGGCGTTGATGGACCAGTTGTTCGATGCCGATCCTGTCACCTGCGGGACCCAACTCGCAAACACCCTAGGACAAGCCCGATAGCCCGTTGCGCCCCCGCCTTCCACAATCTGTGCCCACCTATCAATGGCATTTGGCGAGTACAAGGGAAGGAAACACGCGCATGGAAAAGATCTGGCTCAAGAGCTACCCCCCGGGCGTCCCACACGACGTGAAACCCGAGCAATACCGCTCTGTGGCCCACCTGCTGGAAGAGTCGTTCCGCAAACACGCATCGAGCCCGTTTTCGGTCTGCATGGACCAGTGGATGACCTATGGCGAGCTGGAACGCCGCTCGGCCGCGCTGGGCGCCTATCTGCAAAGCCTGGGGCTGGAGCCTGGCGCGCGTGTGGCCATCATGCTGCCTAACATCCCGCAGTTCGGCGTGACCATGGCCGCCGTGCTGCGCGCAGGCTACACCTGCGTGAACGTGAACCCGCTGTACACCGCGCGCGAGCTGGAGCACCAGCTCAAGGACTCGGGCGCCACGGCCATCGTGATCCTGGAGAACTTTGCCCACACCCTGGCAGAGGTCATTGACCACACGGCCGTCAAGCATGTGGTGATGGCTTCCATGGGCGACCTGCTGGGTTTCTGGTTTGGCAAATGGATCACCTTTGCCGTGCGCCACCTGGCCAAGATGGTGCCAGCCTATGACCTGCCGCTGTCCAACGGGCGCAAGGTCGTCACCTTCAAGAAGGCCCTGTCGCTGGGCGAGCACAAGTCGCTCGCGCCCAGCCAGGCCACGCTCGATTCGATTGCCTTCCTGCAGTACACGGGCGGCACCACGGGCCTCTCCAAAGGCGCAGTGCTCACCCACCGCAACATCGTGGCCGCCACGCTGCAGGCAGAGGCATGGTTCACGCCCGCGCTGTCCAAGGTGGGCGACCTCTCCAAAGCCAACAGCATTGCCGCGCTGCCGCTGTACCACATCTTCGCGCTCACACTGTGCCTGCTGGCCATCCGCCAGGGCTCCAGCATGACGCTGATCCCCAACCCGCGCGACATCCCCAAGTTCGTGGCCGAGCTGAAGAAGCGCCCCTTCCACATGCTGCCTGCGGTGAACACGCTGTTTAACGCGCTGCTGCAAAACCCGCAGTTCAAGACGCTGGACTTCTCGCACCTGTGCGTGTCGCAGGCTGGGGGCATGGCCGCCAGCGAGGGCACGGCCAAGGCCTGGCAGAAGGTGACGGGCAGCACCATGATCGAAGGCTGGGGCATGAGCGAGACCTGCGCCATCGGCACCAACAACCCGGTGATCAACACCGAGTTCAGCGGCACCATTGGCCTGCCACTGCCGGGCATCGACATTGCCATCAAGGACGACGAAGGCAACAGCCTGCCCCAGGGCGAGTCGGGCGAGATCTGCATCCGCGGCCCCAATGTGATGGCGGGCTACTACAACCAGCCCGAAGAGAACGCCAAGGCCTTCACGGCCGACGGCTTCATGCGCACCGGCGACATCGGCATCATGGACCCGCAGGGCTACACCCGCATCATCGACCGCAAGAAGGACATGATCCTGGTGAGCGGCTTCAACGTGTTCCCCAACGAGCTGGAACAGGTCATCAGTCTGTGCCCCGGCGTGGTCGAATGCGCGGCCATTGGCGTGCCCGATGAGAAACAGGGCGAGGCCATCAAGGTGTTCATCATCAAGAACGACCCGGCCCTGACCGAGGACGAGGTGGCCAACTACTGCCACCAGAACCTCACAGGCTACAAGCGCCCCAAGTACATCGAGTTCCGCGACGAGCTGCCCAAGAGCAATGTGGGCAAGATCCTGCGCCGCGAGCTGCGCAAGGCTTGAGGCCTTTGTTCCTGAGGGCAGAGCGACGAACGCTGCCCTCCATCACCTCCCCCAGGGCGCTTCGGCGCCCTTTTTCTTGGGCATATACCCTGCAGGTCGCCCAACTGCACCGGTAATCCAATGTCTACATCTTCGGGTTTTTACCGATTAGCAAACGTTTGCGCAAACGTTTGCTTTCGTTATCATCCCGATCGCGACAAGGCACCGGGCATCCGTAGCCGCTCCTTTTAGGGGCGCTGCCGGGGATTTCCCTTCACGCTGTCGGTCGCCTTTGTCCACATTCCAACCTGGAGACAACACCCATGCAGTTCACCCGCCGTTCCGTTCAGACCGCCGCCGCCCTCGCCGTTGTGGGCAGCCTGCTGGCCAGCCCCGCCTTGGCGCAGGACAAGCCCAAGATCGCGCTCATCATGAAGTCGCTGGCCAACGAGTTCTTCCGCACCATGGAAGACGGCGCCAAGGCGCACCAGAAGGCCCACGCCAAGGAATACACGCTGGTGGCCAACGGCATCAAGAACGAAACAGACACGGCAGCCCAGATCAAGATGATCGAGCAGGCTGTGGCGCAGAAGGTCAACGCCATCGTGCTGGCCCCGGCGGATTCGAAGGCGCTGGTGCCCGTGGTCAAGGCGGCCATCGACAAGGGCATCCTCGTGGTCAACATCGACAACCAGCTCGATGCCGATGCGCTGAAGGAAAAGAACATCACCGTGCCCTTTGTGGGCCCGGACAACCGTGCTGGCGCCAAGCTGGTGGGCGACCACCTGGCCAAGACGCTGAAGGCGGGCGACAAGGTCGGCATCATCGAAGGTGTGTCCACCACCTTCAATGCACAGCAGCGCACGCTGGGCTACCAGGACGCCATGAAGGCCGCCAACATCACCGTGGTGGGCGTGCAGTCCGGCAACTGGGAGATCGAAAAGGGCAACACCGTGGCCGCCGGCATGATGCGCGAGCACCCTGACCTCGTGGCCCTGCTGGCTGGCAACGACAGCATGGCCCTGGGCGCCGTGGCCGCCGTGAAGGCCGCAGGCAAGACCGGCAAGGTGCAAGTGGTGGGCTACGACAACATCGGCGCCATCAAGCCCATGCTGGCCGACGGCCGTGTGCTGGCCACCGCCGACCAGTACGCCGCCAAGCAGGCCGTGTTCGGCATCGAACTCGCGCAGAAGGCCCTGGCCGCCAAGACGCCGCAGAATCAGCTGCCCGCCACGGTGAAGACGGATGTGGTGCTGGTGACGAAAGACAGCAAGTAAACCTCTGGCACCTTAGAACGCGTCGCAACACCCCCAGCCGTTCACCCTGAGCCTGTCGAAGGGCTGCGCTACCGTAGCGCCCTGGCTTCGACAAGCTCAGCCCGAACGGGGAGGGGTGTAGCAACCCGACCAACGCCTCTTAAGCCCATGCCCCACCAAACCAACACCACCGCGTCCCCGCCCCTGCTCGCAATCCAGGCCGTGGGCAAGGACTACACCGCCACCGTGCTCGATGGCGTGAACGTGGAGCTGTTTGCGGGCGAAGTGCTGGCGCTGACCGGGGAGAACGGCGCGGGCAAGAGCACGCTGTCCAAGATCCTGTGCGGGCTCACGCAGCCCACGCGCGGTGGCATGCAGCTGGCGGGGCAGGCCTACGCCCCCACGTCGCGCCGCGATGCCGAGCGCCACGGCGTGCGCATGGTGATGCAGGAGCTGGGCCTGGTGCCCACGCTCACCGTGGCCGAGAATTTGTTGATGGGCCGCCTGCCGCACCGCCTGGGCTGGCTGCAGCGCGATGTGCTGCACGCCGCCGCCCGCGCGCAGCTGGCCAAGATCGGGCTCGACAACATCGACCCTGCCACCCCGGTCTCGCAGCTGGGCATCGGCCAGCAGCAGATGGTCGAGATTGCGCGCAACCTGCAGGACGACACGCGCATCCTGGTCCTCGATGAGCCCACGGCCATGCTCACACCGCGCGAGACCAACTACCTGTTCGAGCAGATCGCCCACCTCACTGCACGCGGGGTGGCCATCATCTACGTGTCGCACCGGCTCGAAGAACTGCGCCGCATTGCCGACCGCGTGGCCGTGCTGCGCGATGGCCGCCTGGTGGACGTGCGCCCCATGGCGGGCATGAGCGAAGACGACTTGGTGCAGCGCATGGTGGGCCGCGTGGTGAGCGACCTGGACCACCGCCCGCGCCGCCCCGTCGGCCCCGTGGTGATGAGCGCTGACAACCTGGGCCGGGGCACCGCCGTGCAGGACGTGAGCCTGGAGTTGCGCGCGGGCGAGATCTTTGGCATTGCCGGGCTGGTCGGATCGGGCCGCACCGAGTTGCTCCGCCTGCTGTTCGGCGCGGACCGTGCGGACCGGGGCAGCGTGACGCTGCACCCAGAATCTGAAAAAAAACAGGCTCTCCCGCGCGATGTACAAGCGCAGACAGCTATACAAAACATAGCAAACACCCCTGCCACAACTGCACCTCGTACCTGGCACAGAGGTTTCGCGTCTCCGCTGCAAGCCATCGCCGCCGGAGTCGGCCTGGTCACCGAAGACCGCAAATCCCAGGGCCTGCTGCTGTCGCAGCCCATCCGCATCAACGCCACGCTGTCCGACCTGTCGGCCGTGTCGCGCGGCGGCTGGCTGCAGCGCGGGCTGGAAAGCCGCCTGGTGCAGGGATTCATCCGTACCTTGCGCGTGCGCTGCCACGGCCCGGAACAACCCGTGGGCCAACTGTCGGGCGGCAACCAGCAAAAGGTGGTGTTTGCCCGCTGGCTGCACCGCGAAGGCCGCGTGCTGCTGCTCGACGAACCCACGCGCGGCGTGGACGTGGGCGCACGCGCCGAGCTGTATGGCGAGCTGGACCGCATGGCTGCAGAAGGCCGCGCACTGCTCATGGTGTCGTCCGACCTGCGCGAGCTGATGGCCATGGCCGACCGCATCGGCGTGATGAGCGCGGGCCGCCTGGTGGCCGTGTTCGAGCGCGGCGAGTGGTCCGAGCAATCGCTGCTGGCGGCCGCGTTCTCCGAGCCCGGCGGGCGCACCAGCACAAGCACCAGTGCCTCTCCTTCAACCCCTTCTCCTGTCACCGAATGAACGCCCCCACCCCATCTGCCGCACCCGCTGCGGCGCCCTCCTCCGCCTCGGTCTGGCGCAGCCAGCTGGGCACCTACCTGGGTCTGCTGGCCGTGCTGGCGGGCATGGTGGCGCTGTTCTCGTCGCTGTCCGAATACTTCTGGAGCGCCGAGACCTTCATCACCATCGCCAACGAAATCCCGGCCCTGGCCGTGATGGCCGTGGGCATGACCTTTGTGCTCATCATTGCGGGCATCGATTTGTCGGTGGGATCGGTGATGGCGCTGGCCGCCGCCACCTCGGCAGCGGCCATCCTGCAATGGGGCTGGACGGTGCCCGCCGCCGCCGCGCTGGCGCTGGCCACGGGTCTGGTGTGCGGCACCATCACGGGCACCATTTCGGTGGCGTGGCGCCTGCCCTCGTTCATCGTGTCGCTGGGCATGCTCGAAGCCGTGCGTGGCAGCGCGTATGTGGTCACCGACTCGCGCACGCAGTACGTGGGCGATGCGATCTCGTGGCTGTCGGCGCCGTTTTTTGGCGGCATCTCGTTCGCCTTCTTGCTGGCCGTGGTGCTGGTGGTGGTGGCGCAGCTGGTGCTGTCGCGCACCGTGTTTGGCCGCTGCGTGGTGGGCATTGGCACCAATGAAGAAGCCATGCGCCTGGCGGGTGTGGACCCGCGCCCCATCCGCGTCATCGTGTTTGCCATGACCGGCCTGCTGGCGGGCCTGGCGGGCCTGATGCAGTCGGCCCGGCTCGAAGCCGCCGACCCCAACGCCGGAACCGGCATGGAGCTGCAGGTGATTGCCGCCGTGGTGATTGGCGGCACCAGCCTGATGGGCGGGCGCGGCTCGGTAGTGAACACCGCGTTTGGCGTGCTCATCATTGCGGTGCTCGAAGCAGGCCTGGCCCAGGTGGGCGCCAGCGAGCCCAGCAAGCGCATCATCACGGGTTTTGTGATCGTGGCGGCCGTCATTGTGGACACGCTGCGCCAGCGCCGCGCCAAGGTCTGAGAGACTGCCCCCGCATCCAGCCGCCCCACCACCCACGAGCTCATTTTTCTTTTTGCATGGCTACTATCAAGGACGTTGCGCGCCACGCCGAGGTGTCGGTCACCACGGTGTCGCACGTGGTCAACGGCACACGCCGCGTGAGCCCCGAGGGGCGCGAGCGCGTGGAGGCCGCCATCCGCGCCCTGGGCTATGTGCCCAGCGCCATTGCGCGCAGCCTCAAGAGCAACAACACGCGCACGCTGGGCATGCTGATCCCCAACAGCTCCAACCCCTACTTCGCCGAGATCGTGCACAGCGTGGAAGACCGCTGCTTTGGCGCAGGCTACAACGTCATCCTGTGCAACACCAACGACGAGGCGCACCGCCAGGGCACCTACCTGCAGGTGCTGGCCGAGCGGCGCATTGACGGGCTCATCGTGGTCTCCACCGGGCACGACGCCACGCTGGCCACGCAGCTCGCGGGCCTGTCCATCCCCACCGTGCTGGTGGACCGCGAAATCGACATCGCCGAACAACAACCCTGCGACCTCGTGGAAACCGCCCACATGCAGGGCGGCCTGCTGGCCACGCGCCACCTGCTGTCGCTGGGCCACCGCCGCATTGCCTGCATTGGCGGCCCGGCAGGCATTGCCCCCAGCGAGCAGCGCATTGCCGGCTGGCGCACGGCCCTGGCCGACGCGGGCTGCGGCACCGGCGAAGGCCTGCTGTGGCACGGCAACTTCACCAGCCAGGGCGGCTACGAAGCCATGCACGCCGTGCTGCGCGCTCCCGAGCCGCCCACTGCCGTCTTCGTGTGTAACGACCTCATGGCCATGGGCGCACTGTGTGCCGCGCACGAACGCGACCTGCGCGTGCCAGAGGCACTGTCCATCGTCGGCTTTGACGACATCGAACTCACCGCCTTCACCAGCCCGCCGCTGACCACCGTGGCCCAGCCCAAGCAGCGCATCGGCGCGCTGGCCGTGGACATGCTGCTGGAGCGCATCGACGGCAAGCGCCAGGACGCGCGCAAGGTGATGCTGCAGCCCGAGCTGCGCGTGCGCGCCTCCACGGCCCATGCGCCCGGAGGCACGGCATGAGCCCGACCCACACGCCCCGCATCGCCGTGGTCGGCAGCCTGAACATGGACCTGGTGCTGCAGGTGCAACATGCGCCGGGCCCTGGCGAGACCGTGCTGGCCGACGCCCTGCACCTGGTGCCCGGCGGCAAGGGCGGTAACCAGGCGGTGGCCTGCGCGCGCCAGGGCGCCCAGGTGGCCTTGTTTGGCCGCGTGGGCAATGACGGCTACGGCCAGACGCTGCGCGCCGGGCTCGACGCCGACGGCATTGACCACAGCGGCGTGCAGACCGATGCGCAAACCACCACCGGCGTGGCCGCCATCACCGTGGAGGCCACAGGGCAGAACCGTATCGTGGTCGTGCCCGGCGCCAATGGCCGGTTTGTGCTCGATGCCGTCGCGCTGGGCACCGCACTGCACGGCGCAGGCGGCCTGGTGCTGCAGTTTGAAACCCCCCTGCCCCAGGTGCTGGCAGCCGCCGAGATGGCGCATGCGGCGGGTTGCCCCGTGGTGCTCAACCCCTCGCCCATCCAGCCTCTGCCCGATGCGATGTGGCCGCTGGTGCACACGCTGGTCGTGAACGAGGTAGAAGCCACCGCGCTAACAGGCCGGAACGTGACCACCCCCACCGATGCCGCGCAGGCCGCACAGGCCTTGCGTGCCAAAGGCCCCGCCCAGGTGGTGGTGACCCTGGGCGCCGCCGGTGCCGTTGCCGCCGATGCCGCAGGCAACCGCTACCACCCTGGCCTCGTCGTGAAAGCCGTGGACACCACGGCCGCTGGTGACACCTTCCTGGGTGCGCTGGCCGTGGCCCTGGCGCGCGGCGAGCCGCTCGATGCCGCCGTGCGCGAAGGCATCCGCGCTTCGGCGCTGTGCGTCACCCAGCCCGGCGCCCAGCCCTCCATCCCCACCCGCGCCGCCGTGGCGCAATGCCCCCAAC
>NZ_QAIH01000025.1 GCF_003060895.1 Acidovorax sp. HMWF029 | reverse complement strand
CCCCTACCCACCCCGGCACGGCCCGAGCGCTTTCTGGTGCGCAAGCTGCGGCGCGAGTTCCTGATCGCCGCCACCGACATCGCCTGGCTGCAGGCCGAAGCCAACTATGTGGGCCTGCATGTGAACGGGCACGACTACCTGTTGCGCTCCACGCTCACCGACTTCCTCACCCAGCTGGACCCGTCACGCTTCGTGCGCGTGCACCGCAGCTACGCCGTCAACCTGGATGCCATCGCCGTCATCGAACCGCTGGACAGCGGCGATGCGCGTCTGGTGATGAAGGATGGCAGCAGCGTGCCGTGCAGCCGACGCTACCGGGACGGGCTGGCGCCCCGCGTGGGCTGAGAACAGCCCCCTCAGGTAGTGAGGCCCGGCCTCCGCGCTGGCGCCCCCTCGGGCGGACAGGCCGCCATCTCGGCCTCCACCTTGCGCAGCAGGTCGGCCAGGGTTTTGCCAGGCTCCTGGCGGAACTGTTCGTCGAGTACCACCAGGTCCACGATGCGGTCGATGCGAAAGCCCCGAAAGTCGTTGCGCAGCTCGCACCAGGCCGACAGCGTCCAGACCTTGCCCCAGTAAAAACAACCCAGTGGCCGCAGGCGCCGCAGGCTGGGGCGGCCCTGCACGTCGGCATAGTTGATCTGCACCACATGGCAGCTGTGCACGGCTTCGCGCAGGGCCTGCAGCGTGGCCTGGGCACGCGGGTCCAGGCCCACCGCTGGCGCATACAGCGCTTGCGCCTCGGCTGCCACGCGCGCGGCCGGGGGCAGCACCGACAGAATCTTGCCCAGGGCGCCCTCCACCTCGCGCGCCAGCCCGGCGTCGAGCCAGGCCTGGGCCAGCCGCGCGGCAGCCACCAGCGCATTGGCCTCGCCCTGGCTGAACATCAGGGGCGGCAGCTCAAAGCCCGCGCCCAGGCGGTAGCCCACACCGGCCTCGCCCTCAATGGGCACGCCCTGGTGCTGGAGGTCCGCCACATCGCGGTAGATAGTGCGCGCAGAGACTTCAAGCCGCTCAGCCAGAAATGCAGCCGTGGACAGGCGCCGCCCACGGATGAGCTGAACAATCTGGAACAGGCGGTCGGCACGGCGCATGGGCTGGGATTATCAGTTTTTTAAGGCTTCACCGCCTGTCCATCAAGCATTTGTAGCTATATTATTTATAGCACAACACCCACATGGATCGCCACCTTGTCGGGCCCTTCGTAGGCCTCGAAATCCGTGCCAAAACGGCGCTGCACCTGCGGGTTCTCGGCAAAGTAGTGCCAGATGCGGACCCAGGTGTCGATCACCATCTGCGGCATGTCGCCCTCGCCGTTGAACACAAGGTAGTCACCCGCCTCGATGTCGATGCGGTGCGCGTCGGGCACGGTCTTGTGCACCAGCTCTGGCTCGGCAACGGCCACGCCTGCAGTCACGTCAAAAGCGCCGTGCTCGTCCGATTCATAGCCGCTGTACACACCGAAGATGCGGCCATCGTCGCCCCGGCTGGGCAGCTTGCGCTCCCAGCTCTGACTGAAAAAGCGGTTCCACAGGCCGCCCAGGCGTGCAACGGCAGGGTTCATCTCTTCGCTGTTGCGCGTGCGCACAGCAATACCGGCCACGCTGAAAGCGGGGATCTGGATGGGGGTGGGTGCGGTGGTTGGGTGCATGGCAGGTCCTCTCTCGTCTTCAGTGAATGAAATCGGTGCACGGGCCGAAGGGCGTTGTGCGAGAGAGGCATGGTGCGTGCACGCTGCTGACAGCCTGATGTCAGTAGCCTGCGCCTACCCCGGCGGCCACGGCGTGGGCGCCGTGGCACGGCGCACCACCGGCGGGATTTTTGGCCGAGTCGGCCTTGGTCGCTTGGGCCTTAGTCGCCTTGGACGGCAGACACTGCAGGCTCGGCTGCCACGGTGGCCTGCGCCCGCGCGGTGGCCAGGCGGCGCGCGCGTTCGATCTGCTGGCCCACGGTGCGGGGCACCAGGCCGTACATGTCGGCAAAGGCTTCCAGCGTCTGGCCGCTGGCCTCAAAGGCGCGCAGCAGCGCTTCATCCTTGGCGTTGCGGGCGGCCCAATCGGCAAAGGCTTCTTCGAGCAGGGTGTTGGCCGATTCGTCGCGGCTTGCAACCAGCGCGGTGTAGTCCTCGCGCGTGAGGCCCGAGGCTTCGAACGCTGCGATCATGCGGTTGCGCAGCTTGGGCAGCAGGTCTTCGGTGGCGCGGGCCTTTCGGCGGCGGTAGACCTCCAGCAGGGCGTGGTGCACATGCTCGGGCGCCATCGCCTCCACCGGCTGGCCTTGCAGATCGTGGCGCTTGTCGCCCGCCGCCACGCTTTGCAGGTAGCGGGTTGAGCGGGTGTGCAGGCCCAGCGCCACCTTGAGCGCATCACGCTCGAACAACTCGGGGTGGGCGGCCAGGATGTCCTGGAAGATACCGCGCTTGAGGGGGCGGAACACCGCGCCAAAAAGGTGCGGGTACAACGCCGCCAGTTGCTCCAGCGCCGGGTGCACGCGCTGGGGCGCACGCGGGGCGGCGCCGGGTGCGGTGGCCTCGCTCGCCCCTTCGGGCGCGGGGCGCCCCTCGGGCTTGCGGCGGTTGCGGCCACCCCGGCGGGACCCGCCCTTGCGCTGCGGCTGGGCTGCACCGGCTTCACCGGCAGGCGCAGCGGTTGCCACGGCGGCGGCAGATTCGGCCACCACAGGCGCGGCCACGGGGGCTTCAGGGGCTGCGTGGGGTTGTTCTTGTGCGGACGCGGAGTCGGTCATGGCTGTGCGGTTCGGGGGCGAATGGGATGCGACAAAACCCTCGATCATGCCAGTGTTGCACCTGCGTGCCGCAAGAGGCCCGGGATGGAGGGCTGCGCGAAGGGGCGGACCGCGCCTCGGAGACCCTTTTTCAGGGGGTGTGCAGCGCCTCGTCCAGCACCTCCACCCAATGCCGCACCGGTGTGCCCGTGCCGCTTTGCAGGTGGGTGATACAGCCAATGTTGGCCGAAAGGATCACATCGGGCGGCTGCTCGCCAAAGGCCTCGGCCAGCACACCCAGTTTGCGGTCACGCAGCTGGTACGACAGGTCGGGGTTGAGCACTGAGTACGTGCCCGCCGAGCCGCAGCACAGGTGGGCATCGTTGCGTGCGGTGCGCAGCTGAAAGCCGAGCTGGTTCAGGTGCGCCTCGACACCGCCGCGCAGTTTTTGACCATGCTGCAGGGTGCACGGCGGATGGTAGGCGTAGAGCGTGCCGGGCTGCTGCACACGGCCCTGCAGCTTGTCGGCCAGCTCGGGCAGCATGGCGGGCAGCAGCTGCGACAGGTCGCACGTGAGGGCGCTGATGCGCGCGGCCTTGGCGGCGTACTGCGCGTCGTCCTTCAGGATGTGGCCGTATTCCTTGACGGTGACGCCGCAGCCCGACGCGTTCATGACGATGGCCTCGACCCCGCCCGATCCGTCCGGGTCCACCAGCGGCCACCAGGCGTCGATGTTGGCGCGCATCTCGGCCATGCCGCCTGCCTGGTCGTTGAGGTGGAACTTGACGGCGCCACAGCAGCCCGCCTTGGGCGCGATCACGGTCTGGATGCCCACCGCGTCGAGCACGCGGGCGGTGGCGGTGTTGATGTTCGGCATCATGGCCGGCTGCACGCAGCCCGCCAGCATCAGCACCTTGCGGGCATGTTCGCGCGTGGGCCAGGCACCAGCGTCCTGCGGAGCAGGCACCTTGGCCTTGAGCGCCTGGGGCAGCAGGCCGCGCACCAGTTGCCCGGCCTTCATGGCGGGGGCGAACAGCGGCGAGGGAAGGCCCTCTTTCAGCGCCCAGCGCAGGGCTTTTTCGCCCACGGGGCGGGGCACTTTTTCATCGACGATCTTGCGGCCGATGTCCACCAGGTGGCCGTACTGCACGCCGCTGGGGCAGGTGCTTTCGCAGTTGCGGCAGGTCAGGCACCGGTCCAGGTGCATCTGGGTCTTGCGTGTGGGCTCGGCGCCTTCGAGCACCTGCTTGATGAGGTAGATGCGGCCGCGCGGGCCGTCCAGCTCGTCGCCCAGCAACTGGTAGGTGGGGCAGGTGGCGGTGCAAAAGCCGCAGTGCACACATTTGCGCAGGATGGATTCGGCCTCGATGCCATCGGCGCGGGCGCGGTATTCAGGGGAGAGCTGGGTTTGCATGGTGCATGCCTGGGCGAGGAAACAGAAAAAAGGGGCGTGGCGGGGTGGCGCACTCAGCGCGCGGCCGGGGGGTCCAGAGGCGCGTCGAGCACGAGCGCCTTGCGCCAGGAGTGGCGCAGGCGGGCGCGGTCAGCCCACAGCGGTGGCAACGATAGGGCCAGCAGCACCAGCGCCAGCGGCACCACAAACACAAAGCCCACGTGCTTGAAGCCCGCTGCGCCCGCGATGCCGCCCACCAGAAACACCCCCAGCAGCCCGGCGAACAGCCGCAGCCTTGCCTGGTTGGCCCGCACCTGCGACTCGGGCGCGGTGCCGGTGCGGTTCCAGTAAAGCATCTTGCCCATCTCGATGCCCAGGTCGGTCACCACGCCGGTCATGTGGGTGGTGCGGATCTGCGACGAGGACATCTTGGTCACCGTGGCGTTCTGCAGGCCCATGATGAAGGACAGCAGCAGCACCGTGAGCGGCACCGCAAACGGCGTGGGCCAGTTGAGGGTGATGGCGCCCACCAGGCCAAACAGCAGCATGAGCAGGGCCACCAGCAGCAGCGGCAGCGCAAAGGTGCTGCGCAGCCTGCGCTGGCGGGCCCAGTTGACCATGATGGCCGTGGTGCCCGCGCCGGACATGAACGCCCACAACGCACCAATCGCACCCAGCACCAGCTTCATCTGGCCCAGCACCAGGTTGTCGGCCAGCGAGGATAAAAACCCGGTCATGTGCGAGGTGTAAAGGTGCACGACCAGAAAGCCCCCTGCGTTCACAGCCCCCGCATTGAAGGCCAGCAGCAGGCCCAGAGCCCGGTTGCTGGCCACCGTGCGGTGGTGTCCGGTGAGGTGGCGAAGGCGGCGCATTCGGGGGTGGAAAGAGAACCGGGCGGCAGCGCTTACCAGGCCTGCGCCACCCGGCCGGGGTTGAAGATGCCCGCCGGGTCAAAGCTGTGCTTGAGCCGGGTGTGGATCTGCTCCAGCGCTGCGGATTTGAAGTCAAAAAGGCCCTTTGCGCCTGTCCCGCCTGTGCTTGCAGCTACAAAAACAGAAGCATTTCCACCCACTGCATGGGCGGCTTCGCGCAGGGCCTCGCCCGCCGATTCGGGGGCCTGCAGCCAGCGCAATGCGCCATGCCATTCCACCAGCGGCTCTGCACCGCCAGGCAGGGCCAGCACCGGGGCGGTGGCAGGCACGGACAGGCGCCACAGCGCATGGTCTGGGCGCTGGGCGCGATCGGTGAACCAGGGCAGGGTCTGCTCGCGGCAGGCGGCCCAGTCGGCAGCCACGGCGGCGTTGTCGTCCATGCGGGTGCCACCCATGGTCTTGCACGCCGCTTCGACCGCTGCCACGGCGCCGCGCAGGCGCACATACAGCGTGCCCACGCCCTGATCTACCACCGCGCCGG
Source organism: Acidovorax sp. HMWF029 (assembly GCF_003060895.1). Taxonomy (GTDB): domain Bacteria; phylum Pseudomonadota; class Gammaproteobacteria; order Burkholderiales; family Burkholderiaceae_C; genus Acidovorax. The sequence continues at coordinate 25,173 of NZ_QAIH01000025.1, read as the reverse complement.
GTAGCCAGCAGCTGGCGTTGAGCGGCAGCGGCTGGCCGCCCCAGGCGTGCAACTGGCGCAGGGCGTCGGCCTGGCTGATGCCATCGAACCGCAGCGTGGCCTCGCCGGGCGCCACGGGCAGCACCTTGAGGCTCACCTCGGTCAGCAGGCCCAGCGTGCCCCATGCACCGGCCATGAGGCGCGACACGTCATACCCCGCCACGTTTTTCATGACCTGGCCGCCAAAGGACAGCAGCTCGCCCTTGCCGTTGAGCACCGTCACGCCCAGCAGGTAGTCGCGCACCGCGCCCACGCTGGCGCGCGCGGGGCCCGACAGCCCCGCAGCCACCATGCCGCCTACGGTGGCGGCGTCTGAAGGGGCCTTGGCGAAATGCGGTGGCTCAAAAGGCAGGCACTGGCCTTTTTCGGCCAGCAGGGCCTCCAGCTCGACCAGCGGGGTGCCCGCGCGCACGGTAACGACCAGCTCGCTGGGCTCGTAGCTCACGATGCCGCGCAGCCCCCGGGTGTCGAGCACCTCGCCATGCAGGGCCAGGCCGTGGAAGTCCTTGGTGCCACCACCGCGAATGCGCAACGGGGTCTGGTCGGCCGCAGCGGCACGCACGCGCTCGGCAATCGGGGCAAGGGAGAAGTCCATCCGCGCATCGTAGCGGCAGCGGTGTGCGGCACGGCAGGCGGGGTGCGTGAATTTTTTGAACAGCGCTTGTGAAGGACAGCGGCCTGGTGGAAAGGGACAGCAAGGGGCGCGACGCCCCTGCTCCAGAACAAGCCAAGCGAGCCCCCTGCTGGCGCAAAAATGGCCCGCCGGTGGTCGGCGGGCCAAAGAACCAAGAGGAGTAACTCGCTTGTTTTTCTTGCTACAACGCCACGGTGCCACCAGACACCGCAGCGCGTGGGGCGCAGGGCCGAAGATCAGCGGTTGTACGCCGTCTCGCCGTGCGAAGTGATGTCCAGACCTTCGCGTTCGTCTTCTTCCGTGACACGCAGGCCCAGCGTCAGGTCAACGATCTTGTAGGCCACGAAGGACACCACACCCGACCACACGATGGTCAGCAGCACGGCCTTGGCCTGCGTCCACACCTGAGCGGCAATGGAGTAGTCGGCAGCAGTGACCATGGAGGCCGTCACCCAATCCGCCACGTAGCCGGGGCCGCCGAGGGAAGGCGAGTTGAACACGCCGGTCAGCAGGGCACCCACGATGCCGCCGATGCCGTGCACGCCGAACACGTCGAGCGAGTCGTCTGCACCCAGCATCTTCTTGAGACCGTTCACACCCCACAGGCAGGCAAAACCACCCACCAGGCCGATGACCAGTGCACCGCCGATACCGACGTTGCCCGCAGCCGGAGTGACGGCCACCAGGCCCGCCACGGCACCCGAGGCTGCACCCAGCATCGAAGCCTTGCCACGCATCAGCGCTTCACCAATGCACCATGCCAGCACGGCACCGGCCGTGGCCACCAGGGTGTTGATGAAGGCCAGGGCTGCGAAGCCATTGGCTTCCAGGGCAGAACCGGCGTTGAAACCGAACCAGCCCACCCACAGCAGCGAGGCGCCCACCATGGTCAGCGTCAGGCTGTGAGGCGCCATGGCTTCACGGCCGTAGCCAATGCGCTTGCCGACCATGAACGCGCCCACCAGGCCCGCCACAGCGGCGTTGATGTGCACCACGGTGCCGCCAGCGAAGTCCAGAGCACCCCACTGCCAGATCTGGCCCGCCTTGCCGGTCATGGCGTCGGCCACTTCCTTGGAAGCGTAGGCGTCAGGGCCCATCCAGAACCACACCATGTGGGCAATGGGCAGGTAGCTGAAGGTGAACCACAGCACCATGAACAGCATGACAGCGCTGAACTTGATGCGCTCGGCGAACGCACCCACGATCAGTGCGCAGGTGATGCCGGCGAACGTGGCCTGGAAGGCGGCGAACACCACTTCAGGAATCACGACACCCTTGCTGAACGTGGCGGCGTTGGCAAACGTGCCCGCAGCGTTGTCCCAGATGCCCTTCATGAACAGCCGGTCAAAGCCCCCAATGAAGGCGCTGCCTTCGGTGAACGCCAGGCTGTAGCCGTAGATGAACCACAGCACCACGATCAGCGAGAACGTGACCATGATCTGCATCAGCACGGACAGCATGTTCTTGCTGCGCACCAGGCCGCCGTAGAACAGAGCCAGGCCAGGCAGAACCATCAGGATCACCAGCAAGGTGGAAGTCATCATCCAGGCCGTGTCACCCTTGTTGGGGACGGGCGCTGGCGCTTCTGCTGCAGCCGCAGGAGCAGCGGCGGGTGCGGCAGCCGGAGCGGCTGCTGCTGCGGGGGCAGCGGCGTCGGCAGTCGGGGCAGCGGCAGCGGCGGTGGCGGCCGCCGGTTCGGCGGCAGGAGCCTGGGCCAGGGACAGATTGCCCATGGTCAGCAGACCCAACCCCAGAATGAAGGAAGCAAGCAGTTTTTTCATGGCATTTCTTCTCTTGTGTCTGTTGCGACCGGGCCCTTACAGGGCTTCCTTGCCGGTTTCACCCGTACGGATGCGCACCACCTGTTCCAGGTGGGTCACAAAAATCTTGCCGTCACCGATCTTGCCGGTGCGCGCAGCGCTTTCGATGGACTCGATCACGCGGTCCACCAGGTCGTCTGCAATGGCGGCTTCGATCTTGACCTTGGGCAAAAAGTCCACCACATACTCTGCACCACGGTACAGCTCGGTGTGGCCCTTCTGGCGGCCAAAACCCTTGACCTCAGTGACCGTGATGCCTTGCACGCCGATGTCCGAAAGCGCTTCGCGCACTTCGTCCAGCTTGAAGGGCTTGATGATGGCTGTCACCATTTTCATTTTGGATTCCTCCGGAATGGGCGCCCAGGGCGCCCATTGAGATTTACAGGGTTTTGGTCAGCGTGACGATCACGCGCGACTTGTTGACCGGGCCGTAGAAAGCCTTCTTGGTGGCGCCCACCACGGCAGCGCCGAGGGACACACCGCCGCCGAAGTCGTATGCGCCGCCCACGCTGTAGTCCATGAAGTTGGGGGCCGTGATGTCGCCACCGAAGCGGGTGAAACCGACGGACGCCTTCAGCGTGGTGCTGGGAGCCACTTCCTGGGCAAACGCCAGGTTCAGGTAGCCGGTGTTACGGCCCTTCAAGCCAGGACCTGCGTAGGCAAAGTAGTCCTTGGACAGGGTGTGCGAGTACTTGGCCGTCACGGGGCCGAAGGTGGCAGCGCCATAGACTTCGGTGGTGTTGCCGTTGCTGTTGCCGGGGTAGATGTAGGTCAGCAGGCCCACGTCCAGATCCACGCCGCCGGCCTTGAACTTGTAGCCGCCGTAGATGTCGGATTCGAGCGAGTTGCCAGTCAGCCAGTCCACGCTGGAGTTCCAGTTGCCCACGTAGAAGCCGGTTTCGCCGAAGGCGTAGTCAAAACCGCCTTGCAGTGCAGGCTTGACGGCCTTGGCCTTTGAAATATCCTGGTCCTGGCCACGGAACTTGTAGTTGGTGGTCAGGCTGACGTTGCCGGTGAGCTGGGCACTGGCCAGGACGGGAAGGGTTGCAACAAGGGCAACGCCCAGGGACTTGATGATGGCGCGGGTCATGTTTCCTCCGGTTGGACAAAGTAGGGACAAGCGCTTTAAGCACGGACCGTGCCATTGCATCCGCAGGCACTGCGGGCGAGGCCCCGGCACTGTTGCGTTGGGTTACAACAATCCCCAGTACAGTGGCGGGAGTGGTGCTTGGCGCCATGCACCCAACTGGTGCAATGACCCCCAAACCCGCGCCCACAAACCCATAAACGCACCCAACTGGGGAGAAACCGCTTCATGAGTCTTGCTTTGGTGCAAAGCCGCGCCCTTCTGGGGATGCTGGCGCCTTCTGTCACCGTTGAAGTGCATCTGGCCAACGGTTTGCCCAGCTTCACGCTGGTGGGCCTGGCCGAGGTGGAGGTGAAGGAGGCTCGCGAGCGCGTGCGCTCGGCACTGCAGAACGCGGGGCTGGAGTTCCCCACCAACAAGCGCATTACCGTGAACCTGGCGCCTGCTGATCTGCCCAAGGACTCAGGCCGCTTCGACTTGCCCATTGCCCTGGGCATCCTCGCTGCCAGCGGCCAGGTCGATGCCAGCCGCCTGACGGGCTACGAGTTTGCGGGCGAGCTGTCGCTGTCGGGCGAGCTGCGCCCGGTGCGCGGCGCGCTGGCCACCAGCCTGGCGCTGCAGACGCAGCAGATCAACACCCAGCTGGTGCTGCCCCCCGGCAGCGCCGAAGAGGCCGCCCTGGTGCCCGACGCCCAGGTGGTGCGCGCACGCCACCTGCTGGACGTGGTGCGCGCCTTTCTCCCCCCAGGCAGCGTGGCAGGCGGCGATGCCGACATTGCCAACGACGGCTGGACCCGCCTGGCGGCTACACCCCTGGCCACCCGCACCACCGGCCCCGACATGGCCGACGTGAAAGGCCAGGCTGCGGCCAAGCGCGCACTGGAGATTGCTGCCGCAGGCGGCCACAGCGTGCTGATGGCCGGGCCGCCGGGTTCGGGCAAGTCGATGCTGGCCCAGCGTTTTGCAGGCCTGCTGCCCGCCATGACGGTGGAAGAAGCGCTGGAGAGCGCCGCCATCGCCAGTCTGGCCGGGCGCTTTCGCCCCGAAACCTGGGGCCAGAGGCCGACGGGCCAGCCGCACCACACCGCCAGTGCGGTCGCGCTGGTGGGCGGCGGCTCGCCCCCTCGCCCCGGTGAAATCTCTCTGGCCCACCAGGGCGTCCTGTTTCTGGATGAGCTCCCGGAGTTCCCAAGGGCCGCGCTGGAGGCCCTGCGTGAGCCCCTGGAGACGGGCCACATCACCATCGCCCGCGCGGCGCAACGCGCGGAGTTTCCGGCACGCTTTCAGATGATTGCGGCCATGAACCCCTGCCCCTGCGGGTTTCTGGGCTCCACGCAGCGCGCCTGCCGCTGCACGCCCGACCAGGTGAACCGATACCAGACCAAGCTCAGCGGCCCGCTGCTGGACCGCATCGACCTGCATGTGGAGGTGCCCGCTCTGCCTGCCGAGCAGCTGGTGCAGGCGCCTGCGGGTGAATCCACTGCCGCCATCCGCACGCGGGTCGAGCACGCCCGCCAGCGCGCGCTGGCCCGCCAGGGCAAGTCCAACCAGGCGCTGCAGGGCCAGGAGATCGACGCCCACCTGCAACTGCAGGACGCAGCCGCGAAGTTCCTGAACACCGCTGCAGCCCGCCTGGGCTGGTCGGCGCGCAGCACCCACCGCGCGCTCAAGGTGGCCCGCACCATTGCCGACCTGGCAGGCGCCACCGACACCGAAGTGGGCCATGTGGCCGAGGCCGTGCAGTACCGCCGCGTTCTGCGGCACCCCGCCTGAGGCGCACGCCAAGGGTGTGCTGCTGCGGGTTTTACCCATCATTCACTACTATTTTTATAGCTAAACAGGCAATACAGACAGGCGGAGACGGCTGATTTGGATCAATTTTTTCGCTGTCTTGCGCCCATCCACACACTGCGCCGCCACAATCGCCCCATGCCCAGCCGCCGCACTTCCAAAAAGACCACCGCCGCCACGCTCGATACCCCGGCCACTCCCGCTCCAGAATCGGTGGACACCGGTTTTTTGCGCACCCTGGTGGGCTACAACGCACGGCGCGCGTCGCTGGCGGTGATCGAGGTGTTCATGGAGCGCATGGCGGTGTACCAGCTCAAGGTTGTGGATTTTTCGGTGCTGTCGCTGGTGGCGCACAACCCGGGCGTGACCTCGCGCCAGCTGTGCATGACACTGGGCGTGTTGCCGCCGAACCTGGTGGGCCTGGTGGCAGCGCTTGAGCGGCGCGGGCTGATCGAACGCCGCCCCCACCCCAGCGACGGCCGCGCCATGGGCCTGCACCTGACGCCTTCCGGTGTGCAGCTGACCGCCCAAGCCGAGCAGACCGCCGCGCAGCTGGAAGTGGACGCCACCGCAGGCCTTACCGCCGCCGAACGCAAGACGCTGATCCGCCTGCTGCAAAAGGTCTACGCCCGCGACGGGGCCTGAAAAAGAAAAGGGGCACTGCAGCCAGCGCCCCTTGGTATTTGATTTTTGCCCGGCCACGGGCAGCTTCTGCGCCCTGCTTATTGGGCTGCGGCCACCGCCTCAGACTTCGCGGCCATGGCCGCCGCCAGCCCGCCCCACTTTTCGTGGAACAGGCCCGCGTCCATCGTCTTCACATTGCGCATGATCGGCGTGAAGCCCATATGCGCCAGCACGTCGCGTTCCAGGTCGATGCCGGGTGCGATCTCGGTCAGCTCCAGGCCTTCGGTGGTCAGGTGGAACACGGCGCGCTCGGTCACGAAGAGCACGTTTTGCTCACGTTTTGCGGCATCCAGCCCGTTGAAGGTGATCTGCTCGACCTGCTCGATGAACTTGCGCGATCGGCCCTCCCGGGCGATGGTGAGCTGGCCGTCCGCCACCTTCACCTCCAGGCCACCTGCGGTGAAGGTGCCGCAGAACACCAGGTTCTTGGTGGAGCGCGTGATGTTCACGAAACCGCCGCAGCCCACGGGGCGCCCGTTGAACTTGCTCACGTTCACGTTGCCCTGGTTGTCAGCCTGTGCCAGGCCCAGGAAGCTCGCATCCAGCCCGCCGCCATCGTAGAAGTCGAACTGCAGCGACTGCTCGATGATCGCGTCGGCGTTATAGGCAGTGCCAAAGTCGCCCAGCTGCGCGGGGATGCCGCCGGTGATGCCGCTTTCCACGCTCAGCGTGAACTGGTCCGCCACGCCCTCTTCCGCCGCCACCGACGGCACACCGGCAGGGATGCCGATACCCAGGTTGGTGATGGCGCCGGGTTTGAGTTCCAGCGCGGTGCGGCGTGCGATGACCTTGCGTTCGTCCAGTGCCATGGGCGCCAGCGAGTTCACCGGCACGCGCACGTCGCCACACAGCGCGGCGTTGAACTGCGTGGTGATGGTCTGCATGTGGTTCTCGGGCTGGCTCACCACCACATAGTCCACCGACACGCCGGGCACCTTGACCGACTTGGGGTGCAGGCTGCCCGCCTTGACGATGCGCTCCACCTGCGCAATCACGATGCCGCCGCAGGCCTTGGCCGCGTGGGCGATGTTGATCTGCTCCAGCAACACGCCTTCCTTGTCGAGCGTGATGTTGCCGTTCTCATCGGCCAGCGTGCCCCGGATGATGGCCACATCAACCTTGGGCGAGGGGTAGAACAGCCATTCCTCGCCGTTGAACTCGACGAGCTTGACCAGGTCTTCGGTGGACTTGCTGTTGAGCTTGCCGCCTTCGATGCGCGGGTCCACAAACGTGCCCAGGCCCACCTTGGTCAGCAGCCCGGGGCTGCGGCTGGCGATGTGGCGCGTGAGGTGCGACAGGCTGCCCTGCGGGAAGTTGTAGGCCTCCACCTCGCCGTCGAACACCATCTTCATCATCTCCGCGCCCGTCTGGCCGAAGTGGCCCGCCACCGTGCGCTTGATCATGCCGGGGTGGGCAAAGTGCACCATGCCCGCGTCCTTGCTGTTGCCGATGGCGCCACAGGCCCAGGTGGTCACGTTCTTCGGATGGCCGTGGTCGAGGAAATTTTTCTCGATGCCCTTGAGCACTTCCTCGGGCAGGCTGGAGACGGCCAAGCCGCCCAGGAAGATGGTGGCGTTGTCGGGGATCAGGGCCCCGGCCTGGGCTGCGGTGATGATTTTCATGGTGTGCTTTGCAAAATGTTGGTTCAGGGTTCAGGCGTCGGAGTTCTCGATCAGCAGCGCAATGCCCTGGCCGCCGCCCACGCAGGCGCTGGAGATGCCATAGCGCAGGCCACGGCGGCGCAGTTCGCGCGCCAGGGTGACCGTCAGGCGCACGCCGGTGGCGGCCAGCGGGTGGCCCAACGCAATCGCGCCGCCGTTCACGTTGAGCTTGTTGAGGTCCAGCCCCAGCTCGCGGCCCACGGCCAGGGTCTGCGCGCCCTGGGCTTCGTTGATTTCAAAGAGGCCGATGTCGTCCAGCGTGAGGTCGGTGCGCGCCAGCAGCGCGCGGATGGCCGGGGCCGGGCCGATGCCCATGTATTCGGGTGCCACACCCACCGCCGCCACGCCGCGCAGGCGTGCCAGGGGCTTGAGGCCACGCTGCTGTACATAGGCATCGCTGGCCACCACGGCACCCACGGCGCCGTCCACCAGGGCCGAACTGTTGCCAGCGGTCTGCACGCCGCCGGGGTAGACCGTGCGCAGCGCGGCCAGGGCTTCAACCGGCGAGGGGCGCGGGTGGGTGTCGCGGTCCAGCTGCGCCACTTTGCGGGGCAGCGTGATGCCGCGCGTGGCGTAGCCTTCAAGTTCAAACTTCTCGCTGACCACGGGCACGATCTCGCCCGCCAGAAAACCGTCTTCTTGCGCCTTGAGCGCGCGGGCGAAGGACTGCGAGGCGTACGCGTCCACATCCTCGCGGGTGATGCCGTATTTCTTGGCCAGGTTCTCGGCCGTCTCGATCATCGTCACCGGGCCTGCGGTGTCGATCAGCGCTTCCATCAAGAAGTCCTTGAACTCCACCGGCGCGCCCAGTTTGAAGCCGGTGCGGTGCGTGTAGGCGGCAATCGGGTTGCGCGTCATGGACTCGGCGCCCACCACCAGCGCCACGTCGGTGTAGCCCAGCGCAATCTGGTCGGCCGCCTGGCGGAACAGCTCAAAGCCCGTGCCGCAGATGCGCTGCACCAGGATGGAGGGAACGTCCAGAGGCACGCCCGCGTAAAGGCCAATGTGGCGCGGCAGCACATAGGCGTCAAAGTCCGCCTGCGCCATCGAGCCAGTGATGACCGAGCCCACATCGGCAGCAGGCACACCGCTCTTCTCCAGCACGGCGCGCGCCACCTTGATGCCCATGTCGGTGGGCGACACATGGCCCAGTGCGCCACAGTAGTCCACCAGCGGCGTGCGCACGCCGTCCACGAGCCAGGCATTCAGGGGGGCAGAAAAAGAGCTTTTCGAAGCGTTGGTCATGGTCAGGCCTTGGAGGTAGTTTTGCTGTCGTTCACGCGGATCACGGTGGCATAACCCGTGTCGCCTGCCGCGCAGCCGGTGAACAGGCCCACGCCGCCGCCGCGCAGCACCAGTTCTTCAATCAGCTCGATGATGGCGCGCATGCCGGTGGGCGCCTGCGGATGGCCCCAGATGATGGAGCTGCCGTAGTTGTTCATGCGCTCCCAGGCAAAGCCGGTGTCGCGCGCCAGGGCGATGTCGTTCACGGCAAAGGGGTTGTGCGTCTTGATGGCCACCACATCGCTGATGGACAGGCCGGCGTTCTTGAGCGCGTTGAACGCTGCTGGCGATGGCGCCATGGGCATGAAGCCCGCCTCCACGCGGGCCATGCCAAAGCCCAGGATCTCCACTTCGATGCCAGGATCGGTGGCGACGGCACGCGCCCGCTCGCGGGTGGTGACGATGGCGCCCGCATTGCCGTCGGCCGGGTGCGTCTGGCCGCCAAAGGTCACGGTGCCGCCTTCCTTCACGGGCTTGAGCTTGGCCAGGCCCTCGGCGGTGGTGGGGAAGATGCCTTCGTCGGTGCTGAGCGTGCCGGTCTGCTTGCGGAACTTGGAGTCGGTCACAGGCACATCGGCCATGTAGCGCTTCTGGAAGGCGCGGTCGTTGGCCAGCGCTTCCTGGTACTGGTGGTAGCGGTGCAGCTTGAGGGCGTGCTGCTCCTCGGTGGTGATGCCGTAGCGGGCGGCCACGTTCTCGCCCGTCTGCAGCATGGGGTTCTTGGCGTAGGGGTCGTGGCCCATGTTGTCGGGCACCCAGTGCTCGGTGATGCCGTAGCCGCCCGTGCCGCTCGAATCGGGGTAGTACACCACCGGGCCGTTGGACTGGCGGTCGGCCATCACCAGCAGCGCGCTGGTGGCCGTGCCGCAGGCCACTTCTTGCGCTGCCATCTGCAGCGCACGCACGCTGGTGGCGCAGGCCTGCTGCACCGTGGGGCCCGCCACGCGGTCGATGCCCATGAGGCCCGTGACCCAGGGCAGACCGTAGAAGCTGCCCTTTTGCGGGTTGGTGATGCCAAGGATGGCCAGGTCCACGGCCGACAGGTCGTAGCCGCGCGCAGCCAGCGCCTGCTTGCCCACGGCAGCGGCCAGCGGCAGCGCGTTGAGGTTGGCCAGCGTGCCCTGCCACTTGGCAAACGGGGACGACCAGTAGATACCGTAAGGGATGAAGGCGTTCATGGCAGTTCCTTGCAGCTATGGAGTGGCAATTTAGTTATTTATCATAATCAAATGACGACCCGCAAAAGCTAGGGAAACCACCTAGCAAAGACAAGCGCCACGGCCTTGTTTTAGTTATTTTTAATAACCATAATTTCTCCAACTCACTCACAAAACCATGACCAAGACCTCCGACATCTCCCTTGAAATCCGTGGCGAACGCGAGGAAATCGCGGTCATCCGGCTCACCCGCCCCACCAAGCGCAATGCGCTCAACGACGGCCTGATCCTGGCGCTGCGCGACGTGATGGAAACCCTGCCCGCCAGCGTGGGCGCTGCCGTGATCGACGGCGAGGGCGAGCACTTCTGCTCGGGCCTGGACCTGTCGGAGCTGAAAGAGCGCGATGCGGGCCAGGGCCTGCACCACTCGCGCATGTGGCATGCGGCGCTGGACCGCGTGCAATTTGGTCCCGTGCCCGTGGTGGCTGCGTTGCACGGCGCGGTAGTGGGCGGCGGGCTGGAGCTGGCCAGCGCCTGCCACATCCGCGTGGCCGATGAATCGACGTTCTACGCGCTGCCCGAGGGCTCGCGCGGCATCTTTGTGGGCGGTGGCGGCGCGGTACGCATCCCGCGCCTGATCGGCACGGCCCGCATGACCGACATGATGATGACGGGCCGCGTCTACAACGCCGTGGACGGCGAAAAAGTCGGTTTTGCCCAGTACCTGGTGCCCACCGGCACGGCGTTCGACAAGGCCTTCGAGCTGGCCCAGCGCATTGCGCAGAACGCACCACTGACCAACTACGCCCTCATGCATGCGCTTCCGCGCATCGCCGAACAACCCGCCGACCAGGGCCTGATGGCCGAAGCCATGATGGCCGCCATTGCCCAGAGCGCGCCCGAAGCCAAAGCCCGTGTGCGCGCCTTCCTGGACGGCAAGGCCGCCAAGGTCAAGAAACAAGACTGAGCCCCGCGCCTTTTCGCAGCACGCCAGCACCAGCCCCGAGACAAGCTCCATGACGGCATCCCTCCCCTCCCCCCGCTATCGGCCGCTGCGTTTCGGCGTGACCGAGGTCACCACCCGCCAGGGCGACAACGGCGCGGTCTATGTGCGCGCCACGCAAGACCTGCAGCCCCACCCCGTGCGCCTCACCGACCGCCTGGCGCACTGGGCACAGACCACCCCCGACCGCACCTGGATGGCCCAGCGCGTGAAAAACGCCGACGGCAGCCTGGGTGAGTGGCGCCACATCAGCTACCAAGAGGCTTGGCAATCCGCCCGCCGCATCGCGCAGGCCCTGCTCAACCTGGGCGTGAGCGCCGAGCGCCCCGTGGTCATCCTGAGCGAAAACGACCTGGACCACGCCCTGCTGTCGCTGGGCTGCCTGGTCGCCGGGGTGCCGCAGTGCACGGTGTCGTCGGCGTACTCCACCGTGAGCAAGGACTACGACAAGCTGCGCCACGCCATCGACACTCTCACGCCGGGCCTGGTGTTTGCCAGCAACGCGGGGCGCTATGCCGCCGCCATCCAGGCCACCGTGGGCGCCGACGTGCATGTGGTGCTGGGCCAGGGCACGCTGGAAGGCCGCAAAACCACGCCCTTCAGCGCACTGCTGGGCACCGAAGCCACCCCCGCCGTGGACGCCACCCACGCCGCCATCACGGGCCAGAGCATTGCCAAGTTCATGTTCACATCGGGCTCCACCAAGGCGCCCAAGGCCGTGATCATCACGCACGGCATGTGGGCCGCCAACCTGCAGCAGATGAACCAGTCCATGCCCGTGCTGGCCGAGCAAGACCTGGTGCTGGTGGACTGGCTGCCCTGGAACCACATCTTTGGCGGCAACCACAACTTCGGCATCGTCATCTACAACGGCGGCACGCTGTACCTGGACGAAGGCAAGCCCACGCCCACCGGCATGGCCGAGACCATCCGCAACCTGCGCGAGATCGCACCCACGGTGTACTTCAACGTGCCCACGGGCTTCGAGGTGATCGCGCACACCATGAAGACCGACGAGCAGCTGCGCAAAAACCTGCTCAGCCGTGTGCAAATGTTTTTCTTTGCCGCCGCCGCACTGTCGCAGCCCATTTGGGATGCCCTGTTCGAGGTGGCCGAGCGCGAAGTGGGCGAGCGCATCGTGATGAACACCGGCCTGGGCATGACCGAAGGCTGCCCCTTCTGTGTGGCCGTGAACAGCCCCAATGTGCAGGCGGGCGACATCGGCGTGCCCACGCCAGGGCTGGAGCTCAAGCTCGTGCCCGTGGACGGCAAGACCGAGGTGCGCTATCGCGGCCCCAACATCACGCCGGGCTACTGGCGCAACCCTGAATCGACCCGCGAGGCGTTTGACGAAGAAGGCTTCTACTGCTCGGGCGACGCTGTGCAGTGGATTGACGAGAACGACCCCCACAAGGGCCTGAAGTTCGACGGGCGCATTGCCGAGGACTTCAAGCTCAGCACCGGCACCTTTGTGAGCGTGGGCCCCATGCGCGCCAAGATCATCGCCGCCTGCGCGCCCTACGTGCAGGATGCGGTCATCACCGGCATCAACCTCAAGGAAGTGGGCGCGCTGCTGCTGCCCACCCCCAGCATCCGCGCGCTGGCGGGCCTGCCGGTCGATGCCAGCCTGCAGCAGGTGCTGGAGAGCGCGCCCGTGCAGCAGCACTTTCAGCAGGTGATCAACCAGCTGGCCGCACAGGCCACCGGCAGCGCCACACGTGTGGCACGCGTGCACCTGATGGCGGAGCCGCCATCGCTGGACAAGGGCGAGATCACCGACAAGGGCTCCATCAACCAGCGCGCCGTGCTCAAGCACCGCGCCGACCTGGTGAATGCGCTGCACGACGGCAGCCTGCCGTTCACCATCGTTCCCCAACATTGAACCGAAGCAACAAGGACACCACCATGCAGATTCAAGGACAAGCCGCCCTCGTGACCGGCGGCGCATCGGGCCTCGGTGAAGCCACCGCCCGCGCACTGGCTGCCCAGGGCGCCAAGGTCGCGGTGCTGGACCGCAATGCCGAACTGGCCGAGAAAGTGGCCAGCGAAATCGGCGGCGTGGCCTGCCCCTGCGACATCACCGATGCCGGCAGCGTGCAGGCCGCCATCGACAAGGCCGCCGCCGACCACGGCCCCGCGCGCATCCTGATGAACGTGGCGGGCATCGGCAGCGCCAAGCGCGTGGTGCAGCGCGACGGCAGTGCGGCACCGCTCGAAGACTTTGTGCGCGTGGTCAACATCAACCTGATCGGCACCTACAACGTGAGCCGCCTGTTTGCCGCCGCCTGCAGCAAGCTCGACGTGCTGGAGAACGGCGAGCGTGGCGTGATGATGTTCACCGCCTCGGTCGCCGCCTTCGACGGCCAGGTGGGCCAGCAGGCCTACAGCGCCTCCAAGGCGGGCCTGGCGGGCATGACGCTGCCCATGGCGCGCGACCTCGCACAGCACGCGATCCGCGTGTGCACCGTGGCGCCCGGCCTGTTTGCCACGCCGCTGATGAAGGAACTGCCCGAAGCCGTGCAGCAGTCGCTGGCCGCCAGCATCCCCTTCCCGCAGCGCCTGGGCAAGCCCGAGGAGTTTGCCGAGCTGGCCTGCCACATCGTGACCAACGGCCATCTCAACGGCGAAGTCATCCGCCTCGACGGCGCCCTGCGCATGGCGCCACGGTAGTGCTCCCCCTGAGTCGCTGCGCGCCTTCCCCCTGAGGGGGACGCCACCGGTGGCCTGGCAAAGCCAGTTCCACGGTGGCACTGGCTTGCGCAGCGCTAGTTTCAGGCGCCGAGGGAGGCGCGCTGCACAACACAACGAGAGGGCGTGAAAAGCCCCATTCCCATTTTTTGAGTTTTACCCCGTTACACCAGGAGACAAGACCATGACCATCACCCGCCGACAACTCGTCCAGGCCTTTGGCGCCAGCGCCGCGCTGGGCGCCCTGCACCCCTTTGCTGCCCACGCCCAGGTAGACCAGGTGAAGGTGTACTTCGGCTTCCCTGCGGGCAGCTCCGGCGACACCGTGGCCCGCCGCGTGGCAGAAAAATGGGGCGGCTCCGCGTTCAGCAAGAACGCGGGTGTGGTGGAGAACAAGCCCGGCGCAGGCGGACGCATTGCGCTGGAAACGCTGAAGGCCGGGCCTGCCGACGGCTCGGTGCTGGCGCTGGCACAGGTGTCGGCCATTGCCAACTACCCGCACATCTACAGCAAGATGAACTACACCGACAAGGACTTCGCGCCCGTGTCGATTGCGGCCGTGATGCACCACGGTCTGGCCGTGGGCCCCATGGTGCCCGCCAGCGTGAAGACGGTGAAGGACTTCCTGGCCTGGGCCAAGGCCAACCCCAAGGACGCCAGCTACGGCTCGCCCGGCGCGGGCTCCACGCCCCACTTTTTGGGCGCGCTCTTGGGCATCAACAGCGGCGTGGACCTGCGCCACGTGCCCTACCGTGGCTCCATCCCCGGCGTGACCGATGTGGTGGGCGGGCAGATCGCAGCCATGGTCACCCCGCATGGCGACTTCATCGCCAACTACAAGGCGGGCAAGCTGCGCATTCTGGCCACCTCGGGCCCCAAGCGCTCGCAGTACGTGCCCGACGTGCCCACGTTTGCAGAGCAAGGCTTCCCTGAGCTGACCACCGAAGAGTGGTTTGGCTTCTACGCCCCCGCTGCCACGCCCAAGCCCGTGATCACCGCCGCCAACGCAGCCATCAACGCTGCACTGAAGGAAAAGTCGGTCATCGACAGCCTGGCTATCGTGGGCCTGATGCCCCACGGCTCCACGCCCGAAGAGCAAGCCCGCTGGCAAAAGGCCGAGTTCGATACCTGGGGGCCGCTGATCAAGAAGATCGGTTTCACCGCAGATTCTTGACTCCCCCCTGAGGCGCTTCGCGCCTTCCCCCCAGAGGGGGGACGCCACCAGCGCGGCGGGGCGGCCCTTGCGCGGTGGCGCTGGCTTGGGCCGCGCCCGTTATGGAGGATGTGTGCCATGGCAACCTGTCCGGCCTGTCGGTGTTGACGTGATGGGCATTGGCGCCTTGGCTGGCCACACCCCCTCCCCACCCGTTCGGGCTGAGCCTGTCGAAGCCAGGGCGCAAGCGGTCGCCGCGCTCTTGCGTCGAAATTTGGAAGAAAAACAGCCTTCTCCGCGCGACCATCAAGCGATATTAGCTATCAATTTCAGAGCAAACCATGCAAGCACAACAGGCCCTCACCGACATCCAGTTCCTGCTGACCGAGGTGCTGCAGGCCCCTGCACAGTGGCAGGCGCTGGCGCCGTTTGCCGACACCGATGGCGAGCTGGCGGCACAGGTGCTGGACGAGGCCGCCAAGTTTGTCGACAACGCCGTGGCCCCGCTGCAGCGTGTGGGCGACGAGGTGGGTTGCCGTTTTGACGCAGGCGCCGTCATCACCCCACCCGGCTTCCGCGATGCCTACCAGGCCTTCTGGCAAGGCGGCTGGCCCGCGCTGGCCTGCGCGCCCGAGGACGGCGGCCAGGGCCTGCCCGCCGTGCTGGAATGTGTGCTGTTTGAATGGCTGGCCGGTGCCAACCACGGCTGGACCATGGCGCCCGGCCTGCTGCACGGCGCGTATGAATGCATCAAGCACCACGCCAGCGACGATCTCAAGGCCCAGTATCTGGAAAAGGTCGCCACCGGCGAATGGCTGGCCACCATGTGCCTGACCGAAGCCCACGCGGGCAGCGACCTGGGCCTGGTGCGCACACGCGGCGTGCCGCAGCCCGATGGCAGCGCGCGGGTGAACGGCAGCAAGATTTTTATCTCCGGCGGCGAGCACGACCTGACCGACAACATCGTGCACCTGGTGCTGGCCCGTTTGCCCGATGCGCCCGCCGGGACCAAGGGCCTCTCGCTGTTCCTGGTGCCCAAGGTGCTTCAGGATGGCACCCGAAACGCCGTGGTGTGCGAGCGCATCGAAGAAAAAATGGGCCTGCACGGCAGCCCCACCTGCGTGATGCGCTTTGACGACGCCACCGGCTGGCTGGTGGGCGAACCGAACAAGGGCCTCGCCGCCATGTTCGTCATGATGAACGCCGCGCGCCTGCATGTAGGCCTGCAAGGCATCGGCCTGCTCGAAGCCGCATGGCAAAAGGCCAGCGCCTACGCGGCCGAGCGGCGCCAGATGCGCGCCCCCGGCGCCAAGGACACCAGCCTCATTCAAGACCACCCTGCCATCCGCCGCGCGCTACAAACCCAGCGCGCCTGGATCGACGGCGGGCGCGTGCTGGCCTACCACACAGCCCTGCAACTCGATGTGGCCAAACACAGCACCGACGCAGGCGAGCGGGCCGCCGCCCAGCGCTGGTGCGCACTGGTCACGCCCGTGCTCAAGGCCGCGCTCACAACCGAAGGCTTCCAGGGTGCCAGCGCCTGCCTGCAGGTGTTTGGCGGCCACGGCTATGTGCGCGAATGGGGCATCGAGCAGATCGTGCGCGACGTGCGCGTGGCCATGATCTACGAAGGCACCAACGAGATCCAGGCCATCGACCTGCTGGTACGCAAGGTGCTGGCCGATGGTGGCCAAAGTCTGGCAACGCTGCTGACCACGCTGCCTGGCGCAGCGCCCAGCCCCGCCGCCAGCGCACGCCGCCATGCGCTGGTCGAGATCACGCAGACCCTGGCCATTGCCGCGCAGTCTGACCCCGAACTGCCCTACTGGGTGGCCGACGACTACCTGCGCGCCGTGGCGCTGGTGCTGCTGGACTGGGCCTGGGGCCAGATCAGCGCAGCCAGCCAAGAAGAACCGCGCTGGACCGCCCCCGCCCAGGCCCTCACCCAGTGGGTGCTGCCCGAATTCGACATGCGCGCCGCCATCCTGCGCCAGCGCATTGCCCAGGCATTTGAATCTTTGCCCAAAAAGGCTGCCACCGCCTGATGGATAAGCGCAAACAGCTATCAATTATGTAGCACCAGCCCATTCTCGCTTTCCCTCCCGCAGCGCGCCGGGGCCGCGCTGCGGGCTGTAACAGGCCCCGACACCACGGAGACAACAGACCATGAAGCCGAGAGCCCACCGCCTGACCTGGCGCGCCACACCGCGCACCCTTCGCCTGGCAGCACTGCCCGTGTTGCCGCTGGCCCTGCTGGTGGCCTGCGCCAGCGCGCCGCGCACCACGCCACCGCAGCTCGGCGCCGCCACACCCGCCACGCTGAAAAACTGCACCACGCTGGCACAGAGCCTCGCGCTGCCCGACACGCGAATCACCTCGGCCGAGATGGTGGCCGAAGGCCCGATCACCCTGCAGGGCAACACCACCCAGGCGCCCGCGCACTGCCTCGTCAAAGGCAAGATGAAAGAGCGCACCGGCCCCGTGGACGGCGCCAGCTACGCCATCGGTTTTGAGATCCGCCTGCCCGTCGACTGGAACGGCCGCTTTCTGTACCAGGCCAACGGCGGGCTGGACGGCAGCGTGGTGACCGCGCTCGGCGCGGTGAGCGGCGCCGCACCCGTGGCCCCCGGCCTGGTGCAAGGCTTTGCCGTGCTCAGCTCTGACGCGGGCCACGGGGCACCCACGCCCTTCTTCGGGCTGGACCCCCAGGCCCGGCGCGACTACGGCTACCAGGCCGTGGACACCCTCACGCCCATGGCCAAGGACCTGATCAAGGGCGCCTACGGCAAAGGCCCGGACCGCTCGTACATCGCAGGCTGCTCCAACGGCGGGCGCCACGCCATGGTGGCCGCATCGCGCTATGCCGACCAGTACGACGGCGTGCTGGCGGGCAACCCCGGCTTCAGCCTGCCCAAGGCCGCCACCGCCCAGCTGTGGAAGGCCCAGCAATACGCCAAGGTGGCACCGAAGGACGCGAATGGTCCATCTGCCCAGCCCGACCTGACCAAGGCCGTGAGCCCCGCCGAATTCCAGCTCATAGCCCGCAAGATCGTGGAGCGCTGCGACGCGCTGGACGGCGCCACCGACGGCCAGGTGAACGACGTGCAGGCCTGCCAGGCCGCCTTCAACCTGCAACGCGACGTGCCCACCTGCACCGCTGCCAGCAACGCCAACCCTGCGCGGGATGGATCGTGCATCTCTGCCGAGCAAAAAAACGTGCTGGCCAGCATCTTTGCCGGGCCCCAAAACAGCAAGGGCGAAGCGCTGTACACCGGCACCTGGTTCGACCCCGGCGTGGCAGGCAGCAACTTTGCGTTCTGGCACTTCAACGCCCCCACCACGCGAGACGCGGGGGCCGTGGCCTTCTTGTTCACCACACCGCCCTCCACCCTGGACGCCTTCAAGGCCACCACCGGCCTGCAGTACGCGCTGAACTTCAGCATGGACACGGACTACCCCAAGATGTTCGCCACCACGCCGGTCTACACCGAGTCATCGTGGTCGTACATGACTCCCCCCAACGCGGCCGACCTGAGCACCCTGCGCAACCGGGGCGCCAAGATGATGGTCTACCACGGCGTGGCCGACGGCGTGTTCTCGCCCATCGACACCGCGAACTGGATGGACCGCGTTCAGACGAGCCACGGCGGCAAGGCCGACGACTTTGCCCGCCTGTACATGGTGCCCGGCATGAACCACTGCTCCGGCGGCCCCGCCACCGACCAGTTCGACATGCTGGCCCCGCTGGTGGCCTGGGTGGAACAGGGCAAGGCACCTGACAGCGTGACGGCCAAGGCACGTGGCGCAGGCGCCAATGTGGTCAACACCGAGCTGCCCGCCAGCTGGTCTGCCAAACGCACCCGGCCGCTGTGCGTGTACCCGAAAGTGGCGCGGTACAACGGGACGGGGGATGTGGAGAGTGCGGGGAGTTTTAGCTGTAAGTGAGGGCAGCTTGAAAATGCGAAGCCCGGCTTTTGCCGGGCTTTTTTGCGTGCGAGGATGACTAGAAGACCTGAGTAGAGCAAGGCATGATCTCCCCATGCCAGCAACAATCTAGTTTGCTTGATAAAGAATCGTCAACCGATTCGCCATCCGCGCAGCGATCTTTTACTTTCCGTTGAGAGCACCATGTCCTTTCTATCAGAGAACATCAAACATATCGTGCACATGCGCCAGCGCATGTCCAAGGACAATCGCCTCGGGCTGTGCCTCGGTGCTGGCGTAAGCATGGATTTCGCCATTCCGAGCTGGAAAGTTCTTATTGAAAGAATTGCAAACGATGAGCGCGTGAACGGCACGGAACTACTTAAGGTGTCTGAAAGCCTGACAGCGCAGTCTCAATTTCTCTATCAAAAGTACATGCAGTCGCTGCCTGCAATTGGTGTGAATGAAGACGCCGTGATCAGAGCCCGCAGAGTACAGACTGGTTGGTTGAAGCTAGTACATAAGCATCTGTATGCCACCGCCAAGACAACCGATGAAGATCTGAAGGAGCACCCATATCTTTGGGACCTCGCTTCGCTAATCAAGCGGTCGGCAATGACCATCAATTACAACTTCGATGACACCGTTGAACGAATGCTCTACTGCCATAACAGTGAGCGTGGCATTCCCACCGGCGATGACAAAGGGTTCGAAGTCATTTGGCAACCCACAGCGCAATTCAGGAGAAACCAGGGTGTGATTTACCACCCGAATGGATTCCTGCCACTACAAACTGTTGACGGACTAAGTGAGCAAGTCGTCTTCATGGAGCAGGAATTTGCCGATCAGTTGGTGGACGTTGGCGCAGGGCACTACTTGTCCCTTCTTAGCCACCTTGCAAAGCACACTATCGTCTTCATGGGCCTATCCATGAACGATGCAAACCTAAAACACCTGCTTCGCATCTCCGCTCGAAGCAATCCAGGAAATTTTCACTATCAAATTCACTGGTGTTCTAAAGACAAGCCGAGCCCTGAAGAGCAAGACGCAATTCGCAAAGCCAACTTCGGGATCTACAACCTTGTGACGCTTTTTCTCACGACAGCAGAGATCAAGCAGCTGGCGCGCCTCTTGGTTTTAGACCAAGACGAGTTCAATGCGCAATGTGACTCGGAACCTAATGGAACAAGAACGGAGTACAGGTACTACCTGACGGGCCCTGTTGGCACAGGAAAGACAACGACCCTAGAGCAGCTGAAAAGCATCGCTACGTTTGATGAATGGGTCGATAGAAGAAACACACTTCTTGGCCGACCGCACAGTGAACTCTCGGAAGACCAACGCGCGGAGGTGGACGGGTGGATCAATCAACAGTTCAGAAAAAAGAACCGACGAGTCTCCGCAGCATCTCAGGTTATTGCGGTAGTTGACCGTAGCCCGTTAGATCCTCTTTACTTCGTAAAGGATGATAGTGCCGTAGCAACACGAGCTTCTGAGTTGTTGACCTGGATGGTGCCCCCAGAAGGGACTGTTAAAAGCATTGCAGCAGGTCACTTGATTGTCTTGACGTGCGATCCACGCGTTCTCGTTTTGCGGCTTGCGGGACGAGACAAGACCTACAACGTTGAGCAACTACTTCCACAGATCGACGCAGTTGAGCGTATGTGGGAAAGCATGGGGGCAACGATCATCGACACGACGAATCTAACTCCATCGCAAGTTGTCACTAGAGTTCTTGAGGTAATTCTTTTTACCCCGTACACATCGATCGATTTCAATCAGATATGCAAAGAAAAAGCGAACGGAGCCCACGCATGAAGATTTATTTGGCTGGTCCGCTATTCACCCCGACGGAGCGTGAGTTCGTTGAGAGCATCGCGGATGGGCTGAGTACAGCATGCTCGGTGTATGTCCCGCACAGGGACGGACTCCTTGTCGCGGAGCAACTTGCCATGGGCCTCAGCCGATCAGAGGTATATCGTGCTGTGTATCTGCGAGACATCGATGAGATTCATAAGTGCGACGTTCTGCTGGCCATCCTTGATGGACGCACCCCTGACGAGGGCGTTTGCATAGAGATTGGATACGCAAAAGCTTTAGGCAAGCACATTGTTGCGATCAAGACGGACATTCGCACAGCATTGCCATGGGGCAACAACCCAATGATCGATGGCTGTATCGACCAATGGGCGCAGACACCAAATGAGCTATGGGAACTGATGCGGTCTTATTCCGCCGAGTCTGTCTGAAGACCTGCTTGTTTCGGAGCCACCATACGCTCGCAAGCTGACCGATCACCCAAACGACAACCCCACGTAGTTCTCGACCAGCGACCCTGCGCCTTCTCCGACGAGAACGGACACGCTAGGTCGATACCCGGCCACTTCTGGTCGTTGGCCAGCGCCATATCAGAGTAATTCCGAGCCCGTTCTGTCGCGGTTTTGGTGAAGGGAGACTATCGCGCGATACAGCTAGGCGGAAGTCTGATACCCCGCACATCATCGAGGTGCATCAACCCCCTACTCCGACGCGCCCGGCCTGCGTTCAGCCAACATTTGCGATCTGCCGGCTTCGTTCTTCGCCTTCTTCCCCTGGTCGTAATGCCACTTGATGGCGAAGAACATGCCGGTGCCGAAAACGGCCACCTTGAACATAATGAAGACTATCGGGACCCAATCCATTGTTGAGATTTTCCTGGCTGTTGATTGGCACTCACTACCGTGAAGCACTGCCTCTAAACGCTGCGTCAGCAGCTTCATCGTGTTCAAGCCATCGCCGAATCGCGCATCGACAGCACTGGGCGAATGATCTGAAAACTTGGTGCGATGCTATCGAGCCTGCTGTGCGGGCGTAAGCATCAGTTCTGCCTAAATTTTGCATAGCAGATGGAGACCGCTGCCCAACGCGACTGCCTGCACTAAACGCCGATTTGGGCGTAGAAAAAGGCTTGCAAGAGGAAACCCCATGCAAGCCTTTGATTGGTTAGCAGTGCTACTGCAAGGTGCTCAGAACGGCAACCCCACATAGTTCTCCGCCAGCGACCCCAGCGCCTTCTCGGACGAGAACAGATACGCCAGGTCCGTGTCCTGCAGCTTCTGGTCGTACGCGATGGAATCCGGGAAGGTGTGCAGCATGGTCGTCATCCACCACGAGAAGCGCTGGGCCTTCCACACGCGGGCCAGGGCCTTTTCGGAGTATTTGTCGAGGCCGGTGCTGTCGCCATCCTTGTAGTGCGCGACCATGGCGTGGTACAGGTAGTAGATGTCGGATGCCGCGCTGTTCAGGCCCCGTGCGCCGGTGGGCGGCACGATGTGGGCGGCGTCGCCGGCCAGGAACAGGTTGCCGTAGCGCATGGGCTCGGCCACGAAGGAGCGCAGGGGGGCGATGGACTTTTCGATGGATGCGCCGGTGATGAGTTGGGCGGCCACCTCGGCGGGCAGGCGGCGTTTGAGCTCGGCCCAGAAGGCGTCGTCGGACCAGTCTTCCACGTTGTCGGTCAGCGGCACCTGGATGTAGTAGCGGCTCAGCACTTGCGAGCGCAGCGAGCACAGCGCAAAGCCGCGTTCGTGCTTGGCGTAGATCAGCTCGGGCGAGACGGGCTTGGTGCGCGAGAGCACGCCCAGCCAGCCGAAGGGGTAGACCTTTTCATACTCCTTGAGCACATCGCGCGGGATGGACTTGCGGCTCACGCCATGGAAGCCGTCAGCGCCGATGACGAAGTCGCAGTCGATGCGCACCACCTCGTCGCCACTGCGGTAGGTCACATACGGGTTGGCACTTTTGAGGTCGTGCGGCTGCACGTCTTCGGCGTTGTGGATGACGATGCCCTTCATGCGGTCGCGCGCTTCGTACAGGTCGCGCGTCAGCTCGGTCTGGCCGTAGACGACTACGGAGCTGCCGCCGCTGTACTTGTGCAAATCGACCCGGTCCATCTTGCCGTCGTGGGCAATGATGAAGCCGTCGTGGATCTCGCCTTCGCGGTCCATGCGCTCGCCGCACTGGGCCTCGCGCATGAGTGCGGCAAAGCCATGCTCCAGCACACCGGCGCGGATACGGCCCAGCACGTATTCGCGGCTTTGGCGCTCCAGCACGATGGTGTCGATGCCCTTGCGGTGCAAGAGCTGCGAGAGCATGAGGCCCGAGGGGCCTCCGCCGATGATGCAAACCTGGGTTTTCATGGTGTCTCCTAGGATGGTTGGTGCGTTCATGACATGGATCAAACGGACCACCCAAAGATACGTGGCACAGTCGCCGCGTTGAATGGACGGATAGAGCCAGAACATGCACTTTTCGAACATGGCCGGGAGCCACAGCAGCATCCAGTCGTACAGCCTGTTTGGCGAGTCGCAGCACCTGCCCGACGTGCTGCACTGCGAGACGATTGCCGAGCGCTCGGTGCTGCACGACTGGGAGCTGGCGCCGCACCGGCACACCCGGCTGCACCAGGTGTTGCTGATCGAATCGGGCGGCGGCGTGGCCCACTTGGATGGCGAGCAGCACGCGCTGGCTGCCGGTGCGCTCATCAACGTGCCGCCGGGGCATGTGCATGCGTTTCGGTTCACGCAGCACACACAGGGCTGGGTGGCCACGCTGGCCGATGAATTGATGGACGAGATATTTGTGCGGGTGGGCGATGTGCGGCGGGACTTGGCTCGGCCCGCCGTGGCGCCCGCGCCGCCGGAGCTGCACCAGACCATGGGCCAGGTCTGGCAGGAGTTCTCGGGCCGCGCCAAGGCGCGTGCACTGGTGCTGCGGGGCCTGAGCGCCACGCTGCTGGGCTGGGTGGCGCGGGCCATTGAGGACCACAACCCCGCAGACACGGCAGCGCCAGAGTCCACCCTGGTGCAGCGGCTGGAGGCACTGATTGAGGCGCATTTTCTGGAGCATTGGCAGGTGGCCGACTACGCGCGGGCGCTGGCCGTGTCGCCCACGCACCTGAGCCGTGTGGCGCGGGCTGCCACGGGCGTATCGGCCCAGCGGCTGATTGAAGCGCGCCTGATGCGCGAGGCGCGGCGCAACCTGGCCTACACGCACCTGGGTGTGGCCACCATTGCCTACACGCTGGGCTATGCCGACCCGGCGTACTTCACCCGCGCCTTCACGCGCGATGCAGGGCTGTCGCCGCGTGCGTTTCGGGCGCAGGTGGCGGCGTCGGCGCCCGCCACGGCGATGTGATGCCGGGTGACAGGCTGCTGACACGCCGCTGTCAGCAGCCTCCGCTCACCATCGGGGCTTCTTTCTTTCCATCACTCATTGAACGACAAGGAGCCTTTTATGAAAAACGCCATCGCCTGGTTTGAAATCCCCACCACTCAACTCGACCGCGCCCAGACCTTTTACGAAGCCGTGCTGGGCCAGCCCATGCGCCGCGAGGCCATGGGCCCGAGCGAAGGCGCCGTGTTTGCCTACGACGGCGCAGCAGACGGCGTGGGCGGCGCGTTGATGATGGGCCCGACTGCCCCGCAGGTATCGGGCAGCGGCACACTGGTGTACCTGGACGCATCACCCTCGCTCGACGCGGCGCTGGAGCGCGCCGTGGCCCAGGGCGGCCGCGTGGCCCTGCCACGCCAGGCGCTGCCACCGGGCATGGGGTTCTTTGCGCACATTCACGACCTGGATGGCAACCGCGTGGGTCTGCACGCACTGTCTTGAAGAACGAAAGGAGCACAGCATGGAAGCGCAAGAAATCCACCGGGGCAGGCTGGTTGACCACATCCAGCTCGTTGTGCGCGATCTGGCGGCCAGCCAGGCGTTTTACACAGCCGCGCTGGGGGCGCTGAAGGTGCCGATAGGTGGCGCCGACGAGGGCTATTTCTGGGCGGACGAGCTGTTTGTGTCGTCTGCCGACAGCCCTGCCGCGCAAGGCCACCTGACCGGCCGAACGCACCTGGCCTTTCAGGCGCAGGACCGGGCGATGGTGGATGCCTTCTACCAAGCCGCGCTGACCCACGGCGGCACCGACAACGGCGCACCGGGTGAACGCCCGTACCACCCCGGCTACTACGCGGCGTTTGTGCTGGACCCGGACGGGAACAACATCGAGGCCGTGTTCCATGGCGATGCGCTGCGCAGCGCGCCGTCGGTCAAGATCACCTTTTGAGGCCCGCGCGGCAGGCCCTGCACAACGCGCAAAACGCTGCGGGGTCTGCGGCCACAAGGCGTTGGGCGGGTTGCATAAGTGGGTGCCACGGTACGGCATGGCGTGCAGCCCTGGTTGCGCCAGGGTTGCCGCGCCATCGCCACAATCG
>NZ_QAIH01000247.1 GCF_003060895.1 Acidovorax sp. HMWF029 | reverse complement strand
GCCCTGGTCGTTGAGGCAGGCACGGGGGTGGGCAAGACCTTCTCTTACCTGGTTCCGGCGCTGCTCAGCGGCGAGAGGGTGCTGTTGTCCACCGCCACCAAAGCGCTGCAGGACCAGCTTTTTGCGCGGGACTTGCCTTGGCTGGTTGAAACGCTGGGCATGCCCGTGCGGATGGCGCTGCTCAAAGGCCGCTCCAGTTACCTGTGCCTGTACCGCATGGAGCTGGCGCGCCAGGACGTGCAGGCCCAGGACCGGGGCGTGGCGCGTGTGCTGGCCAAGGTCGAGGACTGGTCACACCACACCCAGTCGGGCGATCTGGCTGAACTGACCGGGCTGGATGACCGCTCGCCCGTGATTCCCCTGGTTACCTCCACCCGGGAGAGCTGCCTGGGCTCGCAGTGCCCCCGGTTCCGTGAGTGCCATGTGCACAAGGCGCGGCGCGAGGCGCTGGCGGCTGACATTGTGGTCATCAACCACCATCTGTTTTTTGCCGATGTTGCGGTGCGCGAGTCGGGCATGGCCGAGCTGTTGCCCACGGTGCGCGTGGTGGTGTTTGATGAGGCGCACCAGATCAATGAGACCGGCGTACAGTTCTTGGGCACCCATTTGTCCACGGGGCAGGTGATGGACTTCAGCAGGGACCTGCTTGCCGCAGGTCTGCAGCATGCGCGGGGCCTGGCGGACTGGGTGGGATTGTCCTGCCGGGTGGAGCTGTCGGCGCAGGACTTGCGCCTGGTCGCCCGCACGACCCTGGGTGCCACTAAGCTGCGCTGGGCGGATGAGGCCCCGGAGGGAATCCCGACGGAACACTGGCACGGCGCGCTGCGCGGCGTGGCGCTGGCCTGCGCCCAGGCCCAGGAGGCGCTGGATACGGTCAGCGAGATCGCCCCGGACTTTGTGCGCCTGTATGAGCGCGGCTCGGAGCTGTTGGCGCGCCTGGCCCGGTTCTCAGGCCCCAGCGATCCTGAAGTGGTGCGCTGGGTGGATGTGGGCACGCAGCTGCGGCTGGTCGAATCGCCGCTGGACATTGCCGAGGCCATGCGCACGCGCCTGCTGGGGGCTCCTGCCGAGGCTTCTGAGGGGGCAGGTGGTGATGGCTGGCCGGATGACAGCCCTGCAGGCCCGGGCCGGGCCTGGATCTTCACATCGGCGACCTTGGGTGATGACGAACGCCTGAGCTGGTTCACCGAAAGGGCAGGGCTCCAGGCGGCCGAGATACTGCGGGTAGCCAGTCCGTTCGACTACCCAGCGCAGGCCGCGCTGTATGTGCCGCGCCATTTGCCAGCGCCCGCCGACCCGGCACACAGCCCGGCGCTGGCGCAATGGGTGGGCCAGGCGGCCGAGCAGCTGGGAGGGCGCACCCTGGTGCTGACCACCACGTTGAAGGCTTTGCGCGCGGTGGGGGGCGCACTTCAGAAGCGGTTTGCAGGATCAGGAGCGCTGGAGGTGCTGGTACAGGGCGAGTGGCCCAAGCGGCGGCTGATGGAGCGTTTTCGGGAGGGGGCTGACCATGGTCGGCCGGGCTGTGTGCTGGTCGCGTCCGCCACCTTCTGGGAAGGGTTCGACGTGCCCGGCGACGCGCTGCAACTCGTGGTCATCGACAAGCTGCCGTTTCCGCCACCCGGCGACCCCTTGGTCGAGGCGCGCATCCAGCGGATTGAAAAGGCGGGGGGGAAGGCTTTCAAGGCCTATGCACTGCCCGAGGCCGCTGTGGCGCTTAAGCAAGGGGCAGGGCGGTTGATCCGGCGGGAGTCGGACCAAGGGATTCTGGTGGTGGGGGACACCCGCCTTGTCACCATGGGCTATGGCAAACGCCTGCTGGCTGCATTGCCGCCGATGCGGCGGCTGGAATCGGAAGAGGCTTTTGAAGAAGCCTTGCAGGCGCTGCTTACCAGACCTTCCACCACGGATCCGACTTACCCTTGAAGCCGCCAGTCATGTAGGGACTTTGAGGGTAGGATTTGTCCATCACGCGGCGTGCGTCATCACGCAACTGGGTCATGCCCAGGGCGTCATAAGACTGGATCAGGATGTACAGCGCTTCTTCCAGCGCTGGCACGCCCTGGTAATCGGCCACGGCCACCTGCGCGCGGCTGATGGCGGCCACATACGCACCACGCTGGAAGTAATAGCGTGCCACGTGCACTTCATACTGCGCGAGCGAGTTGACGATGTAGGTCATGCGCTGGCGCGCGTCCTGCGTGTAGCGCGAGTCGGGGAAGCGGGTGGACAGTTCGCTGAAGGCCTCAAACGAGTCCTTTGCGGCCTTCTGATCCCGCTCGGACAGGTCCTGGCGCGAGATGAAGGAGAACAGCCCCAGGTTGTCGTTGAAGTTCACCAGACCCTTGAGGTAAAGCGCGTAGTCCAGTGCAGGGCTGGCTGGATGCAGCTTCATGAAGCGGTCCAGCGTGGCGATGGCCTGGGCCTTTTCGCCGGCCTTGTAGTGGGCGTAGGCCTTGTCGATCTGGGCTTGTTGCGCCAGCGGTGTGCCGGCTGCACGGCCTTCGAGTTTTTCGAGCAGCGGGACCGCCTTGTCGTAGGCGCCGCTGCTCATTTCGTCCTTGGCTTCCGAGTGGATGCGGTTGGGGCTCCAGCCAGCCGTTTTGTCTTCGGTGGTGCTGGAGCATCCCGCCAGCAGACCGGCAAGCAGCAGGGCGGAAACGAGGGGCAGTGGGGCACGCAGCATCGCAAGCAGCTTTCAGCAAATGAGGGGACAGGTGCACACGAGGCTGGTTTCGTCCGGGGCGCGTGTTGCACCTCCGGCCCAAGGCCCACGGGCATCATGAACAGAAAAGGCATTGTACTGGTGGCTGTTGTCACCCAGCGGTGCTGCGTGCCTGGCTTTCGGACGGACGGTGCGGGGCTTTCTACAATGGCTCCATGTTTGTTCACCTGCGCCTGCACACCGAATTTTCCGTCGTGGACGGTACCAACCGAATCGATGAGGTGGCCAAAGCGGCCGCCAAGGATGGCCAGCCTGCATTGGCCATCACCGATCTCAACAACCTTTTTGGCGCAATCAAGTTCTACAAGGAAGCCCGAGGCAAGGGCGTCAAGCCCATCCTGGGCGCAGAAATTTTTCTGGAAGGCGAAGCGGGGGCTGCGCCATCGCGAATGATCGTGCTGGTGCAAAGCCGTCAGGGCTACCTCAACCTGTCAGAGCTACTGGCCCGTGCGTGGACGCGCAATGTGGTCAAGAACCTGGCGCTCTGCACATGGGCCTGGCTGCAGGAGTTGTCCGAAGGCCTGATTGCACTTTCGGGCGCGCAGGCGGGCCCGGTAGGGCAGGCCCTGCTGAAAGGTGACGAGTCTGGTGCGACTGAACTTGCACTGCGCCTAGCAGGGATTTTTCCGCACCGTTTTTACATGGAGTTGCAACGCGCGGGCCGCGCTGAGGATGAAGGCCACGTGGCCGCAGCGGCCCAGTTGGCGGCGCGTCTGAACCTGCCCGTGGTGGCCACACATCCAGTGCAATTTGCCACGGCGGACGACTACGAGGCGCATGAGGCCCGCATCTGCATCGCAGAGGGCGAAATCCTCGCCAACCCGCGCCGGGTGCGCAAATTCACCCGCGACCAGTATTTCAAGTCATCGGCCGAGATGGAGGCGTTGTTTGCCGACGTGCCTTCGGCCATTGCGAACACCGTGGAGATCGCCCAGCGCTGCAACCTCACGCTGGTACTGGGCAAGCCGCAACTGCCGGACTTTCCCACGCCCAACGGCATGCCGATCGACGAGTATTTCCGCTTCGCGTCCTTTGAAGGGCTGGAGGCGCGGCTCAAACTGCTGTTCCCCAAGGAGGCCGACCGCGAGCTCCAGCGCCCGCGCTATGTGGAGCGGCTGGAGTTCGAGATTGGCACCATCCTCAAGATGGGGTTTCCGGGCTACTTCCTCATCGTGGGCGACTTCATCCAGTGGGCCAAGGAAAACGGCTGCCCGGTGGGGCCGGGGCGCGGGTCGGGTGCAGGCTCGCTCGTCGCCTACGCGCTCAAGATCACCGATTTGGACCCGCTGGAATACAACCTGTTGTTCGAGCGCTTCCTTAACCCTGAGCGGGTTTCGATGCCCGACTTTGACATCGACTTCTGCCAGGGCAACCGCGACCGCGTGATCGACTACGTGAAGGAGAAGTACGGCAAGAACGCAGTCAGCCAGATTGCCACCTTCGGAACCAT
This sequence comes from Acidovorax sp. HMWF029, assembly GCF_003060895.1. GTDB lineage: Bacteria > Pseudomonadota > Gammaproteobacteria > Burkholderiales > Burkholderiaceae_C > Acidovorax. Next base: position 6,572 of record NZ_QAIH01000247.1, on the reverse strand, counting down.
GGCAGCCAAGGCTGCCATCCGCGACGTGGGCCGGGTGATGGACATGAGCTACACCTTCTGCGATGGCATCTCCAAGCTGGTGCCGGGCAAGCCGGGCATGTCGTACACCTTGCAGTACCCGCCCGAGGTGAAGAAGGAGGGCGATAAAAACAACTACGCGCTGGAACTGGAGCCCATGCTCTACGAGCGCGTACGCAAGGAAGAAGACGTCAAGACCGTCATCGAGATGGCGCAGAAGCTCGAAGGCATGACGCGCAACATCGGCATGCACGCCGGGGGCGTGCTGATTGCGCCGGGCAAGCTCACTGATTTTTGTCCGCTCTACCAGCAGCCGGGCAGCGAATCCGCCGTGAGCCAGTACGACAAGGACGACGTGGAGGCCATCGGTCTCGTGAAGTTCGACTTTCTGGGGCTGGCCACGCTCACCATTTTGGAGATCGCGCGTGAGTTCATCATCAAGCGCCACAAGGGCCAGGAGAATTTCACGTTCGAGACTGTGCCGCTGGACGATGGCAAGACCTACAAGCTCTTTCAGGACGGGTTGACCGAGGCGGTGTTCCAGTTTGAAAGCCGGGGTATGCAGGGCATGCTCAAGGAGGCCAAGCCCAGCCGCCTGGAGGACCTGATTGCACTGAACGCGCTGTACCGCCCGGGCCCCATGGATCTGATCCCCACTTTCGTGAATCGCAAGCACGGCAAGGAGCCCGTGGAGTACCCGCACCCCCTGGTCGAGCCCGTACTGGCCGAAACCTACGGGATCATGGTGTACCAGGAGCAAGTGATGCAGACCGCCCAGGTGCTGGGCGGCTACAGCCTCGGGGGCGCAGACATGCTGCGTCGGGCCATGGGCAAGAAGAAGGCCGAGGAAATGGCCGAGCACCGCGAGATCTTCCGCAAGGGGGCAGCCGAAAAAGGCATCGGTCAAGAGAAGGCGGACGAGGTGTTCGACCTGATGGAGAAGTTCGCGGGCTACGGCTTCAACAAGTCGCACGCCGCCGCGTACTCGCTGCTGGCCTATCACACGGGCTGGCTCAAGGTCCACTTCACAGCCGAGTTCTTCTGCGCCAACATGACCGTGGAAATGGACGACACCGATAAGCTCAAGGTGTTGTACGAGGACGCGGTCAAGCACTTCGGCATGACCTTTGAACCGCCGGACGTGAACCGGGGAAAGTACCGGTTCGAGCCCGTCACCGACAAGATCATCCGCTATGGCCTGGGCGCCGTGAAGGGCACGGGCCAGCAGGCCATCGAAGCCATTGTTGCCGCGCGTGAAGGGCGGGGCGAGGGGCCGAATGGCTCTACCACCGGGCCTTTCAAGAGTCTGTTTGACTTCTGTCTGCGTGTGGACAAGGCGCGCATGAACAAACGCACCGTAGAGGCGCTGATCAAGGCAGGTGCGTTCGATTCGATCAACATGAACCGAGCGGCGATGGTGGCTTCTATCGACCGGGCCTTCGACTTTGCGGCAGCCACGCTGGCCAATGTGAACCAGGGAGGGCTGTTCGACATGATGGGCGATGATGCCCACGGCTCCAGCACGCAGGAGCCCGACCTGGTGGAGGCACTGCCCTGGGGTATCAAGGAGCGGCTCACGCAGGAGAAAACTGCCGTGGGCTTTTACCTGTCCGGCCATCTCTTCGATGAAGTGGCCACCGAGGTGCGCCGCTTCGTGCGCACCCAGATCGATGAACTGCTCGACAGCCGCGAGCCCCAGGTGCTGGCCGGGATCATCAGCGACTTCCGGGTCATCAACGGGCAACGGGGCAAGCTGGCCCTGTTCAAGCTGGATGACAAATCCGCCGTCATCGAGGCATCGGCCGATGAAGCCTTGCTCAACACCTACCGCAACCAGCTCAAGGAAGACGAGTTTGTGGTGATGATGGGGCGCCTGCAGCTGGACCACTTCAGCGGAGGCCTGCGCGTGAAGGTGCAACAGGTGTGGGACTTGGCCGGTGCACGCTGCCGTTTTGGCAAGTACCTGCATGTGGTGGTTGGAGAGAAACTGCCCGATGTACCCCGCCTGGTGCAGGAGTTTCCCGCCCGGCGGGAAGAGAGTGCCGAGGGCGAGGTGGCGGTGCATGGCCTGCGTGTACGCATGGGAGTGCGCTGCAAGGCCGAAGACGTAGCGGCGGTTGCAGAGCTGCAACTGGGTGAAAACGCGCGGTTTTTCCCGTCGGATGCAGCCCTGGCGGCGTGGACTGCGCAGGCGGGCCCGGGGGCGGCCACCGTTGTGTACGAATAAGGCATGGGGCAAGGCCGGCGGTGCGGTTCCGAGGAGCGCCCTTCGCGGCGCCATGGCTTGAAAAAACCGAGTCAACTACCAACTTCTTCAGCGGCAGTCCCCTGCGCGGGTCGCTAGAATGAATTTCATGGCAACAAAACCACCTTCACCCCCCACCGCGCCGCCGGTTACACGGCCAGCGCGGGATGATGGCGGTTCGGTCGTGCTCGAAAGGCGCACGCAGAAGACCCAGCCGCCCCAGATGTACCAGGTGGTCATGCTCAATGACGACTACACCCCCATGGAGTTCGTCATCGTGGTTTTGCAGGAATTTTTCAGCAAGGACCGCGAAACAGCGACCCAGATCATGTTGAAAATCCACCTCGACGGCAAAGGTGTTTGCGGTGTGTACTCCCGCGATGTCGCTGCCACCAAGGTGGAGCAAGTGCTTGACGCCGCCCTCAAGGCGGGCCACCCACTGCAATGTGTCAGTGAGCCTGTTGAATAACAGGTCTTTGATCCCGAAATACAGTTATCCCTTCCACGCAAGCACAAAGGAGTTCACATGATTGCCCAGGAACTGGAAGTCAGCTTGCACATGGCCTTTGTTGAGGCCCGCCAGCAGCGCCACGAGTTCATCACCGTGGAGCATCTGTTGCTTGCATTGCTCGATAACCCCAGCGCAGCGGAGGTGCTGCGCGCTTGTTCGGCCAATATCGATGATCTGCGTTCATCGCTGTCGAACTTCATCAAAGACAATACCCCGCAGGTCGCAGGTACCGACGAGGTGGACACCCAACCCACGCTGGGCTTCCAGCGCGTGATTCAGCGTGCCATCATGCACGTGCAGTCCACGGGCAATGGCAAAAAAGAGGTGACGGGCGCCAATGTGCTCGTGGCCATCTTTGGCGAGAAAGATTCGCACGCCGTGTACTACCTGCACCAGCAGGGCGTTACGCGCCTGGACGTGGTCAACTTTATCGCCCACGGCATCAAAAAAGGCGAACCGCCAGAACCCGCCAAGGCCGAGAACCAGACCGAGGGCGAAGAGGGCGGTGGTGGCGAGCGCAGCGAAAAGGCATCGCCCCTGGAGCAGTTCACCCAGAACCTGAACCAGGCCGCCAAGGACGGCAAGATCGACCCGCTGATCGGTCGCCACTACGAAGTCGAGCGCACCATCCAGATCCTGTGCCGCCGCCGCAAAAACAACCCGCTGCTGGTGGGTGAGGCCGGTGTGGGCAAGACGGCGATTGCCGAGGGCTTGGCCTGGCGCATCACGCAGAACGACGTGCCCGAAATCCTGGCCGAGGCCACGGTCTATTCGCTCGACATGGGCGCGCTGCTGGCGGGCACCAAGTACCGGGGCGATTTCGAGCAGCGCCTCAAGGGCGTTCTCAAGTCGCTCAAGGACAAGCCCAACGCCATCCTGTTCATTGACGAGATCCACACCCTGATCGGCGCGGGCGCCGCGTCGGGCGGCACCCTTGATGCATCCAACCTCCTGAAGCCAGCGCTCTCCAGCGGCCAGCTTAAGTGCATCGGCGCGACCACCTTCACGGAATACCGCGGCATCTTCGAGAAGGACGCGGCGCTGTCTCGCCGCTTCCAGAAGGTGGACGTGGTCGAGCCCAGCGTGGCCGAGACCATCGACATCCTGAAGGGCCTCAAGAGCCGCTTCGAGGAGCACCACAGCGTGAAGTACGCTGCTGCAGCCCTGCAGGCTGCGGCTGAATTGAGCGCCAAGTACATCAACGACCGGCACCTGCCCGACAAGGCCATCGACGTGATCGACGAAGCCGGTGCCGCGCAGCGCATTCAGGTGCCCAGCAAGCGCAAGAAGACCATCGGCAAGGCCGAGATCGAAGAGATCGTGGCCAAGATTGCGCGCATTCCGCCCGCCAATGTCAGCAACGACGACCGCAGCAAGCTGCAGACGCTCGAGCGTGACCTCAAGAGCGTGGTGTTTGGCCAGGACAAGGCCCTTGAAGTGCTCGCCTCCTCGGTCAAGATGGCACGCTCGGGCCTGGGCAAGGGGGACAAGCCGATTGGCTCGTTCCTGTTCAGTGGTCCCACGGGTGTTGGCAAGACCGAAGCGGCCAAGCAACTCGCCTACATCATGGGCATCGAGCTGATCCGCTTCGACATGTCCGAGTACATGGAGCGGCACGCTGTGAGCCGCCTGATTGGTGCGCCTCCCGGCTACGTCGGGTTTGACCAGGGCGGTCTGCTGACCGAAGCCATCACGAAGAAGCCCCATGCGGTGCTGCTGCTCGACGAAATCGAGAAAGCGCACCCGGACATCTTCAACGTGCTGCTGCAGGTCATGGACCATGGCACGCTGACGGACAACAACGGTCGCAAGGCCGACTTCCGCAACGTGCTCATCATCATGACCACGAATGCAGGCGCCGAGACCATGAACAAGGCGACCATTGGCTTCACCAACCCGCGCCAGGCGGGCGATGAAATGGGCGATATCAAGCGCCTGTTCACGCCCGAGTTCCGCAACCGGCTGGATGCCATCGTCAACTTCAAGGCGCTGGATGAGCAGATCATCCTGCGCGTGGTGGACAAGTTCCTGCTGCAGCTCGAAACCCAGCTTGCCGAGAAGAAGGTAGAGGTCACCTTCACCGACCAGTTGCGCAAGCACCTGGCCAAGAAGGGCTTTGATCCGCTGATGGGTGCGCGCCCGATGCAGCGCCTGATCCAGGACACCATCCGCCGCGCGCTGGCCGACGAGCTGCTGTTTGGCCGCCTGACTGAAGGTGGGCGCCTGACGGTGGATATCGAGGTGAAGACCGACGACAAAGGCGTGGAGACGCCCGAGGTGTTGCTCGACATCCAGCCACTGCCCAAGAAGGAGCGCTCTGCCAAGTCCGAGCCCGCTGAGCCTGAAGAGGCCACGGCGGACTGACCCGGCGGACGCTGCTGGTGGAGGCGCCTTTTGGGGCGTCGCCCGCACAAAGAAACAAAAAAACCCACGGTGAATGCCGTGGTTTTTTTGTTTCCCGACCGGCAAAGTCGGCCTTTTAGCTGCTGGCCCGCAATTCGCTGGGTGACATGCTTCTGAGCGCTGATCTCGCGCCTTGCCCACGGACCCGCATCGGACGCTCGTGTCAGGGCGTTTGCAGCCTTTGCAAAAGCTCTAACGTGGGATACCCATCGGCCGCCAGGCCGACGCTGCGCTGGAAGCCGCGCAGCCCGGCGCGGGTAGCGGGGCCCATCACGCCGTCGGGCGCGCCCGCTGCAAAGCCCTTGCGGTTCAGCGCCTCCTGCAGCGCCTGCATCTGCGTGCGCGACAAGGGTTCCAGATCGCGTGGCCAGGCGGCGGTGACGGGCGTGCCGCCGCCAATCTGGCGCGACAGCAGGGCCACCGCCAGCGCGTAGTTCACCGAATTGTTGTAGCGCAGGATGGCCCGGAAGTTCGCACCCACCACAAAGGCCGGGCCACGTGCCCCCGCCGGTGCTGTGATGGAGGCCGCGCCGAGGGTGGGCAGCGGCTGTCCGTTCGCCGAGCGCACGCCTTCGGCCTCCCACTGCGCTGTGGTCTGCCGCACGGCTGGGTCGGCCCGCGCATGGTCGAAATTGGCGGGCAGCACCACTTCGGCGCCCCAGGTCTCGCTGGCCAGCCAGCCCGAGCGGGCGAGGAAGTGCGCGGTGGAGGTCAGAACGTCGGGGATGCTGCCCCAGATATCGCGCCTTCCATCACCATCGGCATCCACGGCGTAGGCCAAAAACACCGAGGGTAGAAACTGCGTGTGCCCCATGGCGCCAGCCCAGGAGCCCAGCATGCGGTCGGCCGCAATGTCGCCCCGGTCCACGATGCGCAGCGCCGCCAGCAACTCGCCTTGGGCCCACGCGCGGCGGCGCCCTTCGTAGGCGAGGGTGGCCAGCGCGTCCACGGTGCGGAAGCTGCCAAAGTTGCTGCCGTAGTTGCTCTCCATGCCCCAGATGGCGGTGACCACGGTGGCGGGTACGCCGTAGCGCGCGGCAGCGGCCTCCAGCGTGGGGCCATGTTCGGCCAGCTTGGCCTGGCCCTGGGCCACGCGCTGGGCCGATACCGCGCTGTCGAGGTACGCCCAGGGTGTGCGCGAGAACTCGGGCTGGGCCCTGTCCAGCTCCACCACACGCGGCTGCCACTGCGCCTGGCCCAGCACATCGCGCACCGTGTGCGGCGCAATGCCCGCCGCCAGGGCCTGTGCCGCAAAGGCGGTGCGCCAGGCCGCAAAACCTGCGATATGGTCATCGGCCTCGGCTGTCACGGTGGTTGCAGCGCCTGTGGTGCTTGTGGCTGCAGGCGCCGATGTGGTGGAAGGGTTGGCTGGCTTTGACGGCGCAGGGGAGGGGG
>NZ_QAIH01000246.1 GCF_003060895.1 Acidovorax sp. HMWF029 | reverse complement strand
CCCGGCGGCGACTCATCCCCCCACACACTTTTGCACCTGCTCGCCCAGGCCGGTCGCGCCCAGGCGCATCACATCGCCGGGCTTGAGGAACCAGGGGGCGGGCTTTTGCCCCAGGCCCACGCCAGCAGGGGTGCCGGTCAGGATCACGTCGCCGGGCTCCAGTGTCATGAATTCGCTGATGTACGACACCACCGTGGGCACATCAAAAATGAAGTTGCGGGTGCTGCCGTTCTGCACCCGCTGGCCATTCACCTCCAGCCACAGGTCGATAGTGTGCGGGTCGCCCACTTCGTCGGGTGTCACCAGCCAGGGCCCGATGGGCGCGAAGGTGTCGTGGCTCTTGCCCTTGTCCCACTGGCCGCCGCGCTCCATCTGCCAGGCGCGCTCAGACACGTCGTTGGCCAGCACGTAGCCCGCCACATGTTCCAGCGCCTGCGCCTTTGGCACGCAGCGCGCACGGGTTCCGATGACGATGCCCAGCTCGACCTCCCAGTCGGTCTTGGTGGCGCCGGGCGGAACACGAACATCGTCGTTGGGGCCGCTGAGCGCCGTCACGGCTTTCATGAAGAGCACGGGCTCGGCGGGCGGCTGCAGGCCGGCCTCACGGGCGTGGTCCGCGTAGTTGAGCCCTACGCACACGATCTTGCCCACGCCACCCACCGGGCTGCCCAGGCGGGGGGCGCCATAGACAGGCGGCAAGCGGCTGGCGTCGATGGCGGCAAGCGCCGACAAGGTGCGGCAGTTGAGCTGGGCGGGGCCGATGTCGGGCAGCAGCATCGACAGGTCGCGCAGGGTGCCGGTGGCGTCGAGCAGGCCGGGGCGCTCGGCGCCGGGTTGGCCGTAGCGGATGAGTTTCATGGCGGAATGTCCTTGTGGGTCGATGAAGGGGCGGCAGCGGTGGCAGACACACTGCCGACCACTGAATGCACGCTGTGTGTGCCCATCCCGCAGCATAGCGGCCCACCAGCCTGCGCAGGCACGTGCGCAAACGCAAATCACAGCACCTGCCTTGCCACAAAGCGAAGCCCTCGTTGCACGCGCCATCGCGGCTCGCCGCACAGCGCGCGTAACATGGCGCACGGGGCGTCGTGCCCATGGCCGCTCCACCAAACACTCCTGATTTAATAGCTGCTACCGCAATACAGACGCGCGGAAACGGCCATTTTTGAC
>NZ_QAIH01000245.1 GCF_003060895.1 Acidovorax sp. HMWF029 | reverse complement strand
AAGCACCAGAGTGCGACCGCCGCTCTCGCGGCTGGGTGCGGCGGGCAGAAAAGCAGCGGTGTTGTGCAGCGGCAGTGCACGGCGCACGGCCACGCGGTAGAGGTATTCGAGGAACTCGCCACTCTGGCGAACGGGGTCGGGCCGGTTGTCTTGGGGGGTCATGGGGTGTCTCCGCGGGCGATTGTGGAGCAGTAACCCCGAGGTAACCGCTTGTCAAAGTCAAAAGTACTTCAACCCCGATGCGTGCGCTCAAGCCGCCCCGGCGACACAGCGCGGGATAACCCCATGTTCTGGCCCTCCACAGTTGTCTACAGTTCTTGTATGCAAGATTGATTGCAGCACCACTCCGTCCTTTTTCTCCGCAAAGGGTTCCCATGTTTCGCTTTCTCAACTCATTGTTCGGCCGGGTGATCCTGGCCTTGATTGCCGGAGTGGCCATCGGGCTGCTCTGGCCTGAAACGGCCGTGCAGCTCAAGCCGCTGGGCGATGGCTTCATCAAGCTCATCAAGATGCTGATCCCGCTCATCGTCTTTTGCGTGGTGGTACATGGCATCGCGGGCACGGGCGACCTCAAGCGGGTGGGCCGCGTGGGCATCAAGTCGCTGATCTACTTCGAGGTGGTCACCACCCTCGCCCTGGTGCTGGGCCTGGGGCTGGCGTTCTGGTTCGAGCCGGGTGTGGGCATGAACGTGGACCCCAAGGCACTGGACCCCAAGGCCATGGGCTCCTATGCGGAAAACGCGAGCAAGCTCACCGGTGGCGGCTTCAGCGACTTTTTGCTCAAGCTCATCCCCACCACGGCCGTGAGCGCGTTTGCCAATGGCGACGTGCTACAGGTGCTGCTTTTCTCCATCGTGTTCGGCTGCGCGCTTGCGCTCATGGGCGAGCGCGGTGCACGGGTCACCAGCCTCATCGAAGACCTGTCGCATGTGCTGTTCAAGACCATGGGCCTGATCATCAAGCTGGCGCCGCTCGGTGTGCTGGGTGCCATTGCCTTCACGGTGGGCAAGTACGGCATCGGCTCGCTCAAGCAGCTGGGCATGCTGGTGGTGCTGTTCTACGCGGCGGTGTTCATCTTCGTGGTGGTGGTGCTGGGCCTGATCATGCGGTTTTCGGGCTTCAGCCTGTTCAAGCTGCTGCGCTACCTGCGCGAGGAGCTGGCCGTGGTGTTTGCCACCACGTCGTCCGACAGCGTGCTGCCCCAAATCATGGCCAAGCTCAAGCACATGGGCATCCGCGATTCGACCGTGGGCCTGGTGATCCCCACGGGCTACTCGTTCAACCTGGACGCGTTCTCGATCTACATCACGCTGGCGGCCGTGTTCATCGCCCAGGCCACGAACACGCCCATCACCATGACCGACCTGCTGACCATCCTGGCGATCTCGCTGGTCACATCCAAGGGCGCACATGGCGTGCCGGGCTCGGCCATCGTGGTGCTGGCTGCCACGCTGCATGCCATTCCGGCCATCTCTGCCATCGGCCTGGTGCTGGTGCTGTCGGTGGACTGGTTCATGGGCATTGCCCGCGCCCTGGGCAACCTGATCGGCAACTGCGTGGCCACCGTGGCGATTGCCGCGTGGGAGGGCGACATCGACCGCGACCGCGCCCACGCGGTGCTGGACGGGCAGAACCTCCCGCCCCTGCAGCCTGCGCAGCAGCAACCGCTGCGGCAGCCACAACCGGCGCCACAATCGGCCCCATGAGCACCAACCAGACCCAGATCGCCCAGCAGGTGGTGGAATCCATCCTGGCCCAGAAACTCGCTCCTGGCGAACGCCTGGGCGAACAGGAGCTGGCCGATCTTTTCGGCGTGAGCCGCACCTTGGTGCGCGAAGCACTGATGCAGTTGCAAGCACGCGGTTTTGTTGAAGTGCGCCCGCGCCGGGGCTGGTATGTGGTGGAGCCATCGGTGGACGATGCGCGCGATGCGTTCTCGGCCCGGCGCATCATCGAATCGGGCATCCTGGCCGATGCGGGGCGCCCGCTGCAGGCAGTCATTCCCCGGCTGCGCGCCCACATCGCCGATGAGCAGCGCGCCATCGAGGGTGCCGACGCCGCCACGCGTGCCTTCTTGCTCGCAGACTTCCACGTATGTCTGGCCGAAGCCATGGGCCACCGCAGCCTGAGCGACATCCTGCGCGACCTCACTGCGCGCACCACGCTGGCGGCATCGCTTTACCAGTCACGCCACGAGGCCAGCCAGTCGTGCGCGGAGCACGAGTCCATCGTCGAGGCCCTGGAAGCGGGCAACGCGGCGCTGGCGCGCGAGCGCCTGCTGGCCCACATCGGCCACGTGGAAGCAGCACTCAACCCCGGCCAGCCGCTGGTGCGCGACCGACTGCGCGAGTCGCTCGCCCCTTTGGCGGCGCCGCGCGGCGCGACCTGAAGCGCCCACATACGCAAGGTCGGTCCCCGGCCACCCATCTCTCTTCCTCCACCGCCTGACGCGCTGGGGGTATTGGCGCTTCACCTAAGGGTTTACCGGGATAAGCCGTTTCGAATATTTTGTATACGATTTTTGTATGGACTGCTGTGCACCGTATTGCACACAGATCACAACCCATCCCTCAGGCCCCGTACAAAAGGAATTCCCATGACCCCGCCCGTGCATCCCGTGGATGAACACCTGCCCTTGGGGCGCCTCACGGCGCTGGGCCTGCAGCATGTGCTGGTGATGTATGCCGGTGCGGTGGCCGTGCCGCTCATCGTCGGCCGTGCGCTCAACCTCACGCCCGACCAGGTGGCCAAGCTGATCTCAGCCGATCTGTTCGTCTGCGGCCTGGTCACCCTGATCCAGGCGCTGGGCGCCTCGCAGTGGTTCGGCATCCGGCTGCCGGTGATGATGGGCGTGACCTTTGCATCGGTGGCGCCTATGGTGTCCATGGCGCAGAGCACAGGGGGCACCGCAGGGGCAGGGCTGATTTTTGGCTCGGTGATCGGCGCGGGGGTGATCTCCGTCCTCATCGCTCCGCTGGTGAGCCGCATGCTGCGGTTCTTTCCGCCGGTGGTCACCGGCACCATCATTGCGGTGATCGGCATCAGCCTGATGCGCGTGGGCATCAACTGGATTTTTGGCAACCCGGTAGGGCCCACAGCGCCCAATGTGGTGAACCCCGAGCACATCAAGTGGCTCAGTGAGATGCAGTCCGTCGCAGGGGCGCCGGGCTCGTCCCTGCCCCCTGTGCCCAAGGGTTTTGCGGTGGTGCCCACGGTGCCCAACCCCAAGTATGCCGACCTCACCGGCGTGGGCATCTCGGCCGTGGTACTGGTGTCCATCCTGCTGATTGCCAAGTTTGCCAAAGGCTTCATCGCCAATATCTCGGTGTTGCTGGGCATCGTCATCGGCGCCGTGATTGCAGTGGCCATGGGCCTGATGTCGTTCGAAAAGGTGGCCAAGGCACAGTGGTTTGACCTGGTGCTTCCCTTCGAAATTGCCAGCCCGGTGTTCGACCCCATCCTGATCCTGACCATGACGCTGGTGATGATCGTGGTGATGATCGAATCGACCGGCATGTTCCTGGCCCTGGGCGAGATGACCGACCGCAAGATCGACCAAGCCGACCTCACACGCGGCCTGCGCACCGATGGCCTGGGCACGCTGCTGGGAGGCATCTTCAACACCTTCCCTTACACCAGCTTCTCGCAGAACGTGGGCCTGGTGGCCGTCACGGGCGTCAAGAGCCGCTTTGTATGCGTGGCGGGCGGTGTGATCCTGATCGTGCTCGGGGTGCTGCCCAAGATGGCGGCGCTGGTCGAGTCCCTTCCCACCATGGTGCTGGGCGGCGCAGGCCTGGTGATGTTCGGCATGGTGGCTGCCACAGGAATCCGCATCCTGGGCGGGGTGGATTTCAAGCACAACCGCTTCAACGCGATGATCGTGGCCGTTTCCATCGGCGTGGGCATGATCCCGCTGATTGCACCCAACTTTCGCCAGTGGATGCCCCATGCGATCCATCCCCTGATCGAATCCGGTATCCTGCTGGCCTCGATCACGGCTGTGGCCCTGAACGTTTTCTTCAATGGCGCCAGCCGCGACACCTCCGCCGCTGTCAACGCCGCACGCCAGGCCGACGCCCACTAGCATCCCGCCTGCCCGCTGCCTTGAGAAACCCCTGCCACGCCCGCGTGGCCCTGCCCCCTGCATGCATGCCGGCTTCCCCCGGCTGCCAGGGGGTTTTGGCTTCATGCCGCATCCGCATAAACCGGCATGCCAGCCCCCCACGCCATCGGGTACCCTTGTTTTGCATTCCGCCGAGGACTTCCAGGATTTCCGTATGACCCAGAAACTTTCCGCCGCCGAAGAATCGCTGCGCGACGCTGCGCGCGAATACCACCGCAACCCCGGCCGGGGCAAGATTGCGGTGACCCCCACCAAACCTTTGTCCAACCAGCGCGACCTGTCGCTGGCCTACTCGCCCGGCGTGGCCTACCCCTGCCTGGACATCCAGGCCGATCCGTCCAAGGCATTCGACTACACCTCGCGCGGCAACCTGGTGGGCGTGATCACCAATGGCACAGCCGTGCTGGGCCTGGGCGACATCGGCCCGCTGGCTGGCAAGCCGGTGATGGAGGGCAAGGGCTGCCTGTTCAAGAAGTTTGCGGGCGTCGATGTGTTCGACATCGAACTGGCCGAGCGCGACCCGGACAAACTCGTGGAGATCATCGCGGCCATGGAGCCCACGCTGGGCGGCATCAACCTCGAAGACATCAAGGCGCCCGAGTGCTTTTACATCGAGCGCGAACTCAGCAAGCGAATGAACATCCCGGTGTTCCATGACGACCAGCACGGCACGGCCATCATCAGCAGCGCCGCGCTGCTCAACGGCCTGGAGCTGGTAGACAAGCAGATCGACCAGGTCAAGATTGCCGTATCGGGCGCGGGCGCTGCGGCCATTGCCTGCCTGAATGTGATGGTGGGCCTGGGTGTGAAGCGCGAGAACGTCTTTGTTTGCGACTCCAAGGGCGTGATCTACGAAGGCCGCCCCGGTGGCTACGACGAATCGAAAGCCGCCTACGCGCAGAAGACCGACGCCCGCACGCTGGCCGATGCGGTCAACGGCGCCGACGTGTTCCTGGGCTGCTCGGCCCCCGGTGTGCTCACGGCCGACATGGTCAAGACCATGGCGCCGAAGCCCATCATCCTGGCATTGGCCAACCCCGAGCCCGAAATCCGCCCCGAGCTGGCCAAGGCCATCCGCCCCGACTGCATCATCGCCACCGGCCGCTCGGACTACCCCAACCAGGTCAACAACGTCCTGTGCTTCCCGTACATCTTCCGTGGCGCGCTCGACTGCGGCGCCACCAAGATCACCGAGGCCATGAAGCTGGCCTGCGTGCGCCAGATTGCAGACCTCGCCAAAGCAGACATCAGCGAAGAGGTGGCCAGCGCCTACGCGGGCAAGGAACTCACCTTCGGCCCCGACTACCTCATTCCCACTCCGTTCGACTCACGCTTGATCCTCAAGATCGCGCCTGCCGTGGCCAAGGCCGCTGCCGAATCCGGCGTGGCCACGCGCCCCATCGAAGACATGGAGGCCTACAAGGAAACCCTGTCGCGCTTTGTCTACCAGACCGGCATGCTGATGCGCCCCGTGATCAACGCGGCGAAGGCCTTGCCCGACGCGCAAAAGCGCGTGGCCTATGCCGACGGTGAAGACGAGCGCGCCCTGCGCGCCGCGCAGATGGCCATCGACGACAAGATCGCCCAGCCCATCCTCATCGGCCGCCCCGCCGTGATTGCCGCACGCATCTCCAAGGCGGGCCTTCGCATGCAGCTGGGCAAGGATGTGGAGGTGTGCAACCCCGAAGACGACCCGCGCTTTCGCCAATACTGGGAGCACTACCACAGCCTCATGAAGCGCAACGGCGCCACGCCCGAAGTGGCCAAGGCCGCAGTGCGCCGCTCCAACACCATCATTGCCTCGCTGATGGTGAAGCTGGGCGACGCCGACGCGATGATCTGCGGCCTGGTGGGTACGTATGAGACGCACCTGGAGCGCATCCACTCCATCATCGGCCGCCAGGAGGGTGCACGCGACTACGCGGCCCTCAACGCACTGATGACAAATCGGGGCACGCTGTTCATCGCCGACACCTATGTGAACGAGGACCCCACCGCCCAGCAACTGGCCGACATCGCATGGATGTCGGTGCAGGAGGTGCAGCGCTTTGGCCTGCCGCCCAAGGTCGCTTTTCTGTCGCACTCGAGCTACGGCTCGTCAAAGCGTGCCTCGGCCCGCAAGATGCGCGAGGCGCGGGACCTGTTCGTGGCCACCCACCCCGAGATCGAGTGCGACGGCGAGCTGCACGGCGACGCCGCGCTGGAGCCAAACATCCGCAACGCCTACATGGCGGACTCCACGCTCACCGACTCGGCCAATCTGCTGATCTGCCCCAACCTGGACGCGGCCAACATCCTCTACAACGTGCTCAAGACCACCACCAGCGGCGGCGTGACCGTGGGCCCCATCCTCATGGGTGGCGCAGCCACGGCCTACATCCTGACGCCCGCCGCCACCGTGCGCCGGGTCTTCAACATGACTGCCCTGGCCGTGGCCAGCGCTGCAGCGCGCGCGGCCTGATGGATCGCGCCAAGTAAAAAAAAAGGCCCCAAGGGGCCTTTTTTTATGGGTGACACGTGTTCAACGGACTGACACATCCACGTAGTCCGCCACAGGCGGAAGGTGCTCAGCCAGCCAGTGGGAGTCAAGCTGCAGCGCTTTTTTTATCTCGGCGGGCAGGCTGGCAATGGTGTCGACGGGCGACATCGGTTCCTCCAGCCCGATCTCGGCCAGCAAGGTGGCCACATGCAGAATGCCGCCCAAGCGGCAGAAGGGGGTGGCGGCCACCGGGTCTTCCGCCGTCTCCAGCGCACGGATGATGGTGTCAGGAAACCGCCAGCGCCGCGCCAACTCGGCCGTCACCTGGGCTTCGGTAAAGCCCAGCAAGGTGCGTTCGCGCTCCCAGCGCCCGCCCGCGTGATGGGGCAGCTGTTCGATGGCCGGAATTTGCTCAGGCGCCTTCTGGGCGATGATCAATTCGCCCAGCCGCACCAGAAAACCCGCGAGCCACGACTCCTGCACGCTGGATCCCAGCGTTCGGGCCAGCCATTGCGAGTAACCCGCAATCGCCATGCTCTCCTTCCAGAACGCATCAGCGTCCACCCCTGGCGCGTCCTTGAACACACCCGACATGCAGGACGCCAGCGCCAGTGTGCGCACCTGGTTGAGCCCCACCATGGTGATGGCATCGTCCAGCGACGCCACCTGCCGCGGCAGGCCAAAACGCGCACTGTTGGCCAGGCGGATGAGCTTGGCCGTGAGGGCCGGGTCCTTGGAGATGGCCCCCCGCACTTTCTCGAAAGGAATTTCATCGTCCTTCATGGTGGCGATCAGCTCGCGTGCCACGTCGGGGATGGTGGGTAACTGCACGTTTTCAAAAAATGCCTGGATGTCTGCCATGAGGAACCCTCCCAAGTGCTGGTGTGAATACTGAAATCGGGGACAACAAACTGGATACAGGGCTTTTGTTGTACCACCAGCGCGCTGGCATGACCTGCGCGTTTGCCCCAATGCACGGGCGCGCAACCGACCACAGCAACGCGGTGATGGGGCCGAAAGCAGCATCCGTTTCAGCCCAAAAGGCCACAAGAAGCCTTCGGCACAAGTCGCGCGCCCCGGCACCCTGGCCCCCTGTCAAAACCCCTTTGCACCATTTCGGGAAAGCCTGTAGAACCGCATGCACCAAACTGGCGAACAATAGACCACAACCCCTCCACGCCCCGGTGAAACCAGGCATCGTTTTTGCTGACTGAACCACCATGGCATGGTGACGAACCGCTGAAGCACCTGCTGTTCCGCTCTTTCGCTTTTGCTCCCGCTGTTGCACCCACTTTCCCCGCCGTCTTCTGACAGGAACCTACCCATGAACAAACGCACTCTCCTGCAAGCCGCCCTCCTGCTCGCTGCCGCCAGCACCTTCAGCACGGCCCAGGCCCAAGCCACGACACCGATCAAGTTCCAGCTTGACTGGCGCTTTGAAGGCCCTGCGGCCCTGTTCCTTCAACCAGTTGCCAAGGGCTACTTCAAGGCCGCCGGCCTCGACGTGGCGGTGGATGCAGGCAATGGTTCAGGCGGCGCAGTGCAGCGCGTGGCCTCGGGCACCTACGACATGGGCTTTGCCGACCTGGCCGCTGTGATGGAATTTCACGCCAACAACCCCGACGCGCAGAACAAGCCCGTGGCGGTGATGATGGTCTACAACAACACGCCCGCTTCGGTCATGGCGCTCAAGAAGAGCGGCATCACCAAGCCCGCAGACCTGGCAGGCAAGAAGCTGGGCGCCCCCGTGTTCGACGCGGGCCGCCGCGCGTTCCCCATCTTCCAGAAGGCCAACGGCATCGGCGCCGTGACCTGGACCGCCATGGACCCCCCGCTGCGCGAAACCATGCTGGTGCGCGGCGATGTGGACGCCATCACCGGATTCACCTTCACCTCGCTGCTCAACCTGGAAGCGCGCGGTGCCAAGGCCGCCGATGTGGTGGTGCTGCCCTATGCCGACTTCGGCGTGAAGCTCTATGGCAACGTGATCATCGCCAGCCCCAAGCTCATCAAGGAGAACCCGGCCGCCATCAAGGCTTTCCTGTCGGCCTTTGCCAAAGGCGCCAAGGAAGTGATCGCCAACCCCGCCGCCGCCATCGAACATGTGAAGGCGCGCGACGGCATCGTGAACGTGCCGCTCGAAACCCGCCGCCTGCAACTGGCCATCGATACCGTGATCAACAGCCCCGATGCGCGCGCCGAAGGTTTTGGCAAGGCGGTACCCGGCCGCCTGTCGCTGATGGCCTCGCAGGTGTCCGACGCATTCAACACCAAGACCCGCGTGAACGCCGACGATGTGTGGAATCCCAGCTTCCTGCCCAGCACGGCCGAGCTGAACATCCTGCCGAAGAAGTAAAACTATCAATTTGATAGCTGCTTGCGCACGCTGGACGCGCGCAAGCAGCCTTTTTTATTCAAAAATTAGAACTACTTTCCATGCAGGCTGCCGATTCCTTTTTTGTGGACTTTCGCGATGTCTGGCTCGCCTACAACGACGAGCTGCGCGCGAAGAACCAGTTTGCGGTGGAAGCCATCGACCTGCAGGTGCGGCGCGGCGAGTTCATCGCCATCGTCGGCCCCTCGGGCTGTGGCAAGTCCACCTTCATGAAGCTGGCCACCGGCCTGAAGATGCCCTCGATGGGCAAGATCCTCATCGACGGCCAACCCGTGACCGGGCCGCTCAAGGTCTCGGGCATGGCGTTCCAGGCGCCCTCGCTGCTGCCCTGGCGCACCACGGTGGACAACGTGTTGCTGCCGCTCGAAATCGTCGAGCCCTACCGCAGCAACTTCAAGCAAAAGCGCAAAGAGTACGAAGAGCGTGCCCGCAAACTTCTGCAGAAGGTGGGCCTTGCGGGCTACGAAGACAAGTTCCCCTGGCAACTCTCAGGCGGCATGCAGCAGCGCGCCAGCATCTGCCGCGCGCTGATCCATGAGCCCAAGATGCTGCTGCTGGACGAGCCCTTCGGCGCGCTCGACGCGTTCACGCGCGAGGAGCTGTGGTGCATCCTGCGCGACCTGTGGACCGAGCAGCAGTTCAACGTGATCCTGGTCACGCACGACCTGCGCGAGTCGGTCTTCCTGGCCGATACGGTGTATGTGATGAGCAAGAGCCCTGGCCGGTTTGTAGTGCGCAAGGAGATCGAGCTGCCCCGCCCGCGTGACCTTGAAATCACCTACACCAAGGAATTCACCGACATCGTGCACGAGCTGCGCGGCCACATCGGCGCCCTGCGCAAAGCGGGCGCGCCCATCCAGCAATAAACAAAGCGAGTCATGCACAAGAAAACTGTGGAGCGCTGGTCCCCCTGGATCCTGCTCGTCGCCATCATCCTGCTGTGGCAGATCGTCTGCTCGGCCTTCAGCATCCCTGAATACCTTTTCCCCAGCCCCTGGGCCATCGGCGTGCAGCTGGTGGAGTTCAGCGGCGTCATCGCAGGCCATGCCTGGCGCACCTTCTGGGTCACCATGGCGGGCTTTGGTATCGCCATCGTGGTGGGCGTGCTGCTGGGCTTTGTGATCGGCAGCTCGCGCATCGCCTACGCCGCCGTCTACCCACTAATGACCGCGTTCAACGCCCTGCCCAAGGCAGCCTTTGTTCCCATCCTGGTGGTGTGGTTTGGTATCGGCGTGGGCCCGGCCATCCTCACGGCCTTTCTCATCAGCTTCTTCCCCATCATGGTCAACATCGCCACCGGCCTGGCCACGCTGGAACCCGAGCTGGAAGACGTGCTGCGCGTGCTGGGCGCCAAGCGCTGGGACGTGCTGACCAAGGTGGGGCTGCCCCGCTCCATGCCGTATTTCTACGGCTCGCTCAAGGTCGCCATCACGCTGGCTTTTGTGGGCACCACCGTGTCGGAGATGACCGCGGCCAATGAAGGCATTGGCTACCTGCTCATCAGCGCGGGCTCGTCCATGCAGATGGGCCTGGCGTTTGCCGGCCTGATGGTGGTGGGTGCCATGGCCATGGTGATGTACGAGCTGTTCAGCTGGATCGAAAAGCGCACCACCGGGTGGGCGCACAGAGGCTCCCAGGGTGAATAACACGACCCCGTTGAGCGAAGCCCAGGCAACCGCGCTGCTGCGCCGCGCCAACGCTGTGGCCCAACGCGCCAAGGACATGGGCCGCCACCCCTTCGGCGCCCTGCTGGTCGCGCCCGATGGCGAAACCGTGCTGGCCGAGCAGGGCAACATCGACACGGTGAACCACGCCGAGAGCACCCTGGCACGCACGGCTGCGGCCAACTACCACGGGGCCTACCTGGCCCAGTGCACCCTGGTCACCACCTTCGAGCCCTGCGCCATGTGTGCAGGCACCATCTACTGGGCGGGCATCGGGCGTGTGTTGTATGGCGCCGAAGAAACCGCCCTGCTCGCCCTGACGGGCGACCACCCCGAGAATCCGACGTTGGCCTTGCCTTGCCGCACGGTGTTTGCCAGCGGCCAGCGCTCCACCGAGGTGCTGGGCCCGGTGCCCGCACTGCAGGACGAGATCACCGCATTGCATCGCGATTTCTGGCGATAAACGACCCCACCGCGGGCCCACAAAGCGCATATCGCTCCATTTTTAGGAGCAATCATCCCCACA